>NZ_JBIAIV010000006.1:17178-238699 GCF_042871645.1 Streptomyces sp. NPDC005774 | reverse complement strand
ACAAGTTCCACTGCGCCGCCTGCGGCCACACCGCGCACGCCGACACAGTCGGAGCTGTCAACGTTCTACGGGCCGGGCTGGTCCGTCGCGACGCCAACCCGGCATAGCGAGAAGCCCCCTCGTTTACGAGGGGGAGGAGTCACGATGAGCGTGAACGTCGACGGCCTGTTCTTCGCCTCCCGCGCCGCCTTACCCCACTTGCGCGCGGTCCGCGGGTGCATCGTCAACATCGGATCCGTCGGTGGCGTGCGCGGTGACTGGACGCAGGCCGCCTACAACGCGACCAAGGGAGCGGTGGCCAATCTGACCAATGCGATGGCCCTCGACCATGGCCGGGAGATCCGGGTCAACGCCGTCCATCCCGGTGTGACGACCAGTCGCGAGGAGATCCGGACAGCGCTCGCCGAGGGCACGCCGCTGCGCGACCGGTTCGACGACCGCGTGCCCATGGGCCGGCCCGGCGATCCCGCCGAGGTGGCCGCTGTCGTGGCGTTCCTCGCCGGCTCCGACGCCTCGTACGTCAACGGCGCGCACATCGCCGTCGATGGTGGCCTGACCGCGTCGAACGGCCAGATCGATCTCTTCCGTTGACGCGACCCGACCACGGATCCGACCCTGTGAGGGGGTAGCGTCGCGGCGGCCGGATCGGCGCCGCACCGCCGGCGTGCAGCTGCGACGCCTCGCATCCGTACCAGCAGGTCACCCCCCTCGCCCCCAGGATGGGAGCCGCGAAAGGAAAGGGAAGCAGTGGTCTTCAAGGTCGATGTGCCGGGCCACTCGGGCTCGGCGACCTGAACGGCTCCCGCGTCCTCTCCACAGCTCTTGCCGAGCAGCGTCCGGCGTGGGAGCCGGGCACCCGGCACGGCTACCACGGCCAGTCGTTGGGCTGGTACGAGAGCGAGCTCGTAAGCCGGATCGACCCTGGGAAGCGCCGCATCGGCCGGTTCTTCGCCGACGAGGTCGCCACACCGCTCGGCCTCGACTTCCGCTTCGGTCTGCCGCAGGACACTGACCGCGACCGGGTCGCCCGTATCCACGGGTTTCGTCCCTGGGAGGTGATGCTGCACCTGAGAGCGATGCCGGTGTCATTCGTCCGGGCATACGCGAATCCACGCAGCCTGACCGCCAGGGCGTTCGGCAATCCGCGGGTTCTGGGCACCGTGGAGAACTTCAACCGGCCGGACGTGCAGGCCGCGGAGATTCCGGCGGCCAACGGTGTCGGCCAGGTGCGGTCGATCGCCAAGCTCTACGGTGAGGTGGCAACCGGCGGTGCCGCCCTGGGGCTCACCGATGTCACGATGGACGCGTTGCGCGTCGCTGCCCACCCCCGACGAACGGACTGTTCGACGAGGTGCTGCGCGTCGATACGAGGTTCTCCCTGGGGTACGTCAAGCCGTTCCCGGCGTTCAGGTTCGGCTCCGCTCGGACCGGGCCTTCGGCACGATGGGCCTGGGCGGGTCCTTCGCCTTCGCGGACCCGGATACCGGTACGGGCTTCGCGTACGCGATGAACCGCACGGGATTCCGGCTTTGGGACGATCCTCGTGAAGTGGCGCTGCGAGAGGCGCTCTTCGCGCGGATCCTCGGCGAACGGCCTCAGCGGCCCGACCCGGCCTCCGGGCGTTCCGGCCCTGATGCACGAGGTGCGAGCCCACGGCGGCATCGAAAGAAGTTGGCCGATCAACCATGTTGGCCTGGAGTCCCGGGCAGAAGATCAGCGAACCCCGCGTCCTTCCAGTCCCGGTGTGGGAGGGGAGGAGTGGAGGGAAGTCCCCGTGTACATGGCTGCGGCTGTCCTCGGCGTGATCCTCGCTCTCGTGAGCCTGGCCGCGGGTGCACCCAAGGGGCGCCTCTCGTGACCCGGGCAGTCGCATCCGCCCCGCCCGGTCAGTCCGGCTGCTTCTCCACGTGGTCCAGGATGCGCTGGGAAATCCGGCCGAATGTCTTGAGCTGGTTCGGGGTCAGGGCGTCGATGAAGAGGCGGCGGACGTGCTCGACGTGCTGGGGTGCGGCCTCTTCGATCGCCTTGTAGCCGGCCGGGGTGGCGACTATGAATGCTCCGCGTCCGTCGTCGGGGCATTCCTCCCTGGCCACGAGCCCGCGTTTCGCCATCCGTGTGACCTGGTGGGACATCCGGCTTTTCTCCCACTCCGCGAGTTTGGCCAGATCCAGGAAGCGCATCCGCCCGTTGCCTCTTTCGGTGAGGTTGACGAGCACGAGGTAGTCGGCTGCTGACATTCCGGAGTCGGCCTGGATGCGTCGGGACAGCCGTCCGGTGAGTTTCTCCTGCATGCGGATGAAGCTGTCCCAGGCGGCCTTCTGTTCTGGGTCGAGCCAGCGTGGTGGTGCGTCCATGAGGGCAGTCTAACGAAATCGTTGACAGCTCACCTACTGGCGGTGGCGGGGATGCGGCCCTCGGCGAGGCCGGGTGTGTCGTGACCCGGATGCTTCGGTTCACATCCGGCCCCGGTGCGCGATCCGGGAGGTGCCGGGATCGATGCCTGTCGGACGAGTGGGGGACGTCGTCGAGCGCTAGGTTGATGTATCAACCTTGTGGGGCTAGGCTGAGGTCCTGGCTGACGGGAATCCGCCGACTTGAGCGGGATCGGACCCCACAAGGAGGACACATGACGATCGAAGTGAGCGACGCGCCGGAGGCGAAGCGCTACGAGGCCCGTGTCGACGGAGAGTCCAAGGTGGCGGGCGTCGCGGAATACATCCGTACGACGGAACTCATCGCGTTCGTGCACACCGAGGTCGAGGCGGAGTACGAGGGCGCGGGTGTCGGGTCCGCGCTGGTTCGTACAGCCCTGGACGAGGCTCGCGCCGCGAACCTGCGGGTGCTGGCCACCTGTCCCTTCTTCGCGGGCTGGATCAGCCGGCACCCCGAGTACCAGGGCCTGCTGTACCAGTCCCGCAGCAGGGTCAGTGACTGAAAGCCGAGCACGGCAGGAACGGAGGCCGGCATGAGCGGCGAATCCGAGCGGAAGGCATACCGGACGGAGTCGATCACGGTGACCTTCGAGGCCAGGCGCTGCCTCCACGCCGCCGAATGCGTCCATGGTCTGCCCGAGGTGTTCGACCCGGCGAAGCGACCGTGGATCCAACCGGACAAGGCTACGGCCGAGCGCCTGGCGGAGGTGGTGCGGCGCTGTCCCTCGGGCGCACTCCGGTACGAACTCGTGGAGGGCGAGGCGGAGTCCCCCGACCGGCCCACCACGATCACCCGCAGTGCCGCCGGGCAGTTGACCCTGCGCGGGGAGCTGAGGGTGGACACGCCGCAAGGCGTACGCGCCGAGACCAGGGCCGTGCTGTGCGGCTGCGGGCAGAGCCGCCTCCAGCCGTACTGCGACCACGCGGGGCCCTGTGGTCAGTGAAGCGGCAGTGCCCGACTACCGCAGGTGACACCGAAGATCCTGACGTCGAGCAAACGTCCCTCGCCGTGCAGTTCTCCGAGTACGTCACCCTGACGTGCTGCGTATCGTCGATGTTCCGCCGCTCACCGCGGGCCCCGGGCAGGTACGGCTCGCGGTGAGCGCCGCAGGCGTCCATCCGATCGACGGGAAGATGCCGCACGGCTCTGCGCGTCAGGTGATGCCCGTCGATCTCCCGGGCGGCTTCGGTTCCAGCAAGGCGGGGTGGTCGACCAGGCCGGCGAGGGGGTGACCGCCTTCAGCCTCGGTGACGAGGTGCTGGGGGGCTGCCTTGCCCCCTCCTGCGCGCGGTCGGCGCTCGCTGACCCCGCTGCACCGGTCGCCAGGCCGTCCTCCGTTCCCGCGTCCTCTCACTCGTGGCCTTCGACGCCGCGGGCGCCGTCGCGCGCGCTCCCTCGCCCTCACGCGGCGGCAGGGGCTGTGCGAGTACGTCGGTGCCGTCCGGTCCAGGCGCACAGGACCGAGCCGGGAGCGGAGGGTCCCGAAGCGCTCGGTGACATCCTCGCCCTCATCGGGGCGGGACGGCTGCAGATGCCTGTCGCAAGTACCCATCCCCTCGATGAGGTTGCGGCGGCACCGGCAGTGAGTCAGTCCGGGTCGACTGAGCGGCAAGCCCGTAGTACTCCCGGCGGAGAGTCGGGGCCTGCGTAGTCGGACCTCCGCCCCGCCGGCCGAAGGTTCGGCGCGCCTGACAGAGGTCCAGCCGGGCGGATGGGCACGGAGCTCCTCCATCCTCGTCGCGGAGAGCTCTTCTGGCTCGGGTGAAGCCGGTGCTCAAGCCCCTGGACGGCCTCCTCGCGGCCATGGCGGCGGCCCTGAACGCCGCCCGCGTGTGGGCCGAACTGGGCGTCCGGCCGGTCGCGTTGTGCCACTCGGGCGACTTTCGCGGCGATCACCGCTGAATCCTGCACCACAAGTTGATTAATCAACCAGATCGTGCTTCAGTTGACCCATCAACAATCTCTCGGGTAGGGGTATGACATGAGCGAGAAGAAGGTCGTCGCGGTCACCGGAGCCACCGGTGCGCAGGGAGGCGGCATCGCGCGGGCGATCCTCGCCGACCCGGACTCAGGATTCACGGTGCGTGCGCTGACCCGGAACCCCGACTCACCCGCGGCCAAGGAGCTCGCGCAGCTGGGTGCGGAGGTCGTGCGGGCGGACTTCTATGACGAGCCGACCGTGCACGAGGCGTTCGAGGGCGCCTACGGCGCTTTCCTCGTCACCAACTTCTGGGCGCACGTTTCGGCGGCCAAGGAGAGGGAGGAGATCGAGGTCCTGGTGCGGGCCGCGAAGAATGCCGGGCTGCGGCACGCGGTGTGGTCGACGCTGGAGGACACCCGCGAACTGCTGCCGCTGCAGGACGAGCGGATGCCTGTCCTGCAGGAGAAGTACAACGTCCCGCACTTCGACGCCAAGGGCGAGGGCAACGAGCTGTTCCGGCAGGCCGGGGTGCCGACCACCTTCCTGAACACCGCCTTCTACTTCCAGGGCTTCCTGTCGGCGATGGGTCCCAAGCGCGCCGAGGACGGCGTACTGACACTGACCCTGCCGCTCGAGGACGGCAAGCTGCTGGCCGGCGTGGACGTGAACGACATCGGCCGCACGGCGCTCGCCCTCCTCAAGGACGGCGAGCGGTTCATCGGCCAGACCGTCGGCCTCGCCGGCGACCACCTGACCGGCGCCCAGTACGCGCAGAAGATGGGCGCCGCGATCGGCGAGCCGGTGCGCTTCCAGTCGGTGCCCTACGACGTCTTCCGCTCCCTGGGCGTCCCGGCGGGCGACGAGATCGCCAACATGTTCCAGTACTACGGCGACTTCGACCAGGAGTTCACCGGCGCCCGCGACCTGGACTTCCTGCGGGAGATCAACCCGGCACTCAAGAGCTTCGACGACTGGCTCGCCGAGAACGCCGCGGACATCGAGGTGGGCTGAGTCGCTACCGTCGGCGGGCCGTGCCCCGGGGGTGCCGCTTGCGGGCACCCTCGGAATGCCGATGAGGGGAACGCGCCTTCACCGGCGCGGTGTCGTGCCGGTGAAGGGGCAGGAACAGAGGAGCTGGGAGCTCCCCGCTCGGCGGGGCTCCTTCGGCTGGGGCGGCATCGCCGGCCGGTCGTCCGAGCCGACCGTTGTGAACTGAGGGCCGGACCGTCGACGAGCGGCCGCGGCCTCTGCATGGAAGAGCGGTGCGTAGGTTGACGGCGCAGGAGCAGCATGTGTGGCGGAGCTTTGTCCGCATGCATGAGAGGCTCATGGGCCGCTTGTCTCGCTTGTTGCAGACGGAGTCCAACGTATCGCCTGCCGACTTCGCCGTACTGGTCGAGCTGACGGACGTACCGGAGGGGCGGCGGCGGTTTCTGGACATCGCCAGGGCGTTGCAGTGGGAGAAGAGCCGGATGTCCCATCACATCGCCCGGATGGTGAAGCGTGGTCTGGTGGTGTGCGGCAGGAGTCCCGAAGACGGCCGTGGCATGTTCGTGGTCATCACGGACAAGGGGCGAGCGGTGATCGAAGCAGCCGTCCCACGTCATGTGGAGGCGGTGCGCAGGCTCTTCCTTGACCACGTCACGCCGTCGGAGCTGCAGGTGCTGGCTCGGATCTCCGAGCGTGTGGTGGAGAAGCTGGACGAGGAACCAACCGGTCCGGATCGGGTGGCCCGGCCTGCGCCATCTACTCGGCACAAGCGTCGCAGCAGTGGCTGCTGAGGGCGGAGCCTCGTGAGGTTTGCGCGACTCGTCAACCGAGTCTCCGCCGCACTGGCCAGGTCTGACTCATGGTTTCGGAATGAGTGCGTTGTGGCAAACCGGATCTCGTTCGAGGTGTGCGGCGCGGGTGGCCATCTGGACAGAGGTACGGGTGCGGCCACGGGCATGAAAGAACGGGCCCCTTGGTAGTGACGCGGTTACGACACCCAGCACGACCAAGGAAGCCCGTTGCCCGACCAGTTGAGCAGTATCTCTGTGGCCGCGTCCACCGCGGTCACCCCTGGGTGTGACTGCTACGTGCACCGGTTCGGTTCGATCGCTGCGGGGCGGGGAGCTGTTGGTGTGGTTGCTCACGTCGGGGGCTCCTTCGGGCCACGCGGGGAGTGGTCGGTGTTCGTGCGGGTGAGTGGCCATTTGGCTGCCTCCATGGCATCATAGTTGACGTAACAACCAGAACGTATAGGGGGTACTCTCGGTGAGCGACACGGAGGCTGATGCCGCGGCTCTGCGCTGCGGTGTGCTCGTCGACGGCGGCCGGCTGGCCGGAGCCCCCAGGGTCGATGTCCTGTCGGCGCGAGAGGTCCCCCTCGGCGGTCCACGTGCGATGCACGTGCGGCGGACGCTGCCCCAGCGGGAGCGCACACTCATCGGTGCCTGGTGCTTCGCCGATCACTTCGGCCCGCACCAGGTCGCCGCGTTGGGCGGCATGGACCTGCCCCCGCATCCACACACCGGTCTGCAGACGGTGAGCTGGCTGTTCAGCGGCGAGTTCGAACACCGCGACACCCTCGGCACCCACGCCTTCATCCGGCCCGGCGAGATCAACCTCATGACCGGCGGATACGGCATCGCCCACTCTGAGGTCTCCACCCCGGACACCACCGTCATCCACGGCGTGCAGTTGTGGGTCGCGCTGCCCGAGGAACACCGCAACGCCGCCCGGGACTTCCAGCACTACGTGCCCGAACGCGCGCAGGCCGACGGGGCCGAGATCAGGGTCTTCCTGGGCTCGCTCGTCGGCCGGACCTCCCCGGTCCGGACTTTCACGCCGCTGCTCGGCGCCGAGATCGTCATCGAACCCCGTGCAACGCTCACTTTCGCCGTGGACGCGGCTTTCGAGCACGGCCTTCTCGTGGACAGTGGGGAGATCCGTCTGATCGACACTCTTCTGCAGCCCGCCGAACTCGGCTACGTCCCTCGCGGCGCGGACACCCTGACGATGGTGAACGAGACCGACGCCCCGGCGCGGACCATCCTCCTCGGAGGGCCTCCCTTCGAAGAGGAGATCATCATGTGGTGGAACTTCATCGGCCGCAGCCACGAGGACATCGTGAAAGCCCGCGAGGACTGGGAAGCCTCCTCCGACCGCTTCGGCGTCATCAAGGACTCTCCCAGCGGCCGCCTTCCCGCACCCGCCCTGCCGAACGCCGTCATCACGCCGCGCCGGAACCCGCCGACCCGCTGATCTCCCTTACGAAAGGCACACCATGAGCGAGTCCTCCACCACCACGGCCGTCGAGCGTGTGGACGCCGATCACCGGTACGAGATCCTGGTCGACGGCCAACGCGCCGGTCTGACCGCCTACCGTGACCTGGGCGTGCAACGTGTCTTCTTCCACACGGAGATCGACGAGGCCTTCGCCGGCCAGGGGCTGGCCTCACAACTGGTCCAGCAGGCACTCGACGACGTGCGCGCATCCGGAATGCGGATCGTCCCGGTCTGCCCCTACGTCGCCAAGTTCCTCAAGCGGCACGACGAGTTCGCGGACATCACCGACCGGGTCACACCGGATATCCTGCGGTGGCTGAAGGCGCAGCTCGGCTGAGCACCCAGTCTTCTTCTCGGCCTGGCCGACGAAGTCGTGCGTCTTGACCTTCGTGCCCGGCGTTCTTCGCAGTCGCCGTTCAGGTCGGGTAGGTGCGGCACATTACTGCGCCGCACCCCCCTCAGAACCGTGCGTGCCCGTCGTCCGAGCACACGGCTCAAGCAGGCCCCTTGGGCTTGCTGACAGGTTGCAGTGCTGTCCGGGTCTGTCAAACGAACGGCTCTGCCTCACATCCGGTGGTGACAGAGCGTCAGCACTGATGCGCCTGGTCCGAGCTCCAAGGAGAGCAGTCGCAGACGCGCCGTCGAGCGAGACAGGCGCGGTGCCGACGGTCGCGTCACCCTTACTGGCCTGGGAGTGTTACTGCCAGCCACGTCAACTACTTACCGTCACCACCGGATATGAGACAGAGCCGAACGTTTTACAGTCCCCGGCAACAGTGATGTCCGTGGCGGCGAACGTGCTGCACGCCTGGCTGCGGGTCGGGGAGCGGCCGGCGGGGCGGTCACCGGGCGTCGCTCAGCAGATCGGGTCCGCGGTGTGGCCGATCGGGCTGTTGCTGTCCGGTCGAGGTGCTGTCCCGGGTGCGCTGGGCGCCGGCCTACCCGGGGTACCAGGGATGCCAGCCGGTCGACGCGAGGTCGGGGCGAACGCAGGCGGCGGTCCCGTCACTGAGGGCGAGGAACGGCAGCACGGGCGGTGGCTCGTGGTCAGCGCCTTCGAGGATCGCGATTTCCTGGTGAGGATCGCGCCCGGTCACCGGTCATCCCGGTTCAGCCCCTCCGCTCGGCGGCGACGAGCTCGCGGGCGCGTGGAGCGACCTCCCGGCCGAACAGCTCGAGTGCGCCCGGCTCGTCGGAGGCGAGGACGAAACCGGACGTCCCGTGGGTCAGGGCGATGTCGGTGATCTGCTCGGCCCACTGCTCCGGCGGCCCGTCGAAGAGCCCGTCACCGTTGCTGGAGAACTGCCCGACGATGTTGAGGTAGCGGGTCACCGCGACCGGATCGCGGCCCGCCCCGGTGGCGCCCTCGTCGATGTGCGCGTTCATCGCCGCCAGCGACGCCGGCCCGTCCGGCAGGTACATCAGTGACGGCAGCCACCCGTCGGCGAGTCGTCCGGTCAGCCGCAGCATCCGGGGCTTGAGCGCCCCGATCCGGATCGGGATCGGGTGGGCCGGGGCGGGGCCGCGTTTCGCACCGTCGACATGGTGGAACTCGCCGTCGACGCGCAGCCGGCCGGGCTCGTCGGCCGCCCAGATCCCCCGCATGATCGCGATGGCCTCCTCGGTCGCGCGGACGGCCTGGCCGGGTTCGAGCCGGGTCCCGCCCATGGCGGCGACGCCGTCCCAGAACGCGCCGGCGCCGAGGCCCATCTCGACCCGACCGTCGCTGAGCAGGTCCAGGCTCGCGGCGGCGCGGGCCAGCACCGCGGGCGGGCGCAACGGCAGGTTGAGCACGTTGCCGCAGATCCGGATCCGCTCGGTGCGGGCGGCGACGAACGACATGAGCGTCCAGGTGTCGGTGAATGCCGCCTGGTACGGATGGTCCTGGTAGGTGACGAGATCCAGCCCGGCTCGTTCGGCGACGAGCGAGAGTTCGACGGGACGCATCGGGGGCTGTGCGACTGGCGTGATGAAGCAGCCGAAGGTCAGCTCGTGGCCGTAGTCGGTCATCGGGGACTCGCTTCCTGGGTGTCGGAGAAGTTGTCCGGGCGGCTGGGTGGGGACAACGAGAAGTTGTCGTCGAAGACGCCGTCCGGGTCGTAGGTCGCCTTGAGTGCCCGCAGCCGGGCGAGCGTCCGCGGCGGCCAGGCCTGCTCGATCCGCTCGGGCCGCAGGCTCGTCTCGAAGCTGAGGTAGAGCCCGTCGAGGAACGGCGCGAGCAATGCCCACTGCGCGTCGACGGCCTCGGGATCGTCGCCCATGACGACGAGCGAGAAGTTCGGCGCCCGGTGCGGGTAGGCCGTCGCGTCCGGATCGACGTCGGCGACCGCACCGCCCACCGAGCGCAGCTGGAACCAGTGCACGGAACCGCTGCGGAGCACCCGACTCGCGGCCGCCGCGAACTCCGGCGTGAGGTGGTGGACGAGCCCACTGCGGGAGACCGGCTCGCCGCGCGAGACCGGTGCGTCGTCACGCGCGTTCGCCATGATGTCGGCGTAGGAGGTGATGGCCACCTGCTGCTCGTACATCGGGGCGAGCCCGGCCAGCGGCTGCAGCCTGGACAGCACGGTGTCCGGGTCCGGCGAGTCGACGACGGTGCGGGTGAGCGCCACCGCGGGCCGCCTGCCGCGCGGCGGTGGCACGATGAGGAAGCTGGTGAGGTCGCGCGGGGACTCCTCGACCACCCGGCCCCACTCGACCAGGTAGCGCGTGGTGTCCCGGACGATCTGGGTGAGCGCGGCCAACGCCACCGGGCCGACCTCGTCGGCGGAGAACTCGAACGCGGTCACGATCCCGAAGTTGGCCCCGGCACCGCGGACCGCCCAGAACAGGTCCGGGTTCTCCGCGTCGCTCGCCCACACGACCGAGCCGTCGGCGAGCACCAGCTCCACCGCACGCAGCCGGTCGATCGTCAGCCCGTGCCCGCGGGCCAGGTAGCCGACGCCACCGGCGGTGGCCAGCCCTCCGACGCCGACGCCGCCGTAGTCTCCCGAGCTGATCGCCCAGCCGTACGGGGCGAGGGCGTTCGCGACGTCGGTCCAGCGGGCTCCCGGTCCGATCCGGACCCGGCGCGACGTCTCGTCGAGCACCTCGATGGTGTTCATCGGCGACACGTCGACGACGATGCCGCCGTCGTTGGTGGAGCGCCCGGACAGCCCGTGCCCCGCGCTGCGCCGGGACAGCGGCAGGTCGGGGTGCCGGCGGGCGAACGCCAGGGCGTCGACGACCTGTCCGACGGTCGCCGCCCGCAGGACGATGCCCGGTGAACCGCCGCGCAGGTATCCCCCGCGCAGACGCGCGTAGGCGAGGTCCCCCGGTTCGACGACCTCGGCCAGCCCGGCCGGGACGCCGTCGTAGTCGATGCCGGGGCGGCGCCGGGCGAGCGCCGCCGAGCGACGCACGCGCACCCCGGCCGCGCCGTGCGGGAGCGCCGCATCGGCACCCGCCCGCACCGCCGGAACGATCTCGCGGGCGAACCGGGTCAGGGTCGCCGGATCGTCGGTGGCGAGGTCGAGCACGATCGTCCCCACCCCCTGCTCGACGACGAGCTCCAGCAGCGTGGCCGCCCAGCCGTCACCACTCGCGGCGGGAACGGTCACCCACCGGCGGATCTCCCGCGGGTCGCGCCCGGCGTCCCGGGCGGCCGCGTCGACGAGGAGCCGGCCCGCGGTGAGGTCGTCGGCGCCGGTCAGGGGCACCGACCAGCCGTCGGCGTGAGTGCCGGCCACCCGCGCCAGGTCCGGGTCGCGCGGGTCCGGTCCGCGCACCGTGATCGGCACGTCGTGCGCGGGCGCCGCCTTCTGCGCGCCGGCGAGCCGGTGCCGCGGACCGTCGACGCGGGCGAGTCCACGGTCGAGGACGTTCCACAGCTCGGCGACGACGTCGATCGTCTCGTCGCCATCGTGCCCGGGTCCACCCACCGTGATCCCGAGCTCGACCCGGCCCCCGCTGAGGTGGTCGAGGCCTGCGGCCGCCCGGGCGAGCATCGCCGGGTTCCGCGCGGTGCCGTCGTGCCCGTCGGTGCCGATCCGGACCGTGTCGGTGACGGCGGCGATCCAGGACAGTAGCGTCCACGCCTCCGCGTCGGGGCGGTCCGGACGGTCGGGCACGACGACGAGGTCGAGCCCCAGCTCCTCGGCCGTGCGGGCGAGCCGGACCGTCGGTCCCGGGGCGGGTCCGACGGGCAGCCGGACACCGAACTCCACCGCGTGTCCGTAGTCCGCCCGGACCGACTGCCCGGGTGTGGCGGTCATCGGCGGATCCCGGCCCGCACCGCCAGCGGCACGTCGGCGCCGGCGGACCCGATGCTCCCGTTGGTGAGCAACGAGATCGGGTGGGCGTCGAGCGCGACGGCGACGGCCATCCGCCGCCGCGGGGGTGGCTGCGCCGGGACCCCGCCGTCGGTGGACCACCCCTCCGTCCCGCTCAGCTCACGGCGGGCGTTCTCGGCGTGGTGGTGCCCCTTGCAGTCGGCGAGGAACGTTGCCCGCCGCGGCGGTTCCGACCATGCCCAGGCCGACTCGCGGTCACGGAACCGGTGCACCACGATGCACCGTCCGTCCGGGGTGGTGGGCCGGAACGGTCCGCCACCGAGGTGCCCCGGTGCGCTCGCCGCGGCGTCGATGAGGTCGCGCGCCCAGGTCTCGAAGTCGTGCTCGTGGCCCGGTTCGACGAGCCGCGCGAGGCTCACCGTCGCATCGCTCGCCCGGGCTGCGCTGTTCACCGAGCCTGCGGTCACGGTGCCGGTCGCCCGCGCACGGCGGGGCTCGGAGTCGGAGTCGGGGTCGGGGTCGGGATCGGTCACAGCGGGCCACACTCTCGTCGTCCGGGCGGTGCAGCACCGCCTGGCGGGTACCGGGTCGCCGGGAACGCTACGAACTCCCCGATCCGGGCGGATCGGGCATCCAATCGGTCACCGTCCGGGTCACCGACCGACCGAGCTGATCCGGAGGTCGCCCGCGAAGTCGATGCGGGCGAGCTCGGCGCGGGAGGTGATGCCCAGCTTGGGATAGACGTTGCCCAGGTGATGGCCGACCGTGCGGGGGCTGATCAGCAGCTGTGCCGCTATCTCCCGATTGGTGAGCCGGTCGGCGGCCAGTTGCGCGACCCGCAACTCCTGCGCGGTGAGCCCGACTGCGTCCCTCGGTCCGGCCGGCCCATGCATCCGCGAGCCTTCGCTCAGGGCCAGCTCGCGGAGCGCCCGAACCCGCAGCGGTTCCGCGCTGAGACGCTCGAAGACCTGGGCGGCACCCGCGAGATGGCGCCCGGCCTCGGCCCGCCGGCGCGCCCGCCGCAACCACTCCCCGTAGAGCAGCCGGGTACGGGCGTACTCGAACGGATCGTCCGGTGCGCCTGGCACCTCGAGGGCAGCCCGGTAGGACTCCTCCGCCTCCGGCCCGTTCCGGACCAGTGCGCGGAGCCGGTGCGCGGCGGTGCGGGCCCAGGTCGCGCCGGTGCGCCGCACCCAGCTGTCGATCATGGTGATCTGCGGTTCGACCACGTCGAGCCGGCCGACCTGCACCGCCGCCTCGACGGTGTCCGCGGCGGCGAGGAGCGCGCACGTGTGGTGGGCGGCGTCGTGGCCCGGTTCGGACAGGCACACGAGGTGGTCCAGTGCCTCCTGCGGGCGGCCGGCGAACAGAGCCGCCCGGCCCCGGTGCCAGTACGCGTTCGAACTCAGCGCCCGCACCCCGCGCGGGACCGAGGCCGCGAGTACCCGGGTGGTGAGGTCGTCGACGGTGTGCTCGTCGCCGCGGGGGGCGGCCAGGGACGCCAGGGTGAGCCGGCACTGCGTGGCCACATTCTCTGTTCCGACCTCCTCGGCCAGCTCCAGTGCCTCGACGGCAGCGTTCCCGGCGGCGTCCCACCTGCCCGCGGTGACGTCGAGGACCGCGGTCTGGACGAGCAACGCCGCCAGCGCGGTGATCTCCTGGCGCCGCCGCAGCGCCACGGTCTGCATGCGCAGCACGTCGTGCAGCGGGCCCTCGACACCCCAGGACTGCAACAGCGGGATCGGTGGCAGCAAGCCCCACGCCCGCGTCCCCAACCGGTCCGCGAGATCGCCGACCGTCTCCGGGTCGACCGGGTCGACAGGGCCGGTCGCGTCGTGGCAGGCCCACCAGGAACGGAGCAGGGGCACCAGGTCGGACAGGGTGGTATCGCCGCGGGTGTCCACGGCCGCCAGCCGCTCCAGCGCCTCCTGCTGGAGGTCGTCCCGCCCGGCCGACCACGCGGAGCGGACCGCCATCGAGCCCATTTCCATGACCCCGTGGGGATCCTCGACGACGGCCATGTCGGAGGTCAGGTAGTGATGGGCACGCTCCGGCACGCCGTAGGCGAACTCGAGGAACCCGCGCAGCCCGTGGCTCAGGCGGGCGACGTGGTGCTCGCCGACCAGGTTCTCGGCGTCGTCGAGCAGCTGCCGGGCCGCCCCGGAGTCCCCCGCGGCCCACGCGGCGCGGGCGGCGGCCGCGAGCCGGCGCGCCGCGTCGCCCTCGTCCGGGGACAGCTCGGCGGCCCGCCGCAGCGTGCGGACAGCCGTCGGCCCGGCGCTGCGCCGCAGCGACTGCTCCGCTGCCTGCTCCAGCAGCGCGGCGACGTCCTCGTCGGCCGTATCGGCCGCGGTGGCCAGGTGCCAGGCCCGTTCCGCGGTGGCGTCGGTCGGCAGGGCGGCGGCCAGCGCCCGGTGGGCGGCCTGCCGCTCCGCGAAGGGCGTGCCGTCGTAGACGGCCGCCGGGATCAACGGGTGCCGGAACTCCAGCCGGGGCCCCGGAGCGCGGACCAGACCGGAGCGCAGGAGCTCGTCCCAGGTCGACCTGTCCACGCCCCAGCCGGCCCCCGCACGGTGCACCACGTGCCGGTCGCCCCGCTCCTCGGCGGCGGCCAGCAGCAGCAGCGCACGGGCCGGCGGCGACATGGCCGCGGCCCGGGCGACGAACGCCCGCCGCAGCCGCGGCCCGACCGTCATCAGGTCGCCGGGCCGTCCGGGCACCGGGTCGGCGTCGGGCTCGTTGTCGATCGTGGGCAGCTCGTGCAGCGCCAGCGGGTTGCCGCCCGCCGCCCGGACCGTGCGGTCGACCAGGTGCTCGGTCGCTCCAGGCACGGCGGCGGCGACGAGCCTGCGGGCATCGTCCTCGGCCAGGCCCACGACCTCCAGCGCCGGCAACCCCTCCCACGGCCCGACATGCGGGTCCTCGTGTCCGGTGAGGAGCACCGCGACCGGATCGGCACCGATCCGGCGCGCGAGGAAGCCCAGGCAGTGCGCCGTCGCCTCGTTCACCCACTGGGCATCGTCCACCACGACGAGCACCGGACGTTCCCGGGCCATGCCGCATACCAGCGACAGCACGGCCGCGCCGACGAGGAACGGGTTGGTCTCGTCCCGGCTCAGCCCCAGCGCGCCGCGCAGCGCCGCGGCCTGCGGGGCGGCGAGCGTGTCCAACCGGTCCATCACCGGCCACAGCAGCTCGTGCAGGGCGGCGAACGCGATGCCCGCCTCCATCCGGGTGCCCCGGCAGCGCAGCACCGTGACGTCGGGTGCGGTGTCGACGGCGTACTCGAGCAGGGCGGTCTTGCCGATGCCCGGCTCGCCCCACAGCACGAGCCCGGACCCCGCACCGTCCGCTGCGCGGGCCAGTACACCGTCGAGTGCCGCGGTCTCCGCGCCCCGTCCGAACAACTCCATGTCGCCCCCTTCAATCTCAGACCGACTACACGACCAGGAGATCGCCGCGATCATCTCCTCCGAGTTGTCTCGGGCGAGGCAGATCGCAGAGATCGCCGCCGAACTCCTACAACTTTCGAGCCACGCACGCGCCGGGCTGCAGGAGTATCAACTCGGCGACGAGCCCTACGACCTGGAGGAGGTCGCTGCTCACACGAGCCAGACCCTCGGTATGGCTGGGCTCGGGTGAGCGCTTCAGTGTCGCGTGGATGAAGAGTGCCCTCAGGCCGTCGAATCGCGGCGGCACGGTCACAGGGTCGAGGGTCAGGTCGGTCATGTCGGCCACCTAGTCGCTGACCCTGGACGGGGCCGCGTTGTAGAGCAGGTCGCGGTACTCGGGGTGATTGCGCAGCCAACTGATGATGTAGGGGCAGATCACCAGCGCTTTCAGTCCTCGTTCGCGGATGTCGTCGAGCGCGGCGCGGGCCAGGGCGCCGCCGACTCCTCGACCCTCGAAGGTCGGGTCGACCTCGGTGTGAGTCAGGACGATCAGCTCGCTGGTCTCCTGGTAGTCGATGAATCCGGCGACCGTCGTCTCGCCGACGGAGGCTTCGTAGCGCCGCCGGTCCGGATTCCTGGTCACGTTCACGTCGATGGACATTGTTTGTCGAGCCTCCTGTTTCGGTGCTGTGACAGGTCGTCATCTCGGGTCGACCGTGGGTTGCCCGGTGGCCAGACGAATCAGATCGGTAGCGCTTCCCGCTCGCCACGTGGAAGGTCAGATACTCGTCGGGCCAGGGGTCGTCAAAGTTGAGTTCATCAACTTCGATGACGGGACTGGCGAACACGACGTTCCTTTCGCTTCGGAGCGTTGCGGTGTCCCCAGACTCGCGCAGCAGGCGCTCGTTCGCGTCAGGGAGAGTTGCCTAGCCTGGTCTACCCAACCTGGTCCCAGCCTGGTTCGGGTGGACAGCCCGCCCTGGACCCGGACCGGGCAGCCAAGCGGCGGATCTGGTGGGCCGGCGCGCCGACGCGAGACGGTCGGACAGCGTCTCGCCCGGGTGCGTGCCGCGGCTGGACCGTGCCGGTGCGCAACCCGACCCGCAGCGGGACTTGACCGGGCCGACCTGGGTCCGGCGTCCGGATTGCACGTCGGAACACGACCGGACCGGGGCCTGGTCGGGACCCCTCGCCACCCCTTACTTGACGATTGTCATCCGGAGCTTCCGACCGTGGTCCGCCTGTCTGGTCAGGGAAGCGGCAGTTCTCTGAGCTGCCGGCGGGAGGTGATGCCCAGCTTGCGGAAGATGCTGCGGAGGTGGGCTTCAACCGTGCGTGGGCTGAGGAACAGTTGCGCGGCGACCTCCCGGGAGGTCGCCCCGGTGGCCACCAGCCGTGCGATGTGCAGCTCGTGGGCGGTGAGGGAGTCGGTCGGCTGGGCGGTCCGTTTGCGGGGATGCTCACCGGTGGCGCGCAACTCGCGGGCGGCCCGCTCGGCGAACGCCTCCGCCCCCATGTCCGACAGCAGCTGGTGGGCGGTGCGGAGGTGTTCGCGTGCGTCCTGGCGACGACGTTCGCGGCGCAGCCACTCGCCGTAGACGAGGTGGGTACGAGCGAGGTAACCGCCCATCCGGGTGTGCTTGAGCTGCGCGATCGCCTCGCGGTACTGATCCTCGGCTGCCGATCCGGTGCTCGTGAGCGCCTGTGAACGCGCCGCCATTCCCAGCGCCCACGGCGTCCCGCTGGCACGGGCCCGGGAGCAGAGCTGCTTCATCGCCTCGACCGCGCGTTCCGGTTGACCGGCGCGGGCAGCTGACTCGATGAGCTCGAAGTGGACCAGGTTGCTGAGCGACAGCTCGGGGGACTCGAACGCCCGTGCCGCAGCGTCCTGCGCCGCCGGATAGTTGCCCAGCCCGTTGTGGAGCACCGCCATCGCGTACTGAGCCATGGAGGCCTCCGTACTCTCGTCGGAGAAGGCGACGTCTTGGGCGGTGATGGCGTTGAGCGCCGTGGTCTCCGTCTGGTCGCCACGCCAGGCACTCAGGATGATGTGAGCGTGCCGTGGCTGTACGCCGCCGGTGGCCTGCGTGATGGCCGTCGCCTCGGTGGCGAGCTCGCCGGCTCGGGCGAGTTCGCCCATCAGGACCGAAGTGATGGACAGGAAGCGCAGCGAGTCGGGGAGCGTCGCCAGCGCACCGGCCTCACGAGCCAGCTGGACGTTACGGCTGGCCAGCAAGTAGAGCAGCTCGTCATCGAGGATTGCCAGCGCGTTGCGACAGGCCAGCCGCAGCCAGCGGTCGCTCTGGCGGTCTGGCTCGGCGTCCGTGAGCAGGTTGTCGCGAAACGCCTCCAGGGCGTGCCGCAGCACGAGCGCTCCCGCCGCATATCCACTCGTCAAGGTCTTCGTGAGGCCATCAAGCAACTGGTCCTGCGGCTGCGGCGACCCGGGCGGTGCAGGTGCGGCCCGAGCGGCCTCGGCGACGTCCAGGACGCCGCGGTCGGAGTCACCGGTCACGAGCGCCGCGTCGAGCGCGTGCAGGTAGGTCTCACGGGCCAGGGCCGCATCGAGCGGGGTGAGGGTCCTGGCGGCGTCCAGCAGCATTTCCGGCACCCCGCTTCCGCGCGTGGTGTGGAAGGCGACCTGGGCGCGCAGCAACTTCAGGCGTGCTGCTTGCAACGCGTCCAGCGGCCCGGCGGCCGCGACCGTCAGCAGCCTCAGGGCGCTCTCGGGCGCGCCGGCCTCGTGCTTGGCGTGCGCAGCTTCCAGCGCCCGTCTCGTACGGTTGGCCGGCTCGGGAGTCAGCTCTGCGGCTTGCTGCAGGAACGCGGCTGCGGCAGCGAGCCCACCGCGGGAGCGCGCCCGGTCGGCCGAGCGCTCCAACTCGGCGGCGGCCTCCTCGTCGATGCCCAGCACGCCCTGCCCGCGGTGCCAAGCGCGCCGGTCAGGGTCGACCTGTGGGTCGGTAGCGTCGGCCAGCGCGCGGTGGGCTCGACGCTGATCCGGCGCTGTGGCCGCCTGGTAGACCGCAGAGCGGACCAGCGGATGACGGAACCGCACCCGAGCGCCTATCTCCAGCAACCCGCCGGCCTCCGCAGGTAGGGCCGCCTGGGGGGAGATGCCCAGGTGGGTGGCCGCGCGCCACAGCAGCGCCGTATCGCCGGTCGGGTCGGCCGCCGCGACCAACAGCAGCAGTTGGGTCTCGGCCGGCAGCCTGGCCGAACGGCGTTGGAAGCCGTCCTCGATGCGGCGAGGAACACTCAGCACGTCTGGCCGCTCGAACCCTCCGGCGAACTGTGCCGGGGGTGCGCCTCGGGGCAGCTCCAGCAGCGCCAACGGGTTACCGCGCGCCTCGGCGACGATCCGGTCGCGCACCCCGTCATCGAGCGGTGTGCGGACCGCGGCGGCCAGCAGCGCCTGCGCGTCGGTCTCACCGAGCCCCTCCAGGCGCAGGGCGGGCAACCCGGGGAACGGATGATCGTCGCCTGCGCCGGAGTCGCGCAGCGCGAACACCAGCGCCACCCGCTCGGCCGACATCCGCCGTGCCACGAACGCCAGGACCTGAGCGGACGCCTCGTCCAGCCACTGCGCATCGTCGACGAGGCACAGCAGAGGCCCCTCCTCGGCGACCTCGGCCAGCAGGTTGAGGACGGCCAGCCCGACCAGGAAGCGGTCCGGCGCGGCACCGGCTCGCAGTCCGAACGCCACGCCCAGGGCGACCTGCTGTGGGTCGGGCAGCGCGTCCGCGCGGCCCAGCAGCGGCGCGCACAGCTGGTGCAGGCCCGCGAACACGAACTGCGTCTCGGACTCCGCTCCGACCGAGCTCTCCACCCGGAAGCCCGAGGGGGCCGCGGTCTCGCGGGCGTACTCGAGCAAGGCGGTCTTCCCGATGCCGGCTTCCCCGCGCAGCACAAGCGTCCCGCTGCGCCCGGCCCGTGCCTGCGTGAGCAGTTGTTCGACCGCCTCGCGCTCCGCACGCCGGCCCAAGAGGTTCGTCAGCTTCGCTCCTTCGAGTACGTACCGGACTAGGTGATTCTTACCTATGCGAACCGCAGCCCGCCAGGTGGGGGCTCGGAATATGGGCGTGATGACCGGCGAAAGACATCGGGGCTTCCACCGAGGCGAAGGCACCGTGCCCGGCGCGAGTCTGATGACACGGCACGAACCGGCATTGACCGGGTCAGCCGGACCTCCTCGGCCCGGGAACGGGCCTGACCCGTGACGCCACCGGCTCGTGGACACGAAAGGAAACACCATGCCCGCCACTCCCGTCATCGACGTCGAACGTCTGAACGTGACCTACGGTGACTTCACCGCCGTCCGTGACCTGTCCTTCCACGTGAAGCGCGGCGAGTTCTACGCGTTACTGGGCACGAACGGAGCCGGCAAGACGTCCACCCTGGAGGTGGTCGAGGGTCACCGCCGGGCCGCCTCCGGCACGGTGCGGATCTTCGGTGAGAGCCCGCAGGATCGGCGCGCGGTGCGGCCGCGGATGGGCATCATGCTGCAGGAGAGTGGCTTCTCCCCCGATCTGACGGTGCGGGATTCGGTCGGCCTGATCGGCGCGCTGAGCGGGAGACACGACGACGTGGACCGGGTGCTCGGCATCGCCGGCCTCACCCGCAAGGCGAGCACCAGGGTCTCCCAGCTGTCCGGTGGCGAGAAGCGCCGCCTGGACTTCGCCACCGCCGTGTACGGCGGGCCCGAGCTGGTCATCCTTGACGAGCCCACCACCGGGCTGGACATCCAGTCCCGCGACGCCCTCTGGGCCGCTGTCGACAGGCTGCGCGAAGAGGGGTCCACGATCGTGCTCACCACCCACTACTTGGAGGAGGCCCAGCAGCGCGCCGACCGCATCGGCCTCATGCACGAGGGCACGCTCCATCGGGAAGGCACGGTCGCGGAGCTGACGCAGTCCCTGCCGTCGGTGATCAGTTTCGCGCTTCCACCCGGCGCCCCCGAGCCGCCGACCGTGGGTGCGCTCAACGGGGCCTTCCACATCGAGACCTTCAGGCTGCAGGACGACCTCTACCGGTTGCTGGGTTGGGCGCATGACACCGGGGTGGAGCTGCGAGACCTGCAGGCCGGCCCGACCCGCCTCGACGACGTCTTCCGCGCCATCAGCCGCGGCTGAAACCACACGGCGCTTTGCCGCGAAAGGAACCACCAGCATGTTGGAGATCGCTCGCAGTGAGATGATCCAGATCTTCCGGAACCGGCTGGTCCTGGTCACCGGTCTCGTCATCCCGGTCGTCGTCAGCGGCTACTTCGTCCACCAGCACGAGGTGTTCTCCGATCTCGGCAGCCTCGGCTACATCGCGGCGATCGTGATGTTCACCGTGCTGGCCTTGGGGCTGTACACCACGGCGGTGACCACGCTGTCCTCGCGCCGCCAGAACCTCTTCCTCAAGCGGCTGCGCGCCACCGCCGCGAGCGACGCGGACATCCTCGCCGGGCTGGTCCTGCCGGTCACCGTTATCGCGCTCATCCAAGCGGTCGCGATCCTGATCGTGCTGGGTGTGGCCGCCACCGGACCGGCTCAGATCCCGCTCCTCGCGGTCGCGATCCTGGCAACGACGGCCATGCTGGTCGCCCTGGCTCTGGCCACGGCAGGACTCACGAACTCCCCGGAGCATGCCCAGGTGACCACCCTGCCGGTGAGCCTGTCTGTGATCGCGGTGGCCAGCTGGGTGGGAATCACCGGCACCGAGGACCTCGCCCTGCTCAAGCGGCTGCTTCCCGGAGGCGCGGCCACCGAACTGATCGTCAACGCCTGGAACGGCGGCGTCCCCCTCGCCGACTCCCTGCCCCTACTGCCGATCACCATGGCCTGGGTCCTCGTCGGCGTCGCACTGGCTGTCCGGCTCTTCCGCTGGGAGCCGCGTCGATGAGCCTGACATGCACCGAAGGGGCTCAGCCGGTCTCGGCGACACGATCACCATCACGATCTCTCCCGGACGGCGGAGAAGGGCTGATGAATGCGGATCGAGTCATTGACGGTCGGTACGAAGTGGGTGACGTCATCGGTCGGGGTGCTACGGCCCACGTCCACCGCGGTCGCGACATCCGCTCGGGCCGTTCGGTCGCCATCAAGATGCTCCGCAAGGACCTCGTGCGAGATCCCGTGGTCCGGTCCCGCTTCCAGCGCGAAGCGATGACGGTGGCTGGTCTCAGCCATCCCGCCATCGTCTCCATCTACGACATTGGGCACGAGGAAGTCGGAGGTGGCTCGGCGGGCAAGGTCCGGGTTCCCTTCATCGTCATGGAGTACGTCGAGGGACGGTCCTTGCGGGATCTCCTCAGGATGCGCGGGCTCACGCTCAACGAAACGATTCAGTACCAGGTCGGGATCCTCTCGGCGCTCGATTTCAGCCATCGAGCAGGCATCGTCCATCGCGACATCAAGCCGGCCAACGTGATGATCACGCCCGAGGGTGCAGTCAAGGTCGTGGATTTCGGAATTTCGCGTGCCACTGGCGATCCGGCCCTGACCCAGGCCCAGGTGGTCCTCGGAACTCCTTCGTACCTCTCTCCCGAGCAGGCGTGCGGTGAAACCGTGGACGCCCGCAGCGACCTCTACTCCGCAGGCTGCGTGCTCTACGAACTCCTGACCGGGCGGCCACCGTTCGTCGGAGACAACTCCCTCTTCGTTGCCTACCAACACGTCCACGAGCAGCCCGCGCAGGCCGGCACCGCTCTTCCGGCACTTGATGCCGTACTCGCGAAGGCTCTCGCCAAGGAGCGGGAGGACCGTTTCCAGGACGCGCGCTCGTTCGAGGAGGCGCTCTTGTCCGCGGCGAAAGACACCAGGCACGTCCATCACGGCGCTCTTGTGAGCACCTTCGACACCGACGGGCCCTTGGCAGCCGCCCTGGGCAGCCGCATCGGTATGGCCGACGTCGGCTGTTGACCGGCACAGCAGAACCGAGCAACGAGGAAAGGAACCACATTATGGGATTCATCACCGTCGGGAACGAGAACAGCACCCCCATCGAGCTCTACTACGAGGATCAGGGCGCGGGACAGCCCGTGGTCCTCATCCACGGGTATCCCCTGAACGGTCACAGCTGGGAGCGCCAGGCGCGCAGCCTGCTCGCTGCCGGGTACCGCGTCATAACCTACGACCGTCGCGGCTTCGGCCAGTCGTCCAAGATCGGGTCCGGCTACGACTACGACACGTTCGCCGCCGACCTCAACACCGTGCTCGAGACCCTCGACCTCCGTGAGGTCGTCCTGGTCGGTTTCTCGATGGGCACCGGGGAGCTCGCCCGCTACGTCTCGCGGTACGGCCACCAGCGGGTCGCGAAGCTCGCGTTTCTCGCCTCGCTGGAACCGTTCCTCCTCGCCGGGGACGACAACCCCGAGGGGATGCCGCAGGTGGTCTTCGACGGGATCGAGGCAGCGGCGAGGGAGGACCGCTACGCCTGGTTCACACAGTTCTTCTCCGACTTCTACAACCTCGAGGAGAACCTCGGCAGCCGGATCAGCCAGGAGGCGGTCGCCGGCAGTTGGAACGTCGCCATCTCCAGCGCTCCGGTGGCGGCCTACGCCGTCGTCTCCTCGTGGATCGAGGACTTCCGCGCCGACGTCGAGGCGGTCCGGGCCAGCGGCAAGCCGGCCTTGATCCTGCACGGTACGGCGGACAACATCCTGCCGATCGAGGTCACGGCCCGCCGCTTCCGCAAGCTCCTCCCGGACGCCGAGTACCTCGAGATCGAGGGCGCGCCGCACGGGCTGCTCTGGACGCACGCCGACGACGTCAACGCCGCGCTGCGGTCCTTCCTCGGCTGACCGAGGGGGGCACAGCGAGGAAGAAGAGCTCATGGACGAGAAGCTGATGCCGGTCCGGGGCGATCTGCTGATCGTCGAGGACCTGATGCTGCTCCTGATGAACGACGACGGCGCCCCCCAGGCGCCGGGCACCCTGTACTACACGCTTGGCGCCGCCGTGCCGACCGAGCTCACGCTGCTCGGTCGGAAGGGTCACCCACCAGACAGCCATCGACCGCATGCTTCAGGCCGGGGCGCAGCCGATCACCTCGCTGGTGTTCGGCTGTGAGCTCATGCGCAACTGGGCACGCTCGGATGCTGACCGGTACCGCACCGTCATCAACGCCTACTTCCGCCGCAGGCGTGAAGCGGGACAGTCCTCAGGCGACCCGTTCTCCTGAGCCCGAAAGGACGCCAGATGACTCAGGAGCTCAATGACAACACCGGTGAGGTTGTCGGTCATTCCGCCCGTACCGGGCCGACCGATCGACCGACCGATCCGGTGAGGCCGGGACGCGGCAAGACTTCGGCATGGCCGCCCGGACGTCGTCGCGGCTGAGCTCCGATCGTCAGAAACCCCAGGAGTCACCCGTGACCCGTGTGAGCCACTCGGCCCGCGCCGCAGTCCTCGAGGAGAAGGACGGCCCGTTCGTCTGGCAGGACATCGAGATCGACGGCCCCCGGCCCGACGAGGTGCTGGTCCGCATGGTCGCGACCGGCATCTGCGCGACCGACGCCCACGTCCGCCGGCAGCAGATGCCGGTCCCGCTCCCGGTCGTCCTCGGTCACGAGGGCGCCGGCATCGTGGAGCGGGTCGGCTCGGCGGTCGCCGGCCTCGAACCGGGCGACCACGTGGTCCTGAGCTACCACTCCTGCGGCCGGTGCCCGTCGTGCGTCTCCGCCCACCCCGCCTACTGCGACCTGGCCTGGGAGGCGAACTTCGCCGCCGCCCGGCTGGACGGCACTCAGGGGCTGCACCGCACGGGAGCCGAGCTGCACGGCCACTTCTTCGGCCAGTCGTCGTTCGCCACGCACGCACTGACCCACCAGCGGAACACCGTGAAGATCCCGTCGGACATCCCGCTCGAGCTCGCCGCCCCGCTCGGGGTGCGGGCTGCAGACCGGCGCGGGGACCGTGCTCCAGGCCTTCTCGGCCTCGCCCGGTGTGTCGATCGGTGTCATCGGGGTCGGTGCGGTGGGGCTCGCCGCGGTCATGGCGGGGAACGTGGTCGGGGCCCGGGCCGTGGTGGCCGTCGACGTCGACGCGGCCCGCCTCGACCTCGCCCGTGACCTCGGAGCGACGCACGTGATCGACGTCCGGGACACCGCCGACCTGTCCACGGCGCTGCGGGGCGTCACGCCCCGTGGCCTGGACATCGTGCTGGAGACCAGCGGCCGGGCGGAGAACCTGACCGCGGCCGTCGACTCGCTCGCCCCCCGGGGGCGGGTGGGGATCGTGACGTTCGAGCAGGGCGCCGGCGGCGGGGTCACCTCGGCGCAGCTCGCGCTCGGGCGTTCGGTGCACGGGATCGCCCAGGGCGACGCCGTCTCGCCGCTGTTGCTCACCACACTGGCCGACCTCTGGCGGGCCGGAGGCTTCCCCGTCGACCGGCTCGTCACCTCCTACGACTCCGACGACATCAACCAGGCGTTCGACGACGCCGCAGCCGGGCGCGTGCTCAAGGCCGTGCTCCGGTTCCCCTGCTGACCCCCTCGGAAAGGACCTCGCAACCCATGTGCGACAAGACCCAACGGCCGATCGCGGCCACCGACGAACCCGGCTTCTTCGGGATCGACAACTACGGCTTACCGGTCAACCGCGACGACCCGCTCGACCCACCGGAGTACTACCCGCCCTACCTCGACACCGAGCACTTCCGGACCTACCGCTACCACGTCGAGGAGCTCCGGGACGGCTTCTACTGGGTCACCAGCGCGGGCTACGACGCCGCGTTCGTGGTCACCGCGGACGGCGTGATCGCGATCGACGCGCCGCCGACGATCGGCGAGAACATGGTCGCGGCGATCGAGAGCGTCACCGACAAGCCGGTGACCCACCTGATCTACAGCCACTGGCACACCGACCACATCGGAGCGACCCCGGTCTACGGGCCGGACGTGGAGATCATCGCGCACGAGATCACCAAGGAGCTCCTCGAACGGTTCCCCGACCCGAACCGCCCGCTGCCCACGGTGACCTTCCGCGACACCTACACGCTCACGGTCGGCGGCGTGACCCTGGAGCTGGCGTACAGGGGCGAGAATCACTGCCCGGGCAACATCTTCATCCACGCCCCCGCTCAGCGTGTGCTCACCGTCATCGACATCGTCAGCCCGGGCAGCGCCACGTTCATGCACTGCGACGCCTCGCAGAACATTTGGGCCTGGTACGAGGCCCACGCTCAGATCCTCGAGTACGACTTCGACTACTTCGTCGGCGGCCACCACATGCACTACGGCACCTACGAGCAGGTGAAGACCTGTGCCGAGTACTTCGCCGACATCCACGAGGGCGCCATGGCCGCGGTGGAGCGGTTCAGCCGTTCGGACCGGCTCGACGAGATCCTGACCGCGACCGGCCCCGGCCGGGTCTGGGTCGGCACCGAGAACGCGATCAACTCGATGGTCAACTACACGGTCAAGCACGTCCTGGAGAAGCGAACGAGCGACGGCCGGCTCTGGTCCGACCGGCTCGCCGGGGTGATCAGCCAGACCAAGTACCACGCCTACACCGTCGTCGAGGCCATCCGCCTGGAGCGGCCGCGACCGCAGGCGGGCTACCGGCTGCGCGGGGAGAACCCGCCGCCGTTCATCGCCTGAGACCGACCTACAGGAGGATCACCGTGCACCACAACCACACCGTGCGCTGGGAACTACCAGAGGCCTACGAGACCGGTGACGGCGTCGTGCGGTGGGCACGACTGGGCACGGGCGGAAGCCCGGTCGTCCTGGTCCACGGGACGCCCTATTCGTCGTTCCTCTGGCGCGACGTCGCCCCGGCACTCGCCCGGACGCGCACGGTGTACGTGTTCGACCACCTCGGCTACGGGCAGTCGGACAAGCACGAGGGCCAGGACCTGACGCTCACGACACAGGCCCACCGGTTCGCCCGGCTCCTCGACCACTGGGGTCTCGACGAGCCGAGCGTGGTCGCGGGCGACATCGGCGGTGCGGTCGTGCTGCGCGCCTACCTGCTCGAGTCGGCCCGCTACCGGGATCTTACGATCTTCGACGCTGTCAGCGGCGGGAGCTGGGAACGCGGCCTGTTCCGGCTGATACGCGAGAACCCCGAGGTCTTCGCCGCGCTGCCCGGCTACGCGCACGAGGCGCTCGTCGCGTCCCACCTGCGCAACGCCAGCCACCGTGGCCTCCGCCCGGACGTGCTCGAGGCCTACCTCGCGCCTTGGCGCGGGCCGGAGGGGCAGGCGGCCTACTACCGGCAGTACCGCCAGCTCGCCGAGGCCGACACCCGCCCATACGAGGATCTCCTCGGCACGATCACCGTCCCGGTGCGGCTGCTGTGGGGGCGGCACGACCGGATCCTGCCGCCCGAGTACGGCACCTGGCTCCACGACCGCATCCCGCACTCGACCCTGCACTGGATTGACGACGCCGGTCACCTGCTGCAGGAGGACGCCCCCGCCCGGCTGATCGCGCATCTGCTCGACGAGCTGCCGCCGGCCGCGTGAGTTGAACACCCCTCTGGTCTGGGAGAGAACACACCATGCCCGAGCTCAGCATCGGTACCGAGAACGGCAGCCCCGTCGAGCTGCACTACACCGACCAGGGCACCGGCAATCCCGTCGTCCTGATCCACGGCCGGCCCCTGTCCGGCCGCTCTTGGGAGACCAGGTCCCCGCCCTGGTCGACGCCGCGCCCCGGCGACCCGAACCAGTTCCCGCAGCGGGTGAAGCCCTCTCGTCGACCGCTTCCCATCACGGCGTACTCCGGCTCCGAGATCCACCAGAGGTGGACGTCCGCTCCCTGCTCCGTCCCTACGACTTCGAAGGGCCCCGCTACTCATGAACGACCGCACTAGCACCGTCCCTCCCGGCGTCGAGTACCACCGGGTACTGGCCGGCGACACCCGCCGCATCGGTCGTGGCCTGCCCGAGGTGTTCGACCCGGCGAAGCGACCGTGGATCCAGCCGGACAAGGCTACGGCCGAGCGCCTGGCGGAGGTGGTGCGGCGCTGTCCCTCGGGCGCGCTCCAGTACGAACTCGTGGAGGGCGAGACCGTCATCGGCTCCTTCGAAGAGAGACGCTGGTGTCCGGCCCCCTACGCAAGTCCACGAACCCAGGTGCTGAGCACCCGCTCGGTTCCACCGTGCGAGAGCCTGGATTTCTGGCACGACGCCGTGCTCGCGACCCTCGTGGGGATGGACATCGCCACCGACGGCCGCACCTATGACGCCGCCATGCGCACCGACCACCTGGGGGGCCTGCAGATCACCACGGTGGAATGCGACCCGGGCCGGGCCCACCGGTCGCCGCGCTTCATAGCCCGCGGCGACGGTCGGGACGTCTTCGTGGCGCTCCAGAGCACCGGCCGGGCCAGAGTCGAACAGGACGGTCGGACCACGGTGCTGCGAGCCGGTGACATCGGGTTCTTCGAGACCATCCGGCCCTTCCGCACCACCTTTCCCGAGCGCTTCCAGTTGAAGATCTTCGCGGTGCCGCGAGCCCTGCTCGGGCGGTCGGAGGCCGATCTGCGGCAGCTCACCGCGCGGGCCGTGCGCCCGAGCGGCGGTCTGCCCGCCCTGCTCACCCCGTTGCTGGAACGGCTGGCGGAGACCTCAGAGGCATACGCGACGCCGGTGGCGGAGCAACTCGCCGAGGGCGTCATCGACCTGATGGCGGCCACGGCGGCGGACCAGCTGGGAGAGGATCCCGCTGTACTGCCGGGTGCCGACCGGGTCCTGCTGCTGCGGATCAAGACCTTCATCCGCTGGCACCTGTCGGACTCCGGCCTGACCCCCCAGGCCATCGCCGATGCCCACAGCATCTCCGTCCGTTATCTGCACCGGCTCTTCAAGGCCGAGGGCCCCAGCGTGTGCCAATGGATCCGCGAGCTGCGCCTGCACGAGTGCCGCAGGGAACTCGCGGTACGGCCACCGGGATCTGTTGGCCTGGGCCAGGTTGCGCGACGCTGGGGTTTCACCAGTCCCGCCCGGTTCAGCAGGGCCTTCCGCAGGTCCTACGGCCTGTCTCCCACGGATTGGCTCGACCGAGAGCGTGCGGTCCGCGCGGCGGGAGAAATGCCGTGCTGACCGGTTTGCTGACTACTCCCGGCCACGGGGTGTCCTTTTCCACCCGGGACCTGGCTCCCGACGATCGCGCCGCGGCCTGGGAGCGTACGCTGTCACAGGTCTTCGTGGGCCTTGAGGTCGCCGTGGAGCGCGGCCGTCCGTGGACGGGCGAGCTGACCGCCGAGCGCCTGGGCGCTCTTCAGATCGCCACCGAGGAGTTCGGCCCGGGGACGATTCTGCGTAGCGCCCGGTCGGTGGCCGCCGACCACAGCACCCACATCCTCGTGCGTCTGCAACTGGACGGCAGCGCATTGCTGTTCCAGGACGGCCGCACGGTCGAACTCCGGCCCGGCCGCTTGGCGTTCCATGACGCGAGGCGCCCGTACCGGATCGTGCTGCCGCAGCGGCAGCGGGCCCGGATCCTCATGATGCCCCGGGCCCTGCTCCGGCTGGAGGAAGGGCAGCTGTCCGCACTGACGGCCACCGTGGTGGACGAAGCCGGTGAGGGCGCGGCGGCCCTGTTGCTGCCGCTGCTGTGCGGGCTTGTCGACGAGGTCATCAGTGCCCATGCGACCCGACGCGACGAACTCGCCCGAATCGCCGTGGAGATCCTGGCCACCCTGGCCATGGAAGCGGTCAGCAGGCGGCCCGCGCCGGCGCTGTGGGAGCGGATCACGGCATCCGTCCAAGCCCGGCTGCAAGACCCCGGACTCACCCCCCAGGACATCGCCGACCAGCACGGCATCTCCCTGCGCTACCTGCACCGGCTCTTCCAGATGCAGGGCACCACCGTCAACACCTGGGTACGGACGCGGCGGCTCGAGGCGGCACGCGAGGAACTCTCCCAGGACGGCGCGACCCACAGATCGATCGGGGCGGTGGCCGCACGCTGGGGCTTCACCAACCCCTCCCACTTCAGCCGGACATTCCGGGAAACATACGGGGTGTCGCCGGTGCAGTGGCGCGGTGAGCACCGAGAGAAGGCAAGACCCGGGACACTGTCAGCATGATCGCTCCCGTGCTCGGTGCCTTCCTCTGATGCGCCCTGATCTGCTGGAGGCGTCGTCGATCTGATCCAGCACAGCACCATCCGCGCACGCGGCCGCTACGCCGCATCTGGACGAGCGTCAGCGCCGGCTGGCCATAGGGGCGGAGTCGCGGTCGCTGGGGCATGGCGGGATCATGATCGTCGCTGCTGGCCCTGGCGAGCCGCGGGCGAGGAGCTGGAAGCGCCTCCAACCGAAGTCCATCATGGGCGGTCGTGGGGCCCATTCGGGCGGATGGCACCGTCGGCCGGGCGTGGCCGCGTGGCACGGGATCTTTGCTCCCTTACTCTCCGGCTGACTGACCAGCGGCATACGGATCTTCGGCCGGACGTTCCCGGTCGGGGCCCGCTCGTTTTCCTGGGGGAGGAAGTGACCCGGCCCACCAGGCGTTGTTCCGCGCCCTCCCGCATCGTCGTCGGTCTGCTCCTTGCCGCGCGCTGGTCCGCAGTCCGAGCTCGGTCGCCAGCTTCGCGACGGGCAGGGTCACTTGATCGACCAGGTCGGCGATCCACCGCATGGCCAGGCCCGGCAGGCAGGTGACCTTGCAGCCTGCGTCTTGAGCGACCGTGAGCGGGAGGGCGTGCCGGCGCGGCCGGTTCGCCACATCGCGTGAATCCGTGCGATCCGGGGGCGGCAGGGCTCGCCGGGCGTGCTCGTGTTCGCTGCCCGGCGAGCCGACCAGAGGTGGACGCCCGCTTCAGCGGGCGGTCGCCCAGGTGCGGTGCGTCCAGTCGGCGAAGCCGGTCCAGCGGATCTCCGGGTGAGCATCGTGGAGTGCGGGGATGTCGACGCGATAGCCGGGCCCGTTCAGGAACGCCCACATCGCGTGCATGTCCGGATTGCCGATGGACGTCAGCGGTACGTACTCATGGCGGACGTCCCGTCGCAGCGCTGCGCTGAGCGCGGCTGCCATCTGCGTGGGAGTGGGTGCGTCGCTGGCTAGTTCGATGCGCTGCTCGAGGTACGGGGCGGGGTTGAGCAGCACTTCCGCCGCGAACGCGCCGAGGTCGGGGCGGGCGAGCTGCTGCAAAGGCCGGTCGGGCGGCAGCGGCAGATCGAGAACGCCGTCGAGGATGCGCCGAGCTCCACCGAGCGCGTTGTCGAAGAAGTACGTCGGCCCCAGAATCGTGTACGGAACATCGCCCGCGGTCAGTTCCGCCTCGATGCGCGCCTTGCTCTCGAAATGCGGTACCCCGCTGTCCTGGTCGGCCCCGGCCACCGAGCTGAACACGAGATGCGGAACGCGCTCCTGCGCCGCGGCGGAGAGGATCGCCCGCCCCTGGCCCACCTCTGCCTCGACACCGGCTTCGAAGGGCGTGGTGAACGCGAAGACACCGGCCACCCCCTTCATGGCCGTGGCGAGCGACTCGCGATCGCTCAGGGAGCCCGCCACCACGTCGACACCCTGCTCGGCCAGTTGCCGCGCGGCACTTCGGCCGGGGTCGCGTACCAGCGCCCTGATTCGGGCTCCGCGACCCAGCAGCGCGTCGGTCACAGCCCCGCCCTGTCCGCCTGTCGCGGCGAGCACCAGGATCGGCCCATGCGTCATGGAAGAACTCCCTTTCCTGCAGAGGGGCATCAGATCCGAAGTCGGCCCCGACCAACTATGCGTCACGAACGACAGCGCACGATAACGACCCGCGCGAGAAGGGCGCTGAAGGGCTCGACCCGGTGCACGCACAGTCATGACGATCGTCCGACCGGCGCCTGGCGTTCCCCACCTCACACGATTGCCGGAAGAAGAGAGACCCATGCAGTTCGGCATCTTCACGGTCGGGGACGTGACGACCGATCCGACCACAGGCCGCGCTCCGTCGGAGCACGAACGCATCAAGGCGATGGTTGCCATCGCGCTCAAGGCGGAGGAGGTGGGCCTGGACGTCTTCGCGACCGGCGAACACACAACCGACCGTTCGTCCCGTCCTCGCCGACGACCATGCTCGGCTACATCGCGGCGCAGACGGAGAAGCTGCACCTCTCCACCGCCACCACCCTGATCACCACCAACGACCCGGTGAAGATCGCCGAGGACTACGCGATGCTCCAGCACCTCGCGGACGGCCGGGTCGACCTGATGATGGGCCGGGGCAACACCGGGCCGGTGTACCCGTGGTTCGGGCAGGACATCCGGCAGGGCATCAACCTCGCCATCGAGAACTACGCCCTGCTGCACCGCCTGTGGCGCGAGGACGTGGTCAACTGGGAGGGCAAGTTCCGCACCCCGCTGCAGGGCTTCACCTCCACACCCCGCCCGCTGGACGACGTACCGCCGTTCGTCTGGCACGGGTCGATCCGCTCGCCGGAGATCGCCGAGCAGGCCGCGCCTTTCGCCGATGCGGCCTTCGCAGTGGTCTCGCGCAGCGCCTCCGGCCTTATCACCACGCCCTTGCCGTCGACCGAGAGCACCAGCGCCGTGGCGTCGGTGCACGGGGCGGGCACCAGGGCGTCGTAGAAGGCGTCGATGTCCACCGCGGCGCCCACGGTCAGCTCCTGGACCTGCCGGTGCCCGATCCCGGCACCGGTGACAGCGTTGATCCGTGCGCACGCCTCGGCGAACGAGCCCCGGGATGCCTCGATCGCCGCGAGTCTGGCCAGCCCCAGACTGTGTATCCCCGTCGGCAGATTCAGCACCGCGTCGGCCGGGTGCAGATCGGCCACCTTGGTGCCGCGGTAGGCGATCCTGGTCACCGACACCTTCCCGAACACCGTCGCCAGGATCCTGGAGCGGCCCCGCTCGATCCGTGTGCGCTCCACGCCCACAGCGTCCACGACCTGCGAAAGCCGCTGCTCGGTCAGTGCCCGCAGCCGCAGGTGATCCTGGAACAGCTGCCGGGTCACTTCCCGCATCCGCGAGCCCAGCAGGTCTTCCAGCTGCGAGTGCGTCAACGCCGCCGCGTCGGCGGATTCCAGCTCACCGGTGACAGACTCGAACAGGCGGCGGGAGGCGGCGAACGCAGTCTCGGCGGCAGTCAGATCCGCCCCGCACCCGCCGCTCACCGCGCACCCGCCCGGGACGACAGCGTGAACAGCCCCGGCTCGGTCTCGGCCAGGATCTGGCGCTCGACCAGCCGCTTCAACTTCGACCGCATGCCCTCGACGTGGCCGGCCTGAGTCCCCAGACCCACGGCGGCGCACACATCCTTGCACCGCAACGGCCCCGGAGCCTCGGCGAACGCCACCAGGATCCGACGGTAGGCCGGCGAGGTCACCGTGGCGTCCCCGGAAGCCTCCGCAGCGAGCATCACCGGTGCCAGGTCCGTCAACGGCAACACCGCGGACTCCACGTTCCCCACCAAAGCCGCCGCACCGGGACCGTCGGCCAGCACCTCATCCACCGTCTGGCGCGTGATCTGCAGCCGAGACAGCTCCACCTCCAACCGCGACAACTCCTCGGACAACTCGGTGATTTGCTCGCGCAGCCGATCAGCCCGGCCACGAGCCGCTGCTTCCCTGGTCTCCAATGCCTCGATCAACGACGGCACTGCACCACCCACCTCAGCCAGCGCCCGCACCCGCAGCGGGCTCAATGCTGACGAAGGGAGGAGCCAGCAACCCCAGTCACGCCGCAAAGCCCGACGAATCACCCCAGCGAGGCACCCTCACAAGATCTGCACCCCACTGGAAACTTGCCTGCGGGACCTGGCGCTATCCGGAGGTCCAAGAGCCGGACCTGGCGTCGCCGGACTCCGGCGTACGCGTGCCTTGATCCGGCACAGTGGGGCCCGACGCGGCGTCGAATGCATGGGTCACCTCGGGCAGGGCCCCCGGCAGGAGCAGCTCACGAGCCTGCTCCTCGTAGCGGCGGTCGGTGGCTGTCAGACGGGTGTGGTGCTGTGCGCGGTGTTCCGCCCAGGAGGCGACCAGGTAGTTCTCGATGAAGCGTTCCGGGTCGTTGCCGTCCTGGTAGAGGCCCCAGGCAAGGGCTCCCGTACGGCGCCTGGAGCGCGCGACATGGTGCATGCGGTCCGTGAACTCGGCGCGGCTGTCCAGAGGGACGCGGTAGATGACTGAGATCAGGACCGGCCCGTCGGTCTCGCCCGCTTCGAACACCAGGGGAGGAGTGGGCCAGTGGTCGGACGGCGAGGGATCGATGCCCTCGGCATCGTGCAGGGGCCACCGCCGTACGCTGGCGGCACTCAGCAGCATCACGGCACCGGCGACCAGGAGGCAGGCGGTGAGCCCGAGCCAGTCGGCCACCGCACCCCACAGGGGCGCCGCCAGCGCCTGACCGCCCTGGAAGACCAGGAGATAGACGGCGAGCCCACGAGCCCTGACCCAGCCCGGAAGCCGCGTCTGCACGGCTGCGTTGAGCGTGGACAGTACACCGATCCAGGCGAGACCCGCGGGTAGCAGGGCGACCGTCACCAGCCACGGTGTTCGGACCGTGCCCAGCACTGCCAGGACACCGGCGAACCCCAGCGCGCCGGCGGCGAGGGTGCCGTTGGCCCCCAGCACGCGGTGGATGCGGGGCAGTGCGAAGGCTCCCGTCACCGCCCCCGTGCCGACTGCCGCCAGCAGGAGTCCATATCCACCCGAGCCCAGGCCGAGGGAGCGGCTCGCGCTCAGTGGCAGCAGTGCCCACAGGGCGGCGCCGCCGGGGATGAACAGGAGCGTACGCAGAAGGACACGGCGCACACCGGGGGCGTTCCACACATAGCGGCGGCCGGCGGACAGGGCGGCCAGCAGCGGTTCGCTCTCCGCGGCGGGGGAGGCCGTCTCCGGGCGCCGCCACATCATGAGGACAGCCGCGATGCCCAGGTAGGAGGCCGCGTTGAAGGCGAAGACCCATCCTACGCCCGCCGCCGCGACCACCGCCCCGCCGAGTGCCGGGCCGACGGCTCGAGCCAAGTTCATGTTCACCGCGCCCAGCGCCGCCGCCTGACCGAGTAGGCGGCGCTCCACCAACTCCGGCTGGATTGCCTGCCAGGCCGGTCCCATCAGCGCAGTGCCGCACCCCAGAAGGAAGGTGAGGACGAGCAGCACTTCCGGCGTGAGCGCGTCCGTGAACGCCAGCACGGCCAGCGCACCGGACACCGCGAGCATCACGAACTGCGCGGCCAGCAGCACCGAACGCCTGTCGAAGCGGTCGGCGACGACCCCGGAGGGCAGGGCCAGCAGCACGACGGGAAGACTGGAGGCGGTCTGAACGAGCGTCACCAGGGCGGCACTGTCCCCGACCAGAAGCCACTGGGCGCCGACCGTCTGCATCCAGCTGCCGATGTTGGAGACCAGCTGGGCGATCCACAGTGCCCGGAAAACGCGCGCCGCGAGCGGCGCCCACGGGGACTCTGATTCCGCGGGTACTGGTGGTGACGGTGGTGGTGCGGCGCTCATCGGATCTCCTTGCCACTCCTCGCGTGACGTCGTCGTCGTGCCGGAGGCCCCCTGGACGAGGAGGCCTCCGGCACTTCATGCGGCATCCCGCGGCCGGTCGGTCCCGTTCCGTCAGGACGGCGGCCGGATCCAGGCGGCGTCGACGGCCGACAGGCGGTGCGTGATCACGGAGGTGAGCACGGTCAGCAGCAGGGCCAGGCCCAGGATGAGCACGAGATGACCGTGCAGGAGGAGGACAGCTCCGACGAAGGCTCCGAGGAACATGGCCAGCACGGACAGGATCCGGCGGCCGGATCGCGGCGCCGCACCGCCGGCCGGGGCGGAGTCCGCGGCCAGCCCCGCCAGAGTCAGCGTCAGCACGGTCGTGGTGAGGTCTGGCACACCGAGGCGCCGGGCGACCGCGTTCTGCAGGCCCATACCGAGCCCCAGCAGCACGATCAGCGTGTACTGGACACCAGTGGTGACCCGGCCGCCGCCGGCCGCGGCGACCGCCACGGTGACGGCGACCAGGACCGCCTGCACGCCGGTGGCCGCCGTCAGCAGGCGTCCCCGGTGCGCCGCGAACCGGCTGCCGAGCCTGCCCCCGGCGAGGGCGCCCAGGAGGAACGCGGCCAGCGCGACGACGGAGGCGGACGCGGAGAGGCCCGCGGCGCCCGCCAGCGCGAACGCCAGGAAGATCACATTGCCGGTCATGTTGGCGACGAGGACGTGCCCGAGACCGAGAAAGCTCACCGCGTCGATCAGGCCCGTGACCACCGTCAGCGTCAGCAGCAGGGGAGGCAGCGGGCCGTGGCGTTCCCCTCGGGGCGGCACGAGCGTGCGGCCGGCGTCACTCAGCAACTGGCGCATGGGGCGTTCCCTTCGGTGTGGCCGCTTCCGGCGCGGCGGGCGAGCGGCGCAGCACGACGCGGGCGAGCAGTCCGCTCATCGGGCCGGCCAGGATCGCCGCGACGACCAGCCACAGCGGCCAGGGGCTGGCGCCGAGGGCGTGGTCGAGGGACCACTGGCCGGGTCCGGTCAGAGCCAGCGCGGCGGAGACGATGACCAGGACCAACGGGTACTCGTAGCCGTCGTTCTGTACCCACAGTCCCTTGGGCCACTTGACGGTGCCCGCGACTGTCATCACCCCCATCGCGGCCATCGCCGCCAGCGGCGTGAGCAGACCGGCGGCCAGGAACAGGCCGGCGCCGATCTGACTGCCTCCCGCGACGATCGCGGTCAGCCGGCCGCCGCGGAAGCCGTCGTGGCGGAACTCCTCGGTTCCGCCTGCCAATCCGTTGCCTCCCAGCCGGAAGCTCATCTTCTGCACTCCATGGCCGGCGATGAGGAGCCCCACCGCCACCCGGAGCACCAGCAATCCAGCGTTCATCGTTTCCCGCCTGTTCCTGACATCCGTCCTTGGCGCTGTTCGACCGGCGCGGGATCAGCCCGCCGCGTGCGCACCGATGACGGCCTGCGCGTAGAGGATGCCGAGGCCGTACGCGCCGCCGTGCTCCTTCACCACGTCCGTCACGGCCGCGTATGTCTCCGTGCGGGCCCAGTCGCGCTGGAGCTCCAGAAGCACCTGCATCCAGGTGACCGGGACCGCGCCGGCCTGGACCATGCGCTGCACTGCGTGGTCGTGGGCCTGCGGGCCGACGCCGCCGGAGGCGTCGATGACCACGTATATCTCGTAACCCTGCGCGAGGGCGGAGAGCGTGGGCAGCACGACGCAGACCTCGGTCCACAGGCCGGCGATGACGAGCTTCTTGCGGCCCGTCGCCTTGACCGCCTCGACGAACGCGGGGTCCTCCCAGGCATTCATCGAGGTGCGGTCGATGATCTTGTAGTCGGGGAAGACGGCCGGCAGTTGCGGCATGATCGGGCCGGAGAAGGACTCGGCGGCCACGGTGCTCAGGACGACGGGGACATCGAACACCTTGGCTGCCTTGGCCAGGCCCACCGTGGCGTTGATGATCGCGGTCCGGTCGCCGCTGCCGGTGCCGAAGAACATCTGCGGCTGGTGGTCCACGAACAGCACAGCGCAGTTGTCGGGTGTGATCAGGTCGGGGCTGGGAGCTGCGGTGACCTGGGTGATGTCGACCATGAGGGTGCCTTTCCATGGGAAGCGGCGCGGACGGGGCGTCGGCGCCGGAGTGAAACCGTCCTGTGACGGGGCTGGAAGGGGCCCGGGCGGGGCCGACTCAGGGCCCGGCCCCGCCCAGGAGTTCTAGAGGGCGAAGCAGGGATCGAAGGGCGTTGCGGTGGCCGGGACGAGACCGCGGGCGACGCGCCACGCGCGGTGCTGCTCGGCCTCGGCGACGGCCTCGCCGAGCGACTCCGCCTGGCGGACGCCCGAAAGGCCCTGCCGGGACGCCTGGTAGCCGCCGAAGTGCGCCACCGGGCTCCAGACGGGGCTGATGGGCGGCAGTTCCTCGTCGAGGCCCTCGTACTCGGCGGCCGCGTAGACGATCCGGCCGCCTGTGACGGTGAGCAGCGACTCGATGTGGGGGATTTCCGGCTCAGGCACCGTGAAGTAGTCCTCGGACAGGACAGCCAGGTCGCCGTAGTACCCCGGGCGCAGAACGCCCTTGACGTCCTCCTCGCCGGTCAGCGCGGCGCCGGCACGAGTGAACATCGTCAGCGCGGTCTGCCGGTCGACACGGTTGGTCCGCGGGCGGAGCACCAGGTCACCGACGCTGCGGCCGCTGACCAGCCAGTGCAGGGCGACCCAGGGGTTATACGTGGAGACCCGGGTGGCGTCAGTGCCGGCGGCCACGGTCAGCCCGCGGTCCAGCATGGCCCGGATCGGCGGAGCGTCCGCGGCGGCTCCGGGGCCGTAGCGGCGCAGGAACGCGTCGCTCTGGAAGGACAGGCGGTTCTGCACGGACATGGCTCCGCCGAGGGCGGCGACGCGGTCGAGGCTGTCCGGGGAAGCGGTCTCCGCGTGATCGAACAGCCAGCGATTCCCGGCCGGGAAGAGCCCCTCCGCGGCCAGCTTCTCGAAGACCGCGAGATCCCGGCGGATGGTCCCGTCATACGTGGCGTGCAGCCGGAATCCCCAGCCGTTCTCCATGAGAAGACGTACCGCCTTCTCGAACTCCGCCTCGTAATCGGGGGCGAGTTCCGGACGTGGCTGGGCAAAGTTCTCGAAATCCGCCGCCGCCCAGGTGAGATTCTCTCCCGCGCCATTGAGGCGCAGCCATGCATCCCCGTCCTCGGGCCGGGTCATTTCGATCCAGCGGGTGAGGTCGGCTATCTCCTGGCCGGCCGTCTGCGGGAAGAGGTGGTAGGCGATCCGCAGCGACAACTGGCCGGTCTTCGCCAGTTCGGTGACGATGCTGTAGTTGTCGGGGAAGTTCTGGAATCCGCCGGCGGCGTCGATGGCAGAAGTCAGTCCGAACCTGTTCAGTTCACGCAGGAAATGACGGGTCGAGGTCTTCTGGTCCTCGCCCTGGAGCACCGGCGCCTTGGCCAGGGTCGAGTAGAGGATGAGGGCGCTGGGTGCGGCCAGCAGCATGCCCGTCGGCTCCCCGTCCCGGCCGCGTACGATCTGACCGCCCCTGGGGTCGGGGGTGTTCCTGTCGAATCCGGCGGCCTTGAGCGCCGCTCGGTTGAGGACGGCCGACTGGTACAGGTGCAGCACGAATACGGGGGTGTCCGGGGCCGCGGCGTTCAGCTCCGCCACGGTCGGCAGCCGCCGCTCGGCGAACTGCTCGGCCGACCAGCCTCCCACCACCCGCACCCACTGTCCCTTGGGCGTGCGCGCGGCCTGCTCACGCAGCATCGCCAGGCCCTGACGCAGCGTGGGCACCCCGTCCCAGCGCAGTTCCAGCACGTAGTTGAGGCCGCCGCGAATGACATGCAAATGGGAGTCGTTGAGGCCCGGGACCACCCGCCGGCCGAGGGCGTCCACCACCTTGGTGACGGCACCGACGTGCGGGGCCACGTCCATGTCGTCGCCGACGACGGTGATGACACCGCTCCTGACGGCGAGTGCCTCGGCGTGCGGGCGGTTCGGGTCTCCCGTATGGACCTTCGCGTTGCGGACGACGAGGTCCGCAGCTTCGTCGGTGGCTTGGGGAACCAGTCCGCCGACCGGCATTGCTGACACGTGAGTACAACCCCTTCCGTGAGGAACGGCTTCCAGATGTCCGCTGTACGGGATGTCGGCGGACGGAGGATGCGGGAACGCATGTGTGTTCGTCCGTCACGCTAGGCGCGGCGGACGCCGTTGCTTGTTCCCTCAGCGCACTGGATGGTTCCGCACAGTGCACGGGATTCCCGTGCCGTCGATCAGGGACCGGGGCCGGACGACTTCCGTGCACTGTGGGGACATCGGTGGTGCGCTCGCGGGCAACGAGTGCCTGTCAGCCGGCTTTAGCGTGGAAGTCGGCGGCACCGGAGCATTCGGCACATGCTTCCCGGGCCGCGGGCCGGAAGAACCGGCGTCCCCAACACAATTCCAGGAGATTCGCATGTCCGATGCCGTTGCGCCGGTTCAGCCCGTGCTGGAGCCCGCGGCAGCCGCGTTCGCGGAGGCGACCGCCAACCCGCCGTACCTGTTCGATCTGGCCCCGTCGGAAGGGCGCAAGGCCGTCGACGAGGCGCAGTCGGGCGACATCGAGAAGCCGGCGATCGACGAGGAGTGGATCACCGTCGAGGGCGGTCCTACGGGCAGTGTCCGGGCTCGTATCGTCAAGCCCGCCGGTGCCGAGGGCACCCTTCCGGTGATCCTCTACATCCACGGTGCCGGGTGGGTGTTCGGCAACGCCCACACCCACGACCGTCTGGTGCGCGAACTCGCCGTCGGCGCGAACGCCGCCGTGGTCTTCCCCGAGTACGACCTCTCGCCCGAGGTCCGCTACCCCGTCGCCATCGAGCAGAGCTTCACAGTCGCGCGGTGGGTCGTGGAGCGGGGCGCGTCCAGGGGACTCGACGGTGCGAGGCTGGCGGTGGCCGGGGACTCCGTCGGCGGCAACATGACCGCGGCGCTGACCTTGATGGCCAAGGAGCGCGGCGGCATCGCGCTGGTGCAGCAGGTGCTGTTCTACCCGGTGACCGACGCGAACTTCGACACCGGCTCGTACCACCAGTTCGCCACCGGCTACTTCCTGCGCCGGGACGGCATGCAGTGGTTCTGGGACCAGTACACGACCGATGAGAACGAGCGCGCCCAGATCACCGCGTCCCCGCTGCGGGCCACTGTGGAGCAGCTGAAGGACCTGCCCCCGGCGCTGGTCATCACCGGCGAGGCCGACGTGCTGCGCGACGAGGGCGAGGCGTACGCCAACAAGCTGCGTGAGGCAGGCGTGCCGGTCACGGCCGTGCGTTTCCAGGGCATCATCCACGACTTTGTCATGCTCAACGCTCTGCGCGGGACCCACGCGGCCGAGGCCGCCATCGCCCTGACCGTCCGCACCCTGCACACCGCCCTGTACGCCGTCTGAGTCCGAGGAGACAACGCACACATGACCACCTCCGTGCCCACGGTCGTCCTGGTCCACGGCGCGTTCGCCGACGCGGCCAGCTGGTCCGGGGTCATCGCGGAATCGCAGGGCCATGGCATTGCCGTGATGGCCCCGCCGGACCCGTTGCGTGGCCTTGCGGCCGACGCCGCTTACGTTGCCTCCGTTGCCTCCCAGATCGATGGTCCCGTCGTACTGGTCGGCCACTCCTACGGCGGTGCGCTCATCACCGTGGCCGGCACCGCCGACAACGTCGTCGGGCTGGTCTACGTGGCCGCCTATGTCCTCGAGGAGGGCGAGAGTCTCGGTGAACTTCAGGGCCGCTTCCCCGCCTCGCCGCTGGTGAGCAACCTCAAGCAGTGGACCTATCCGGTCGCGGACGGGGCCCTGCTGTCGAGGTCACCATCGCCGAGGAGGTCTTTCCGTCGGTCTTCGCCGCCGATGTGCCGGCGGAGGTCACGAAGGTCCTCGCGACGGCTCAGCGGCCGCTCGCCGCCGCGGCCTTCGGAGAGACAGCCACCGCCGCCGCATGGAAGGCCAAGCCGTCCTGGGCACTGGTGGCCGGCGCGGACCAGGCCATCAACCCCGAGGTGGAGCGCTTCGCCGCGAAGCGCGCAGGGGCGACCGTCGTCGAGATCGAGGGCGCGTCGCACGCCGTCGCCGTCTCCCGTCCCAAGGAGGTCGCGGATCTGATCCGCGAAGCGGTACGCGCGACGAGCTGACAGGCGGTAGGGACAGGTATGCGGAACACTCCCCGCACCGCGTCCGTGCGGCTCGGTCGTCGTGCCTCCCGGACCGCACGGGTCGCGGGCAGCGATCTCAGTTGCCGGGCCTTGAAATCTGTAACCTGGCGGGCGGTGAACCGCGCGCCGCTCCGAGGGTGGGGATGCCTCTTCGGTGCAATGCCCGCCAGAGGGCCTCGCTCGGGTGTGGTTGGCTCAAGCTCTGCCGGACGGTTCGAGCCCTCGGGGCCGCCGACGATGAAAACCGCCCGAATCCGACATGAACCAAGTACTTCAGGAGCCAGCTTGTCCCGGAGCCACTCTCGCAAGTTCTCTCGTTCTGAGACCACACGGGCTGAGGCCTTCAGCGATGGTGTGTTCGCCATTGCCGTCACGCTTTTGGCCCTCAATCTCGCTGGTCCGCCGCACAAGCCGGGCGGCCTTGGCCAGGCTTTGCTGGCTCAGTGGCCCGCCTACCTCGGCTACCTGGCGTCCTTCGGCTATGTTTCCGTGATCTGGCTCAACCACCACCAGGCCTTCGTGCGTATCAGGGCCATGGACCGCGGACTACATGCCGCCAACCTGTTTCTCCTGCTCACCACGGCGGCGCTTTCCTTCCCCACCGCGGTGGTCGCGGACGCACTGCAGGCCGACCCCACGGGCTCCGACGCGCGGGTGGCCGTCGCTCTCTACGCCGGCCTCGCCGCAGCGATGTGCCTGAGCTGGGTGGCCTTCTACCAACAGGTCGCCCGCCGACCCGAGTTGCTCGACCCTGATGTGGAGGACACGTACGTGCGGCACGGACAGCTTCGTTCCTGGGCTGGAGCCGCCGCCTACACCGTCGCCGGCCTCCTTGGGGTGTTCGTCGCACCGTTGCTGGCGATCGCGGTGTTCGTAATGCTCCCTGTCTTCTACTTCGTCACCAGCGAAGGTTTGCCCGGTGGCCGGGACGGCTCTCCTGATACAGGACCGCATGCCGACGAGGGAGGTCGTGGCGGTGCGGTCTGACGCGTCCTGACACTCGGTGGCACGGTGTCGGCCAGGCGGGCGGTGTCATACGAGCGTCCGGCTCCCTGGATCAGCTGAGGTGTCCCGCTTCGCGTTTCGACTGGTGCGTCGGGCCAGGCGCGTCACGCAGGTTCCCCTGGACATGGCTCTGCCAGGGTCCGGCGCCTCCAGGGACGCGTATGGGCCACTCGAGAGGAGAGTGGCCGTAGAAGCTGCCAAAGAACCAGACACCTTCCGGCGCAAAGTCGCGGAAGTGGCCGACGCGCAGCAGCGTGGCGATCTCGCCTTGGAGATACAGCCCGACGGTCTCCTGACCATGGTCCTCGCCATGGGCCCAGGCGTGGTTCCGGGCCGCCGTCGGCCGCGCCCCGGTCTTTTCGGCGTGGGTCGGGCACCCGGACGGCGCGGCCGTCATCGACGACACCGCACGCTCCTTCGGCCGGCTTCGGGAGCAGGTGCTGACGCGGCTCGGCATCCCGTCCGCCGATATCGGGTCGGTGGCGCCCGGGCCGGAACGGCCCCGTGTCCCCGGGGGCGAGAGCGGGGATTCCGCCGGGCCCCGGGACTCAGCAGCTGCCGGGACTGACGAGGCGTACGACGACGCCCCGGGTGAGACCCTGCCAGCAGGCTGGATGGAGCTCCTGCCGGAGGACCCGGTACGGCTCGGTCGGTTCCGGCTCCGTGCACGCAGTGCCCACGGTTGGCCCCACCTGACGATGTACCTGGCCGAGGACGAGGACGGCACCATCGCCACGGTCCGGGCGCCGGTCATGCTGCATACCCGCGGCCCGGGAACCGCACGGGACCTCGTCCGGACGGAAGCCGAGTGCCTGACGCGCATGCAGGGCACGCATGCCCCCGCACTCCTCGGCGTGGCGACGCTCACCACAGGGGAGCTGCCGTGGGTCGAGGCGAGCTGCGTCCACCGCCGCGCAGACGCCCCGTCCTCACCGCCCGCACCGAACCTGCGCGCCGTCCTCGACGAACACGGGGGAACGGTCCCGGAGGAGCTCTTCTTGAGCATCGGGCTGGGCCTGACGGAGGCCGTTGCCCTCGCCCACTCCCGGGGGCTCGTGCACGGCTCGCTCTCACCCCTGGCCGTTCTCGTGACCGACCGCGACGTCCGGCTGGTCGGTTGGGCGACCGCGACCGCGACCGTCGACGGAGTCGACAGTGCTCACCGCGACGTGCTGCCCCTCAGCGACACCTACCTGGAGGCGGACGACGACGGGCGGTCGCCCACGCCGCAGAGCGATGTGTACGCCGTCGGGGCGCTGTTGCTGGCCCTAGGTTCAAGTCATGTTGTCCCGACTCGTGAGAGTCGCAGGTCAGGGCCGGTTCGGAGACATCCGAACCGGCCCTGACCATACTTGGGGGGCCGGCGCTCTTGACCGGCGTCAGCGGGTGGGAGCGCGGCGCGTCCCCGGGCACAGAACCCGTCGCCCTACTGGGCGAGCTGCTTGGCCCGCTTCGGCGTGCGGGTGGCCATGTAGAGGGCCACACCCCAGCCGATGAGCGACGCCCCGAAGACGACGTTGATGAGAAGGATCAACCACCGGTCTTTCGCATCACGCGCGAATGCCAGGTACGAGGGCAGCAAATAGACGACCCCGAGGGCCACCACGACCAGCACTGTCAGCAGACTGTCCATGTTTCAGCGCACTCCCATTGATTTTCACCGTGTCCCTGCGCACTGTATCGGGGCGAGGCACGCAGGTGTCGACGGAGACCGGCGACGGTTCCGGCGCGTCAACTACCGCACACCGAAAGGGAACTGGCCTCCGGGTGGTCGTGCGCCGATGTGAAGAGCCCCTTCGGCTCCGGTCGGCTCCGGGCCCTGTGGTCTGCCGTCCGTACGTGGACCCGCTGATCGCCGAAGACCCTTTCCGCGTAGGCCCGTACCGCCCGACCGCCCGCCTCGGTGCGGGCGGTGTGGGCCGCGTGTGTCTTGCGCGATCCGAAGGCGGACGGACCTCAGGTCCGGTAGTGGTCGTCGAGGGGGACGCGTGCCTCGTCGAAGAGGGCCGGGCCGTGCTGTTCCACCGTCGGTCAGGTACCCGACTCCGGGTTGAATTCGACGAGTTGCTCGGTGGACAGGGCGTAGACGACTTGGCCGAGACCGGACCGGGCGATGCCCCGGCGCACATGGTGCGCGGCCGGCAGCTGGTGTACCTGGTGGTGCGTGCGGCGGTGGCGGCATCGAGCTCGCGGGCGGCCCAGCGGGTGAGCTTCAGTTCCGGGTGGGCGCTGATGTCGTCGTCGCGGCGCACCGTGTTGTGGGCCTCGACGAGAAGCGTGCCGTCGGGGCCGGCCGGCAGCGAGCCGTACGGCGCGTCGCCCAGGGTGAGGGCGTGGGCGGCGACGGCGATGCGCGCCGCAGAAGGTTCTCGTCGGCGGTCGTGATCATGACGGTGTGCTCCAGTGCGTGGCCACGGCGGTGAGTGCCCGCCAGGCCTCGTGGGGCCGACGGGTCTCCTGCGGATCTCCGTGGTACGGGTCGAGGACCACGGTGTCGGCGCCCAGTCGGCGAAGCTGCTCGAGATCGCCGAGGATCTGCTCGAGGGTGCCGACGCCCAAAGGCCGTTCGGGGTCGTCGACGGGGGCGGCGGTCAGCCGCAGCGCGATGCGGGGCGCGACGGCCCGCATCGAGTGGTTCGCCAGGGCCGAGCGCAGCTGGGGAATGCCGACCCGCAGTGGATGCCAGGCGTCCCCGAACCGTACGGCGCGCCGGATCGCGGCCTCACTGTTGCCGCCGACCCAGACGGGAATCGCAGGGGCGCCGTCCCCGGTCTCCGCGTGCCAGGTGTCGCGCAGGACGGCCAGGTGCTCGTCGGTCAGTCTGCCGCGCGCGGAGAACGGCACGCCGAGCGCCTCGTACTCCTGGCGTGACCAGCCGACGCCCACGCCCAGCACGAACCGGCCGCCGCTGATGTGGTGGAGGTTCGTGGCCATGCGCGCCACCAGCAGCGGATGCCGGAGGGGCAGGAGGAGTACGGTCGTGCCCAGCCGCAGCCGGGTGGTGACGCCGGCCAGCCAGGACAGTGCGGTGAACGGTTCGTAGAACGGCTCCGGGTACCGCTCGGCCACGTCCGGGGTGACGGCCACGTGATCCGACATCATGAGGAGGTCGAAGCCGAGCCCCTCCACGGTCCGTGCCCACTCGCGAAGAACGCCGGGATCGGTCCCGGGCCCGAAGTTCGGTACGTTGACGCCAAGTTTCATGCCTCGAAGCTATACCGGTGATCCGGCATCACGGAACCGACTTCTCCCTGTTCTGAATGCGTTCTCCCGTGAATCTGCCGGTAGGGTCGCGGCGTGACCGTTAACCTTGATGATGTCGACTGGGCGATCCTCGAGCTGCTGCAGCAGGAGGCGCGGATCTCCCTCAGCGAGTTGGGCCGACGGGTGGGCCTCAGCTCCTCGGCCACCACGGAACGGGTGCGGCAACTGGAGGCGCAGGGCGTCATCACCGGCTACCACGCGGTGGTCGACCTGGCGAAGGTCGGCTACCCCGTGCTTGCCCTCGTCCGCCTGAAGTACCCGGGCAACCGCCATCAGCCGTTGCGCCAACTGCTTGCCGGGCGACGGGAGATCCTGGAGTGCCTGCGCACCACCGGCGACGACTGCTACACCCTGAAGGTGTCGGCGACCTCCATGGGGCATCTGGAGACGCTCATGGACGAGCTGGCCGGTCTCGGCAGTACGACGACCAGTGTGGTCTACAGCCAGACGATGCCTTTTCGGGGACCCGTCCGGCCGTGACCGGCGGCGGACCGCGACCGGTGGGCGGGCGATCGCCCCGGGGCGGCCTGTGGGCAGCCGACCGGCTGGCGCTTTCCTGTACGTGGCGTGGGCCGGGAGTCGGTCACCCTCCCCGGACAATGGCGCTTACAGACTGCGGCAGAACCGGTACTGTCGGGCCATGCCGTTCGCGCCCGCATACCTGCATCTCGTCTTCCCCGGCACGGAGTTCGAGGCCCTCCTCTACGGAAGGGCGTCACGCGACCCAAACAAGCAGGGCTCCAGCGTGACGGACCAACTGGTCGCCGGCCGGCGCCTCTGCCAGGACTACAACTGGCCGGTCTACGAGGAGTTCAAGGATCTTGGCCTCTCCGCAGCCCGCGGTGCCAGGACACGCGACGACTTCGAGGACCTCCTCGAGGCAATCGAGGCGGGCCCCTCCCGCCCCGGCGTGACCCGCATCGTCGTCGCCTTCGAAGCCAGCAGGTACTACCGCGACTTGGAAGCGTACGTCCGGCTCCGCAACGCCTGCTTCAACGCTGGCGCCCTCCTCTGCTACAAGGGCAAGGTCTACGACCTCAGCCTCAGCGAGGACCGCAAGGCCACCGCGATGGACGCCATCGCCGCAGAGGGCGAAGCCGACGACATCCGGGACCGGAACCTCCGCACCGCCCAGCGGACCGCAGCAGCAGGCGACCCTCACGGTCGGCTCCTGTTCGGCTTCGCCCGCGACTACGAGGTCGTCAATGGCCGCCTCCGCTGCGTCCGCCAGTACGAGGACCCCGTCACTGGCCCGTACGTCTTTCAGGCCATCGAGCGCATCGACGGTGGGCACTCCGTCGGGTCCGTCGTGCGCTGGCTCCGCTCCGAGGAGGGCGCCACCCGGCCTGACGGCAAGCCGTGGGTCGCCATCACCGTCCGCCGCATGCTCCAGAACCGGGCATACCTGGGGGAGCGGCTCCACCGCGGCGAATGGCGGAAAGCGTCCTGGGCCCCGATCAAGGGACTCGATACCCCTGCGGGCCGGGCCATGTTCAACCGTGTCGCGGCCAAGCTCTCGGACTCGAGCCGGCGCATGACCCGCGGTACGGAGCCGGTACACCTGCTGACCCACATTGGACTGTGCGGGCACTGCGGCGACCACGCTCCGCTCCTGGCCGCCCGGGTGGGGGACAGACAGGTCCTGCGGTGCGGGGAGAAGAAGGACGTGAGCGTCAGCGAGGCCTGGCTCGACGCCTTCGTGGAGGAGGCGGTCATCGCCTGGTTCGCAGACAAGGCGAAGGCGACCGCGGCTCTGGTCGCGGACGATGGCGACACCGAAGAGAAGGTGGTCACGGCTCAGCGGCGCATCAACGGGTACGAGGAGCAGCTGGCCGAAGCTCGTGCGCTGGCGGAGGACTTCGACGAGGAGACGGGCCGCTTCAAGCTGTCTGCGGGCTCTCTCGCGTCGCTGGAGCAGCGGCTGCTGCCGAAATTGGAGGTTGAGCAGAAGGCGTTGCGGTCTCTGACGGGTGTCTCGCCGCTGGTTCTTTCGCTCCTGAACGCGCCGGATCCGGATGTTGTGTGGAACGGCCGCAGCGACGACGGCGGCCGGGGAGTGCCTGAGCTGACGCTGGGGCAGCGGCGGGAGGTGATCCGGGCGGTGGTGACGGTGCGGTTGGTCAAGTCTCGTCGCACGCCGATGGGCGGTGTCCGCGGGACGGACGATAGCCGGGTGCAGTTGGCGTTCGTGGGGGAGCCGGGGTTCAGGGACCGGCTGCTTCGTGCTCCCGAGTCCGGTCCTGTTCCAGCGCCTCGGGTTGCTTCTGCGGGAACTTGAGGAGGTTTCCGCGGGGCGGTCGGGAGCGTTTGAGCATGCCGGCGCGTTCCATCTCGACGCCGGTCTGGAATGCCTCGCTGAGTTCTTGGGCGCGGCTGCCCTCGAATTCGGCCTGCATTTTTTCGCGTTCGACGGTGAGGGTGGCGGTGAGGCGGGCGCGGTCGGCGGCCATGTCGCGGGTCAGGCGCCCCTGTTCGTTCTCCAGGGCAGCTTGGGCAGCGAAGTAGCGGGAGCGTTCGCCTTGGGCTTCGCGCTGTGCGGCGGCGAGGACGCGCCGCTCGTCGCTGGTGTCGCAGACCCAGCGGCGCACGAAGGTGAGGCTCCCGAGGGCCAGTCCGGCCATGACGAGGCAGGCTCCACCAATAGAGCCTGCCACGTTATCCCTTGAGGTGTTCTGCACAATCACGGCGAATCCGCAGATCAGGATGCCTATTGCTGTTGCGACTGCGGCTTTGTTGCTGGCCGTGAGACCCATGCACACCCCCGGGTATTACGCCTGTGCTGTCGCGCCTCCGGGGGTGTCGGCGTCGTCAGCGTCGTCGGTCGTGAGCTTCTCGACCACAGCGAGGAATGTGTATCGCCCCACGTCGTCATGGATGCCCAGTCGCTCCGCCGCCTCCTCCGGAGTGATAGATCCCGACCTTACCTGTGACCGATTGGTTTCGGACAGTGTCTGCTGAGACTTGAGGTACTCGGGCGGTAGGACGTTGGCGGCGACGAGTAGGTCGACGGGGTCCTTGTCGATGGCTCTGGCCAGGGCGGGGAAGAACTTGACGTGGGGGATGCCCTCGCTGTTGAGGAGTCGAGAGACGGTGCTTTTGTTCATGCCGGTGTCGGCTACCAGCCGTTGCTGGCCGCCGTATGCGGCGTAGCCGGCCTCTTCGAGGGCGGGGAGGACGAGCGCGAAGAAGGCCTTGCGCTGGGGGGCATCCGTCATGTCTGAGCACTTTACTTCCCTGGAGAGGGAATAGTCACTACTTCCCTCACGCGGGAAAGCGGCCATTCGGCCACTGACCTGCGTTAATACTGGTCACACTAGTTATAGAACGCGCGTACGAATACGCTCCCACCCTTCCCTCATGCGCACATTCCCTTGCCAGGGAGGGAATGTGTATGGTCTAGTTTCCCTCGACAGGGAAACCATCTCGCTACCTGCGAAGGGAGGGACATCCGCGTGTACCGACTGAACATCCAGAAGCTCCTCGACGCCGCCTGGCGACGCGGCGACAAGAAGCCGTACGCCATCGCCAAGCGAACCGGACTCAACACGTCCTCGACGTACCGGATCCTCGCCGGACAGACGCAACCTGACTTGAACTCGGCGCTACGACTCGCACACGCATATGACCTGGACATTCGTACCGTCATGGACCTGGTCGACGACGAGGAAGAAGAGCCCGTCGGAGCCGTCGCATGACCCGCGAAGAGCGCCGCGCGATTCTCGGCGACGGGGTCATCGCCCGCATCCGTGAGCGCGTCGCGCAGGCCCCGGAGCCGAGCGACGAGGTCGTGGAGGTGCTCCGCCGGATCATGACGCGCCCTGGGGGCGCGGTCCCGGTGCCCCGGCCGATCTCGGCGTCCTGGCCGGCCGCGAAGGCCGCCTGACCCCATCTACGCCGAAGGGCCGCCCGCTTGTCCGGCTCGGCGACCCCACGACTCGGCGACCCCATCAACCATCGAAAGAGAGGTCCCCGTGACCGCAGAGATTACCCAGCCCTCCACCTTCCAGGAGCGGCAGGCCGCCCGGGAGAGCAACGAGTTCTCCTACCGCAGCACCGTCGACTACCACGGTCTCCTGTCGGTGCACGTGGCCGCGCAGGCCACGCACTCGGCGGTGTTGGTGACCGCGACGAACATCGACGTGCTGGCCGAATGGCTGTACGTGCAGGGCGGCACGGTGACGACGACGGACCTGCCGTCGGGTCAGACGGTGTGGACGTTGCACACGACGACGTGGACGGACTCGCCGGTGAAGTTCCCGGTGGTGCCGGTGCACTTGTCGGTGGTGTTGCCGTCGGGTGAGTCGGTGATGCACGAGATCCGTGCGGCGGTGGCGGCATGAGCGGCTCGATCCGCGGCGTGGCGACCGGTGTCTTCCGCATCATCGCCGAGGTCGCCAACGCTGACGGCGCCGGGGACGCCAGCTACGCCTCTGGCCGCGTCGGCTACGCCCTGGAGGAGTACGGCTACGAGGCCACCGTGTGGGTGGACGCCGACGCCGGCGATGAGCTGGCCGCGTTCCGTGCCCTGGAGTTGGGTGCGCTCAACGGACGGGTGTCGGCGTCGTGCATCGAGCCGGGGCATCCGACGTGGCTGCGGGCGCCGGATGACACCCGGGGCTGCCCGTGGTGCCGGATCGCCGAGTTGGAGGCCGAGGAGGAGCGGGCCGCCGCTCACACCGAGCATCTGGCCACCACGTTGGTCGCTCGCACTGAGGACCTGATGGCCCCCGAGCTGGAGGCCGCGCAGGGCACCGTGTACCGGGCGTCGCACGACTCGATCGTGATGGGCCTGTACACCACCCGCGAGGCCGCGATGCACCACTGCGAAGCCGCCATTACCCGGGACCCGTTCTTCCGTACCTGCTCGTTCTTTTGGGCCGAGAACGAAGACGGCGGCGTCTGGAGACTGACCGCCGAGTCCACCCGCGACGCGAAGAGGGCCACCGACTACCGGGTCACCGCGCTCGAGGTCGCCTCCGAGTACGACGAGGAGGCGGACGAGTGAACGCCGCGACGACCACCGAGTGGGGCACCGCCTTCGCGGTCGGCGTCGCCGCGTTCCTGCCCGGCGCCCTGCTCATCCTCGCCCTCGACCACACGCCCACCCTCGCCCCGGCCCGTACGGCCGTGGCCCGGGTGTGGCTGGCCGTGGCGCTCCGCATCTCCACCATCCCGACGGGGGACAACCGATGAACCGTCTTCGCCTGATCTTGCACCGGCTGCTCCGGCGGCCGGCCATCACCGGCCCCTACCGGCTGTACGTCCGTCCCATCCCCACCGGGGCCATGCTCGACCTGGAGCACTACCTGGTCGCCGTAATCGAGACGATCACCGACAACCCGGGTCTCATGGATCTGCTGGTGGAGATCGAGGAGGACCGGAGGAACGCCCGCGCTCATCGGCACGACGGATGGGAGCCGGAGGAGCTGCTCGTCGAGAAGCTGACGCTGGCCCTCGGCTACGAGGTGCCGGTGTACGGGCCGCAGGTGGCTGCTCTGGCGGACCGGCTGCGGGCGTGCGCTCCGGTGGCCGTGGCCGTCCCGGCGCAGCGTGAGGGTGGTGCTGCCGCATGAGCGCCCGCGACAAGATCCTCAGCACCCTCCGCCCCGGCAGCGTCATCCCGGGCCTGCTCGACACCTACCGCACCGAGGTGCTCGCCGAGGTCGCCACGTGGCTGGTGAAGAAGGCCCGTGAGTTCCGGGCCGAAGGCCAGACCGTGCAGAGCGACACCGCCTCAATCCTCGCTTCGAAGGTCGAGCGTGGTGCGGTCCGTCCCGACAACCTGCGGATGCTGCCCGCCGACTTCTTCGAGCCCGGCCGGACTTACACCGTCAATGAGCCGTTCGCGGCCCCCGAGATCCGGCCCCACTTCCAGTGCGTCGCCGTTGCCATCCACCCCACCACCGGGAAGCGCCGCGCGTTCGGCTTCGAGCAGCGGACGGCGAACGCTCCGTGGACGTCCGCGTCTCTCCGGGATGAGGAGTGGGCGGACGGCTGGGTCGACGTCACTGAGGCAGGTGCCGTATGAGCGCCGCCATGGAGCTGCACGTCGCCCTCTCCCTGCGGCTCGACGCGATCGAGGCGTACCGGCTGGCGCACGCCTACCGCGACGAGGTGCTCGCCAAGGCCGCGGCCGACACCGTCGAGGCGTACCCCGGCGAGTTGGCCATGCTGCACGGCCTCATCGCCACACTTCGCGCCGTCGCCGACCACGGTGACCTGACCGACGTGCGGAAGCTCCTCGACGAGCACCAGCGCGACGACGCCCAGGCCCGCGCCGAGGGGAAGAGCAGCCGCACACCGGCCGACGCCACCGCCCGGCAGACCCAGCTCCTCACCGAAATCCGTCTCCAGGGCGGCCGCTGGAAGGCCGGCCGCGCCCACCGCGCCCTCACCGACCTTGGGTTCGAGGTCAGCAAGGGCACGGCCGGTCATGACCTGGCCCAGCTGGCTGCGGGCTACCTCGTGCGGCACGACGAGCCGGGCGTCACCTACTACACCGTCCCCCGCCAGACCAGCACGAAGGGCGGTACTGCCTGATGCAGACGAGCACGACGGTCGGGGCCACTCAGGCCCCGGCCGCCGGCCGCCGGGTCACACCCACCGGCCGGCTCATCCTCCCCGCCGACGCCGACCGCACCGACTGGCTCACCGCCCGCCGCAACGGCATCGGCTCCAGCGACGTCCCCGCCCTCCTCGGCCTCGTCGACCAGAAGCCACCCCTCGCCGTCTACTACGACAAGACCGGCCACGACATCGACAATGCGGGCGAAGCCGCCTTCTGGGGCAACGTCCACGAAGAGCCCGTCGCCCGCCACTGGGCCATGCGCAACCGCTCCGTCATCCGCCGCGTCGGCCTCGTCGCCCACGAGACCCACCCGCACTGGATGACCACCCTCGACCGCCGCGTCACCGAGTGCCCCCTCACCGAGGACCGCACCCCGTGCGCGCTGGAGGTCAAAACCCGCTCCGCTTTCAAGAACGCCCAGTGGCACGCCGGCGCCCCGGACGATGTCCTCGCCCAGATGCTGTGGCAGATCGTCGTCAACGGCTACGAGCACATGCACTTCGCGGTTCTGATCGGCGGCAACGAGTACCACCAGGGCACGGTCCGCGCCGACCAGTACACCGACGTCATCGACGACATCACCACCGCCGTCGACAAGTTCTGGACCGAGCACGTCCAAGCCGAGGTGCCGCCGGAGCCGTCCGGGGACGGCGAGGCCCTCGCGAAGATGTTCCGCCGCCTCCATCCCACCCGTACGGGCGCCGTGGACGTCGACATGCACACCGATGCCCTCGACGCGCTCCTCGCCTACAACCGGCACCAGCGCGAGGAGTCCGCGGCGAAGAAAGCGAAGGCCGCCGCGAAGGCTCGAATGATCGCAGCCCTCGGTGGCGCCCAGCAGGCCCTGCTCGGCGGCGAGCGCGCCTACTCGCTGGAGCCCACGAACGCGGCTCCGAAGGTCGATCTGGAGCAGCTGGCCGAGCGCTGGCCCGACGCCTACGACGCCTGCGTCACGCCGAATCCGACCGAACGCATCGACATCTCCAAGGCCTTCAAGGGGGGCATCTGACATGGGACTGCGCGAGAACGCAGCAGCCGCGGCCGGCCGGACGCTGGACGACAACGAGTCGGCGAGCGTCGAGGTGCGTGAGGCACCGAACCTGACCGAGCCGGACCTCGGAGACCTGAGCAAGGACGCCGAGTCCGCCAGCGCCGTCATCGCCTGGTCCCGGGTGATGGGCGAGGTCCGTTCCATCGGCAAGAACGAGCGCTTCGACGGCGGACGGGCCGGACGGTTCAACTTCCGCGGCATCGAGACCGCACTGAACGCCTTCGGGCCAGCCTGCCGTAAGCACGGCGTGCTGGTGATCCAGCACAAGGTCGAGACCGAGTACCGCGACATCTCCACCAGCAGCGGTGGCCGGATGCGCGAGTGCACCGCCCTGGTGACGTTCCGGATCTACGGCCCTGACGGGTCGTTTTTCGACTCGCAGGCCGCGGGCGAGGCGTCGGATTCCGGCGGCCGGTCGACCCCGAAGGCGCAGTCGATCGCCCTGCGGACGCTCCTCATCAACAACGGCTTGGTGCCGACGGAGGACCGGGACGCGGACGCGGCGCAGTTCGAGCGGGCGGAGTCGCCGGTGCGGCCGGCGGCCAGCTACCTGGACGAGATCTGCAACCCGCACACGAGCGCCGGTCGGCTGCGGCAGATCCACCACGAGCTGGGCACGACGCGTCAGCTGGGCGCGCTGGTGACGAACGAGGTGGGCGAGGAAGAGCAGATCGGCGCGATGGTCGTGCGGATCGGCAAGGAGCGTGCTGCCGGGGGTGCCGAGTGAGCACCTTCACCGACGTCCGCAAGGCCGCATGGGACACCGAAACAACGGGCCCGAACCCGCTCGAAGACCGCATCGTCACCGCCGCGTTCATCGTCCGCGGCGGCGGCCGGGAAGACCGACTCTTCTCCTGGCTCATCAACCCCGGCATCCCGATCCCGGCCGAGGCCTCCGAAGTCCACGGCATCACCGACGAGATGGTGCGGACCGACGGGCAGGACCCGAAGACCGCCCTCGACGAGATCGCCACCAACCTGCTCCAGGCAGCCGTATGGGGCATGCCGATCGTGGCGTTCAACCAGTCCTTCGACTGGTCGATCCTCCACCACGACCTCGTGCGCAACGGGCTGCCCACCGTCGAGGAGCGCCTCGCCGAGTACTCGGACCTCCCGATGCCACTAGTGGACCCGCACGTCATCGACAAGCAGGTCGACAAGTACGTGAAGGGCTCCGGTATGCGGAAGCTGAAGCCCACCTGCGAGCGGTACGGCGTGCAGCTGACCGACTGGCACACCGCCGAGGCCGACGCCCTGGCCGCGCTCCTCATCGCCGAGGCGCAGTTCGACCGATACCCGCAGCTCAACACCATGGGCCCGCAGCAGCTGTTCGCCGCGCAGAAGGCGTGGCGGGCAGAGCAGCAGGCCGGCCTCCAGGAGTGGTTCCGCACCCGGGCCACGCCGGAGCAGGGCGGCGACCCGAACAAGGTGATCGACGGCTCCTGGCCGCTCATCGCGCGGACGGAGGGCCAGTGATGTTCGGATTAGTTTCCCGCCGCCGGCGCGAGCAGGAGCTGGCCGCCGCGCAGAACGAAATCGCCGCGCTTCGGCGCCGCGTCCTCGCCACCGAGGAGCGGCACGACGAGGTGGTGCGCGAACACAACCGGCTCGCCGAGGAACTCGCCGCGACCCGCATCGTCAACGGCTGCCTCACCGGCGACCTGACCGACGCTCAGGCCCGGCTCGCCGAGTACGACGGCCGCCGCACGGTGTCCGACGTCCTGATCGAGCACGACATCCACCGCACCGCGCTCGCCGACGCGCTCGGGGAGCAGATGCGGCACCTGAACTGGGACCAGCTCATCGCCGACGCCAAGCGGACCCGGGAGGCCGCGGAGGAGTGGATGAAGGACCACACGGCGGAGAAGAAGCGCGCGGACCGCCTCCAGCAGCGTCTCGACGACACGCTCGGCCTCGACGACCCCGCGGTGCTGGCCGGCCAGAACTGGCAAGCCACCCGGCAGGACATCGACCGGAAGGGGACGTCGTCGTGAGTCAGTTCGCTGCGGCTCTCGGTGGGGCGGTCGTCGTGATGGGGTCCGGGGCGGCCCTCATGTCCCGGTACTGGGCGACGCCGAAGCCGAGGCCGGCCGGGCGTCACCGGGCCGCCGGTCCGGCGCTGCCCGCGGTGGAGGCCCTCGACAAGACCGCCGCCCTGTGCGCGACGGAGCGGCAGGTTACGACCCACTTCCGGACGCGGGTGACGCGCGAGTTCCGGTGCATGACCTGCCTCAACCTCAGCCCCGACCCCATGTCCTTCCAGACCCGAGAGGGGGCGAAGTGACCGCCCTGTTCGACCTCACCGAGGCCTCGGCCGCCACCACGGCGGCCGGGCCCCGGCCCACCGGCCCCATCCCCAAGGTCATCGGCCTCGACGTCGCCATGGGCACCACCGGCATCGCCGGAGAAGGCTGGACCGACCACGTCCGCGCCAAGGGAGCCAGCCAGCACTCCCGCTTCGAGCAGCAGCTCACCGGCATCGCCGACCACATCCGGCACGCCGACTTCGTCGTCATCGAAGGCCCCGCCTTCTCCAAGAACAACAACGGGGCCGACGCCCTCTCCGCGATGCGGTGGATGGTCCGCCACGACCTGTGGAAGCGCCGCATCCCGTACGCCGTGGTGAACCCGGACCACCGGATCATCTACGCCGTCGGCACCGCCGCCCCGAAGGACTCCGAGACCGGGGTCCGGCTGAAGGGCGAGCCGCTGAAGGCCGTTGTCCGGCAGGCCGTTGCCGAGACGTACGGGGTGGTCACGGAGGGCCTGGCGAAGTACGACGAGGCCGACGCCTACATCCTCATGGCGATGGGCCTGCACTGGCTCGGTTGGCCCCTCGCGGTCGTACCGGACGACCGTCGGCGGGCGCTGGACTCGGTGCGCTGGCCGGAGCGAGCGGCGGTGACCGCCCGATGATCCCCGACACCACCTGGCTCCAGGAAGCCGCCTGCGCCGGCGTCGACCCCCGCGCCTTCTACGCCGAGGGCCACCACGCCGTGGAACAGGTAGCCGCGGCAAAGCGCATCTGCGCGCTCTGCCCCGTCCGCCCGCAGTGCGCCGAGATGGCGATCACGTCCGGAGAGAAGTGGGGCGTCTGGGGCGGGATGACCCAGACGGAACTCCGCCAGCGCCGCCGCCGCTTCACCAGCCGCGCCAAGTCGGACATGCGGGAGGCGGCGTGAACTGCACGCACTGGATCGGAGCCGAACGCCGCCACTGCCACTCCACGAAGGACGTCCGCCCGTACCTCACCGGCCCGTGCTGCCCCGCCCACACCCCGAACGCCCTTAAGGGTCTCCCCGAGGCCCCGCCCGGGCCCGGCATGCCGGCCGCCGCATGGACCACGCCGTCCCCGCTGAACGACAGCCGGGTGCACGACGCCCGGGCCGTCGCGAGCGGGAAGCGCCGTTCCAACCCGCAGGCCTACCGCGCCGCCCAGGCCGCAGTCGACAACCACCAGAACGGAACCACCTCATGAGCGACTCCCCGTACACCGACAACGACCTCCGCGCCGAGGCCGCCCGCCTGCACGCCAGGGCCGCCCGCGACACCGACGACAGGATCCGCCCGGCAGCCAAGCGCAAGTGGGCGCAGGCCGCGCCCGAGGTGATCGACGAGGCATGCGACGAGCTGGTCAGCCTCCTCGACGGCGCGGCCGACACCTCCGAGTGGGCCGTCAACCTCGGCGCCGACCGTCTCGAGCCCACCGGCCACACCGTCCAGCTCGGCGTCGACCCCGGCGACGGCGACCGCCCCCGCGTCCGCCTCCACTTCGCCTTCCACCCCGACATGACCGACGCCGACCGCGACAGCTTCGTCATGGCGCTGTCGAAGGTCGTGCTCCGCAACCTCTGACCACCCACCCGGGCCCGCCCCGACTTCCCCCTGGCGGGGCGGGCCCACCCCCAGAGCCACACACCCACAACGCCAGACCCATAAGCAGAAAGGCACCACCCAGTGACCGTTCAGCCCGAAACCGGAGAAATCCAGCAGGCCCCCGTCGCCGCCTTCATCGCCAGCCACCTCAACGGCCGCACCGACGAAGAACTCAGCGCCGAATTCCACACCCTCCTCGACGCCGTCCGCACCCACGGCAAAAAGGGCCAGATGACCATCACCATCGTCGTCGAACCCCCCGCCAACGGCGTCGACTCCGCCCCCATGCCCATCGGCGTCGAGTCCACCGTCAAGGCCCCCAAGCCCACCCCCGTCAAGAGCCTCTACTTCCTCGACGACGACGGCCAGCCCGTCCGCGACGACCCCCGCCAGATGTCCATCGAGTTCCGCACCGCCCCCACCACCACCGACTACAAGAAGGCCTGACCCGTGACCGACAACGCCCAGACCATCGTCGACACCGCGCTGCGCACCGCCCCGCCGGCCGAACTGGAGCCCGGCAAGTACTACGCCTTCCACACCCCGGGCGGCATCCGGGAAGTCGACCTCACCGGCGACCAGCACAAGGACCAGCCCACCCGCAAGACCGGCACCACCACCGTCCGCGACGCCCAGTCCTTCCTCGCCTACTGGGACAAGCACCACGACACCGCCTCCGAGGTCTACGCCGACAGCGACCGCCTCACCATCACCGCCGTCCTCGACGCCCACCAGGCCGACAGCGCCCGCTGGGCCGGACACCGCCTCCACCTCGCCCTGCGCGAGACCACCGCCTGGAAGCAGTGGCTGCGCCTGGACGGCGAACTGATGGACCAGGAGGCGTTCGCCGAGTTCCTCGAGGACCACCTCCCCGAACTCCTGGAGCCGGCGGCCGCGGACATGCTGGAGATCGCCCAGTCCTTCCAGGCCGCGCAGAAGGTCGACTTCCAGTCCGCCACCCGACTCACCTCCGGGCAGCGCCAGTTCCAGTACGTCGAGACCCAGACGACCAAGGCCGGGCAGAAGGGCCAGCTGACCGTCCCCGAGACGTTCATCATCGGCCTCGTGCCGTTCGAGGGCAGCGAGGGCTACCGGCTCACCGCCCGCCTCCGCCACCGCATCGGACAGAACGGGCTCCGCCTCGGCTACAAGCTCGAGCGGCCCGACGAGATCCGCACCACCGCGTTCGCCGACGTGGTGAAGGCGATCGGCGAGCAGATCGACGTCCCGGTCATGAACGGGACCGCGGCCTGATGGCCGGGGCCGGCCGCAGGCGGAGCGGAGCCGACACTTCGCGCTGCCCTGCCTGCGGCCGACCCCTCCTCACCCAGTGGGTCGGTGACACCGCGGCCCTCCGCGCGGCCGTCACCCTCCCCCCGGCCGACACCCGCCTCCCCTACACCGAGGCCCTCAAGCACCGCACCCCGAACAACCTCGTCTGGTGCCTGCCCCGCAGGCAGTACGGACCGCTCCGGCTCCGCTGGACCCACAACCGGCACCCACCCGACTGCCCCCACCAGCACCTCACCAGCCACAACTGCCCGCCCGCAGCATCGACCACGCTCTTCTGAGGAGACCGCCCGTGGACATCGTCCGCCACATCCCGCACCAGGCGGACCAAGACGGCCCCGACCAGCATGAGGCTGAGCGGTACGTCCTCGGCGGATGCATGCACGAGCCCAAGCAAATCCCCGCCCTACGCAACACGCTCAACCGCACCGACTTCGCGCTCCCCGCCCACGAACTCATCTGGGACGTCATCGGCCACCTCTACGACGAAGGCGGCCCCGTCAACCCGATCTCCCTGCGCATCGAGCTCGACAACCGCAAGGAACTCCGCCGCGCCGGCGGCACCGGCTACGTCGCCCAGCTCGGCAACTACGGCGGCGACCCCCTCTACTACGCCCAGGAAGTCCGCCGCCGCGCCGAACTCCGCGCCGAAGCCGACCTCGGCCGCCGCATCGTCCAGCAGGCCACCGGCCCCGAAGCCGAACCCGGCCGCGCCGTCACCTTCATCGACGACTACCTCAAGCGGCAGAAGGAACGCGCCGCCGGCCGCTCCGGAGACCCCGCCGACGCCCTGCTCGCTGAACTCCTCGACGCGTCCAGTCTCGACAACATGCCCGCCCTCGAACCCCTCGTCGGCGACCTGCTCCACCTCGACTCCCTGGCCCGGATCATCGGCCCGTCCGGGCACATGAAGTCCTTCGTCACCATCGACCTCGCCGGGCACGTCGGCACCGGCATGAAGTGGCACGGCCACCACGTCCGCCAGGGCACCGTCGTCTACCTCGTCGCAGAAGGCGCCCGCGGTATCCGCAAACGCGTCCGCGCCTGGGAGAAGCACTACGGGCTGAAGATGGGCAACGTCCTCTTCCTCCCCCGCCCCGTGCAGGCGATGGGGCCCGAGTGGGACACCCTCATCGAAGCGATGCGCCGCCTGGCCCCGCAGATGATCGTCATCGACACCCAGGCCCGCGTCTCGGTCGGCGTCGAGGAGAACTCCAACACCGAAGTCGGCGTCGTCATCGAGCGGATCGAGGAGCTGCGCCGCGCCACGCAGGCCTGCGTCCTGGTCATCCACCACACCGGGCACGTCGGCGAGCACGGCCGCGGCGCATCCTCGGCGAAGGGCGCCCTGCAGTCCGAGCTTCACGTGTCGAAGAAGGGCGACAACGCCAAGAACATCGTCGTCACCGTCAAGGTCGGCAAGCAGAAGGACGACGAGGAGTCCGGCGACATCCAGTTCGGGTTGAAGGTGGTCACCCTCGACGGTGAGGCCAAGCCGGACGGCCGGCCGGTCACGTCGATCGTGCTGGAGTCCCTCGACTACCGGCGGCCGGAGGAGATCAAGGGGAGCCCGGAGTGGCTCGTCCGGGTCCTCGACAAGGCGCAGGTGCCGGTGAAGTGGGGCAGCCCGCGGGTCATCAAGTGGTGTGCCGAGTACAGCATCCAGATGCGGAAGGACAAGGTCGAGGAAGCCGTCCGGATCCGGAAGCAGCGGAACAGCTTCGACGAGGCCTATACCGGGACGGGGGATGTCAATTCGGACGCCCAGTCTGGGGCAGACCCGGACATGACCGACAGTACAGCCGGAGCGGTGTCCGAATCGCCCCTAAATAACCTCCCCCCGGACCTCCCCCGCGATCTTGAAAGCCAACTCCCCCGCGATCAAGGGGGGAGTCCCGGGGAGTTCCGGCAAAACCCCACGTCAAACCTCCCCCCAAACCCCGGGGGAGGCCCGGGGGATGCCCCATCAAAACCTCCCTCCCCCCGCTCCCCCTCTAGGGAGGGGGGAGGTGTGGGGGAGGCCAGGGAAAACAACACCCCCCCGAACCCCCTCTGCACCATCTGCGACCACCCCCTCCCCGACTTCCGTGCTGACCGCGGCTACACCACCCACGTCGGCTGCGACCCCGAGACCGGCAGCCACCCCGACCGACCCGACCACCCCCAGCACAACCACACCGAAAGGCACACCGCATGAACGACTGCCGCACCTGCCACGGCGACGGCGCCCACCCCGAGTGCAACGGCACCGGCTGCAACGGCTGCGACCCCGAAACCGGGAACTGCCCGACCTGCTGCGGCACCGGCAACGACCCCAGCCACTGGATGCGCCGCACCGCCTGAGCGCGGTCATCCGGATACACACCAACCACACGCAAACCACCCACCCACAACACCGCGCCCCGGACCCGGTTACCACCGGACCCGCGCGCAGGAACCCGCCCCACCGAACCTGAGGAGAACACCGTGACCAACCAGCAGCCCTACACCAACGACGACCTCCGCGCCGAGGCCTCCCGCCAGCACGCCATCCTCACCGAGGACCCCGACTACGTGGGCGTCGGCGAGCAGATGGAAGACGCCTGGGTGCCGTCCGTCGAGACCACCGAGGACGGCAGCGCGCGCACCTGGAGGCAGCTCCTCGTCATCGAGAAGGACGACGAGGACGACGAGGACTACACCGCCTACGGCGAGGCTCAGGAGAAGATCCACGGCCTGATCAACGGGGCGGCTGACGTGTCCGAGTGGGCCGTCAACCTCGGCGCCGACGGCCTCCAGCCCGACGCCCACCAACTCACCTGGAGCGCCGGGGAGCAGCCGATCGTCCGCGTGCACTTCGCCTTCCACCCCGACATGCACGACGAGGCGCGGGACTACCTGGTGACCGCGGTCGGTGAGGCCCTGCACGAGCAGATGCAGCGCGCCGCCACGGTCCCGGCCGCCGAGGAGAAGCCGGCCGGGGCGTGCGGCCAGTGTCGGCAGTCGTTCGACCCGTCCGACACCCGCTTCGACGGCAAGGCGCAGCAGACCGGGACGCCGTACTGCCGCGGCTGCGTCGACCGCTGCCACGAGTCGACGGATGCCTTCCACGTGTGCGCCATCTGCCGCTGAACAAGGTCGGCCGCCCGCAGTCGAGTTGCGGGCGGCCGGTGTCCGGCACTGTATCCGCCCTTTGAGGAGCACCCCATGACCACACCCGCCGACGAACTCACCGCCGCCGCCGACAAGCTGCGCGCTCTCGCCACCAACGCCACCCCCGGCCCGTGGCGCCAGCACGACACCCACCTCGGGCAGTACGGCCACACCGCGACCGTCCTGTCCGGCGAGCGGAACACCACCGAACTCCGGGCGTGGCTGCCGTCCATGAGCCATGAGCCGTGGGACGAGGCCCGGAACGTGTGGGCTGACGCTGCGTACATCGCCGTGATGCACCCCGGCGTCGGTGAGGCGCTCGCCAAGTGGCTGGAGGCCGCGGCCGTGGACGCCGTGCAGATCGGCCCCAGCCCGCACGCCCTGACCGTCGCCCGCCGGATCAACGCCGCCGCCTGACCTCATCCCGGCTGTCCTGCCCTGGGCAGCCCCCGAAAGGACCACCGATGACCGACCAGCCTCGTGAGCACTGCGGCAACCTGTCACCCCAGACCTTGCTCACTACCCCTCGCACGGAATGCGTCCTGCGCCCGGACCACCAGGGCAGCCACGCTGACGACCGTGGATGCCGCTGGTGGGCAGCCCCCGCTCCGTCTGCCGCCCCGCTGCCGCCCGCCGACCTTCCCGCCCGTCTCGAAGCCACCCTGACTGAGCGCTACACCGAGCTCGGCAATCCCTTCTCCCGGATGCGGCGCCAGGAACAGGGCCCGGACGGCTGGCCCGCCGAGCACCCCGTCGGCCCGCACCACGTGGCCGAGGTACTGCGGGAGCTGCTGGCCGACGAGACACAGCCCGCCCAACCTGAACCCGACGACCACCGACACGCCGCCGCCCTGCACTTCCTCGGCAAGACCATCCCCACCGAGGACGGGGCCACGCCGTGATAGCCGAAGCCATCGACACCGCCCTCATCCTCGGCTGGGCCTTCGCGGCCTGGCTCCTCGTCTTCGCCTTCGTCGGCGCGATCACCCTCCTCACCCTCGCCGCGACCGGCGCGTGGGCCACACGAGCCCTCTGGCGCGCCACAGTCGGCCCCTCCTGGGCCCACGGGCACATCAGGGCCCGAACCCACACCCGAGCCCGCCTCAGACGCCACAACAAGCGCACAGCCGACCACAACTACCAGGAGGCGGCATGACCCCCGCCCGCCGTACCGCCCGCGCCTGCCGCGCCCTCGCCTTTATCTCCGCCGCCAGCGCCGGCTACTCCGCCACCCACCACCCCTACCTCGTCATCCCCGGCATGGTCGCCGCCGCGATCCTCCTGACCGTCGCCGCCACCTACGACACCGAAGACCAGCGGCAGCAGGCCCGGCACGCCGCACTGAAGGCCGCAGCCGACGCCGACGCCCAGCCCCTCGACCCCGGCACCACCGACACGACCAGGAGCCGCACAGCATGAGCGCCCGTCACGCCGTCGATTCGATCACCAGCGACGAACTCGACGCCCTCTACGACCAGCTCGACCGCGTCCGCGCCCTGCACCAGCAGGACGGCGACCACTGCACCACCTGCACCGAGGACTTCGGACGGCTCTCCGCCCCCTGGCCGTGCCCGACCGCCCGCGCCCTCGACGACACCGACCAGCCCGACGAGGAGCGAGAGAAGACCACCCGCGTCTTCACCGGACTCCACCGGTCCGCCGAGGCCGACGTCACCCGCGTCATCGACCTGTACGAGCAGTGGGTGAAGACCGGACCGCCGCCGCTCGGCACGTCGATGGCCCGCTGGTGGGACGCGCGGCTTGTCGAGCTGCACGACGCGATCCGACCGCCCGCCGGCCAGCCCAAGGAGCAGCAGCCGTGACCGCCCGCCTGGAGATCCTCGGCGACGACGGCGAATGGCACGAACTCCCCGACGTCACCAACGTCGAGCTACACGAAGTCGAGCCGGAGCACGACCCCGTCCCGGACCGCGACACGTCGGTGACCACCGCCCGGCCCCGGGTCATCGACCAGGACGGCCGACCGGTCCGACCCGCCTGGCAGTCACCGTACGGACCACCCCCAAGGAGGCACTGACCATGCCCATCTGGCAACTCGCCCTCATCGCCGCCGTCCAGCTCATCGGCTGGTACCTCGCCGCCCTCATCACCGACATGCGCGCCATCGAGCGTGAGACCCGCCGGACCGCCCTCGACCAGCAGTTGAACGAGGCCCTGCGGGACCTGTTCGAGCAGCGCGAACGACAGACCAAGGAACAGTGACCATGCCCCGCTTCATCCTCGGTGTCGTCCTCGGCGCCATCTCCGGAGGCGTCACCTACGGCCTCACCACCGACGGCCAACTCGCCGCGATCATCGGCGTCATCGCCGCAGTGCTCACCTGACTCGGCATCGCCAGCCTGATCATCGCCGACGACTGAGACATGACGAAGGAGCAGTGACCATGGACCCATTCGCCCCACTAGGTCGCTTCGTCGACGTCCGGGGCCAGAAGTGCGGCCACTCGCCCGACGACACCCCAGCTACCGACTGCCCCACCGACGCCACCTGGCACATCATGTGGAACACCGACGGGGACGTCGGACTCGCCTGCGACCCGCACATGGCCGAGGCCCGGCGCCGCTTCGTGTTCGTCGACGCCCACCGGGTCGGGCCAGACTGCTCCATGCCCGGGACGCTCTGGGACTTCGACAACCAGCGGTGCGTCTATCTCGACGAGCCGACCGTCGAGAGCGCCGCAGCCGAGCAGCCCGCGAACGCCTGAGCATGACGAAGGGGCGCGCCCACAGACCTCCCCAGGCCAGGCACGCCCCATCCGGTGGCCATCACGATACGCCGCCCCACCAGCACCACGGAGCCACGATGACCACCACCGCCACCCACCTCCGCACCTGCGTCCTCCACTGGAACGACCTCCACGAAGCCGCAGGCGCCCCCGCCCAGTACGGCGCCTTCGGGTTGGGGTTGAAGGGCTACCTCGCCCGACTCGACCAGGCCGACGCCGAGCAGCTCGAGTACGAACACCACCAGGCCGCCCACCTCCGCAGCCTGGAGCGGGACCCGATCCAGCTCGGCAACCGCCCGGTGCCGGTCCGCCTGACCATCCTCGACACCATGCGCGTCGTCGAGGCCGCCCTGATCGCCTGCGCCGACGACATCGCGGCCGCCGCCCAACGCGCCCCGATCACCGTCCCCGCGGCCCGCAAGGCGGACTACCGGACGCTGCGCGAGGCCCGCATCGCCCACCAGGAGCGTCAGCGACAGCAGCAACTCGCGCTCGCCGACGAACACGACCTCCGCCGCTGGCGCTGGACCGGCCGACGCACCGCCCCGTACGCCGCACTCTGGCTCCTCGCCCGAGTGGAGCGGAAGCCGGGCCCGTGCCGGCGCATCACCGACGACGAGGAACGCCGCATCGGGACCGTCGCCGCCGGCGCTGCGGACCGTGTCGAGCGGGCCCTCGACATCGCCGCCCAACGCCGCACCCTGGAGCAGCCGTGCGCGTGCGGGGGCCGGATCGACGTGCACGGCGGTGAGGGCCGGCTGCCGGTGGCGCACTGCACCGGCTGCGGACGCATCTGGACGGAAAGCGGGATGGTGGCAGCATGACCACGCTCGGCACGATCGTCATCCAGGACGCCCGCCGAGGCGTCGACCACCGACTCGCCGTCACACAGATCACCTTCGCCAACGGGGCCCTCTGCGTAGAAGCGCGCGCCACCATGCGCACGAGCGGCTCCATCGAGGACGGCGACGTCGTGGCCATCTACGACCCGGACCGACGGCTGGTCACCCGCTACTGGCTGACCATGCAGGGCAGCGGCACCCAGTTTGTCGAGGGAGAGGACCTCATGCTGGTGTTGCCCATCAGCATGGGCGGTCCGGGCGGGATGGCGTTCGCTGACCTCAGCTTCGACCTGGCGGCCCAGCTGGGGAGTGCGTGACCGTGGCATTCTGCAAGGCATGCGCGTCTACGGCCACGACCACACCGACCCCGAGCAAGGCCCCCTCCCCGGCCGGGAGTACGTCGAGCTCCTGGGCGGCCCGCTCGACGGCCAGCTGTACGACGTCACCGACCTGAGCCCCGCCGAACAACGCGACGGCGCCCTGCTCATCACCGAGCAGGGCGCCCACGGGCCCGGCGGCCGCGCCGACTACGAACCCGGCAACCAGGCCGGCCGGTGGGAGTGGCGCGGAGACATGCCGTAGCCGCGCCGGTCGAGCGCCCGCCCAGACGACGTCAGCCCCGCCGCCCGACAAGGGCAACAGGGCTGACTCTGACGCTGGTTGGGCTTCTACCGGGTCAGCGCCGCCCGGTCCACGATGCTGTCGCAGCGGTAGCAGGACTGGTAGCCGTGGTTGCTGACGAGGTCGCTGGCGCTTTCGGCGTCGCCCACGGTGGTGGTCTCCTCCCCGCAGAGCGCGTCGTGATCGGGGTTGGTGCGGTGGACCGTTGAGTCGACGCCTTGGCCGTATCCGGGCGTGAAGTCCATGAGGATTTCCTTCCGTTGGGCCTCGTGGCCCCTTGGCTGCATCTCACGATGCAGCATGTGATGAGGCGGTGGCGGGAGAATCCCGAACCGCGCGCGGCCCGCTGTCCTCTGACGGGTGCGGCGGGCCGGAGCCTCCGTCTCGACCAGCCGAGACGGAGGTTCGGGCTACGGCCGCCAGTCGTCCCGGTAGCCCGGCCGGTCCTCGTACGGCAGAGCGAGGAGACGAAGCGTCGGGCAGGGGAAGACCTGGCCGACCTCCCCGTTGTCGCAGGTGGAGCAGACCCAGCCATTGAGTGCGTGTTCGGCGACGAGTTGCCGCTTCGCGTCGATCTCGCGCAGCACCCTCTCCTGCGTCCAGCCGTTCTCGGTGTCCGCCCAGTTCCGCAGCTTGGCCATGTCGTCCCAGCCCTCGGCCGGGTTGCGGTACCAGGTGATCGCCATGTTGCCGCCCGGCCGGACGTGCAGGGCGACCGAGCCGTCTTCGCGCACGCCCGGTGACGGGAAGATGCCGCGCCGCGCCTCCGCGTCCCGCTCGTCCTCGTCGAGCTGTTGCCCGAGCCACCGCACCAACTCATCCATCCGACTTCTCCACCTTCGGCCGCGTCGTCCCCGACCCCTTGTAGCCGCGGAACACCGCCTGCACCGTGGACAACTTGATCCCGAGGCGCGCCGCGATCTGCCGGTACGACAGGTCTTCCTCCTCATTCAGCCGGCGAACCAGCTCGTCCCGCTCCTGCGACCACTCCTTGTTGCGCTCAGCCTGGGCAGCCATCACCTGACTCTTCGCCCTGACCCGCTGCTCCAAGTCCGCAATCCGCTCGATCGCGTCAAGGGCGTCCGACACGCGGCGCACCTCCTCATCACTCATTTCGGGCCCTTCGTTTCGGTGGGCCGCTTGCGCTCACTGTAGGGGACCCCTACAGTCATCAACAAGCAGCCCGACGCTGCCAATGCACAAAGCCCCCGGCCCGGAGTTGCTGCTCCATATGGGCCGGGGGCGGACCCACCCACAACCACGAGAGCAGGTCCGCCATGGAGCGTACCGACCAGCCCACCCCGCCGCCCACCCCGGCGCCAGCCTCCTACGACCCGCTGAGCACCCCGGACACCGAGGTCGCCCCCGCACCCCTGGAGCGCGAGCTGCAGGCGGCCCGCGAGTACCTCGCCCAGGTGGCCGCGGCCAACATCCACGACCACCAGGCGATGGTGAAGGCGGCGGCCTGCCTCCACTACCGGCTCCAGTCCCTGATCGCCGCGGTGAACGCCGAACAGGGTGAGCGCCGATGAGCGAGCAGACGCCCGTCGACCAGGACCGGGACGCGACCGCCGCCGAGCTCCAGCAGCGGGCCGCCGAGGACTACGCCGCCGCCGAAGCCCGCCGACGCGCCCAGGAGGGTCGCCGATGACCTGCTGCGGAAAGTCCATGGCCCGCGAGGGCACCAAGTGGGTCTGCCGGAAGTGCGGCAGCTGGTTCGAGCCCGGCACCCAGCGGCCGGCCTCGACCCGTACCGCGCTCCTCGCCCTGGCCGACCGGCTCGACACCCGCCCCAACCGGCCCGTCGACATCTACACCGTCCGCGGCTGGGCCCGCCGCCTCGGCCTCACCAGCGACTGGGTCGACGTCCTCCCGCCCCCCGCCGGCGCCCACCACTCCGCCTACGCCACCCGGCTCCGCACCCTCGCCGGCTGACCCACCCTTACCGCCGCGCCCGGCCCCACCGGCCGGGCGCGGCCCCTGGAGACCCCGCATGCGCACCCTGCTCCGCATCCTCGCCGTCGCCCTGGTCCTCGCCGTGCCCGCCGCCGTAGCCGTCGCAGTCACCCACCACCGTCTCGCAGGGACCGACTGGACCGACCCCACGCCGCACCGGCCGTCGCCGAAGCCGACCAGCACGGTCACCGTCACACCCGCACCGACCACCTCAGTCAGCCCCACCCCGACCGGCACGCCCCACCCGTGGCCGCTGGGCTCCTGCATCACCACCGAGCTGCAGCCCGCCCCGTGCACCCCGGGCGCGTTACGGATCGTCGGCTGGACCGGCCACCCCAGCTCCACCCCCTGCGCCGGCATACCCGAGACCGACCACATCCGCCGCACCGACGACTACGCCCTCTGCCTCACCACTCACTGACCCACCGGCTCCCGGAGGAGCACCGTGAAGACCCGCACCATCGAGCGCACCCGCCTCGTCCCCCACACCGTCGACGGCATCACCGAGATGGTCCTCGACCGCGAGAAGATCGAGGTGCCCCAGCCGCCCCGCGACTGGGACCACATCGTCCGCACCGCCGTCACCATCGGCGCCGCGCTCCTCGTCACCGTCTCCCTCGCCTGGACCACCACATCCATCGGCGCACTCCTCGCCATGTCGGTCGTCGCCGTCGTGGCGTACGGCGCCGCGGTCGCCTTCGACGCCACCTGGATCATGTGCATGGGCGTGGAATGGCTGCTGCGCTACGACCCCGACCGCGCTGCCCTCGCGAAGAAGGCTGGCCACGCCTCGCTCGCCGTGTCGATGGGCGCGGTCTTCGCGCACGGCTACCTCACCGGACAGCTCGTCGTCGGCGTGGTCGGTGCGCTCGTCTCCGCCCTCGCGAAGGGCGGGTGGACGATCGCCATGCGGGTGCACGCCCGACCGCTCGACCCGCGCACCCAGCAGTGGGTGACGAAGCGGCGCGCCACCGTGGACGGGCAGCTGGCGATGATCCCGATCCGCCGTGAGCTCCAGCGCGGGGAGGCCCTCGTCGACGCGGAGCAGCACGCCCTCGGCGCCGGAGCGGATGCCGGATCCGGCCCCGGATCCGCCGATCCGGACCACTCCGGACAGCGTGCGGACAGTCCGGACCCCGATCCGCAGCCTGCCGCCACCGGGCCCATGACCATCAAGGACGCAGTCCGGACCGCCCTGGACTCAGGAATCCGCGATCCGGATCGGGTCCTGGCTTACGTCCGCAAGGTCGCCGACGCCAACGCGAAGCCGGAGACGGTCTCCCGGTACGTCCGGCTGGCCGGCTGATGGGTGCGCAGCCGTCGCCCGGCGCCGACGAGTTGCGCGCCCGCCACTACCTCCACCACCTCGGCGCCCGCCCCATCGGCCACCAGGAGCCACCCATGCCCGACCGCCCCATCACCCCCACCCGGATCATCCCCGCCGGCGCACCCCTCCCCGCCCGACCCCCCGAGCCCGGAGAAGCCCCGCCGTGGCGGATGCCGCCCCCGGCCCCGCCCGCGGTACCGCCACCGTGGCCCGGCCCTCCACCGCCCCCGCCTCCCGGCCCGATCGAAGTCCGGGTCACCCTCGTCCCCGTCCCGCTGCCCGAGCCAGAGCCGGAGCCCGGGCTGTGGTCCCGCCTTTGGGACCGCCTCGCGACCTGGCGCATGGCCGTCGCCCTCCTCGCCGCCCTCACCCCCTGGGCCGGAGGGCAAAGCCCCGTCGGGCTGTGGGCCCGCACCGTCCACCAGGCCCGCACCGAGGCCGGCATCCCCGCCGCCTACGTCGTCGCCACCGTCGCCCTGCTCGCTGCCTGGGCCCTCGACCGGCACACCGGCCGCGTCATCCCCCGCTTCCTCCTCATCACCGCCAGCCTCGGCGCCCTGGGCGTCCTGCACTGGTGGGATCCGATCCACCTCCTGACCGGAGTCGACCTGTGAACGCCACGTCCACACTCACCCTCGGCGGACTCCTCGCCGCCCTGATCGTCCTGACCTGCAACCTGCACCCCTGGTGGACCGGGAACCGCGAGGTCAAGCAACTTGCCGCGTTCGGGAAGGGCTTCGGTGCCGCCGCCTGCGCCGCGGCCTGCCCCGGCGGCATCCTCGGCTGGGCCCACTCCCGCACCGGCACCGTCGCCAACGGAGCCGGCGAGCGAGCCGGGACCGCAGCCACCGGCACCACCTCCGGCAGCGGACTGACCACCGGGCAGCTCACCGGCATGGGGGCCACCGGCGCTGTCGTCGCCGTTATCGCCGTGCTCCTGGTCGTCCTCTCGTACAAGGCCGCGGGCAAGAAGGACCAGAAGCGCATCCTGGGCGGCGCCTTCGTCGGGTCCGTCCTGTGCCTCACCGCCGGAGTGGCCGGCGCCCTGGCCTGGCTCCCGGGCGCCCTCAACGGTGCTGGCGACTTCGTGGTTGCCGCAGTGCAGGGAGCGGGCATCCTGTGAGCCGTCTCGCCCGTCCCGCCTCCCGTCTCGCCACCGGGTCCGCCCTCCTCGCCCGCCGCCTCGCCGCGCGGGCCGCCGCCTGGTGCGCGCGCGGCCGCCGCGACGACCTCACCGGCTGGCGCGCCACCCTCGGCATCATCGTCCGGCTCGCACTGCTCATCTTCGGCGCGTACCTGCTCGCCCGGATCGTGCGCGCACTGCCCGCCTTGATGTGGCTGCTCTCCACCGGCTGGACGATCGCCTCTTGGAGGGCCGGACGACCCGCCGCCGAGGAGGCCGAAGAGGAGCCGGAGGAGGGGCCCGTCGAGCCCCCTGCCCAGGCTTCCGGGGAGGCCCTCCGCAGCCTCCTCCTCACCCTCATGGGCACCGGGTCCGCAGTCCACCTCTCCACCGTCCTGGCCCACCTCCAGCGACAGCCCGACACCGCGGCCCTCACCGCCTCCTGGGAGATCGCCGATCTGCGCTCCCGTCTGGAGGACCTGGGCATCCCCGTCCACCCCAAGGTGAAGGCCAGCGGGAAGGGCCCGACGAGGGGCGTCCGGCGTGAGGATCTGGCCGCTTCCCCGGCCACTGCCCCGGAGGCGTCTCCCGCCGCGTCTACCGCCGCCTGACCTGCACGTCTACCGCTCTGTCTACCACGATCTACCGCCCGTCTACGGGCCCATCTACCCCGGGGCGGCCGCCCGCCTGGCAGCTACCGGCCGCCCCGGTCCCATCCCAACCACGAGACAGGACCGCCATCATGGCACTCGGATTCCCCAAGCCCATCCGCAAGGACGACCCCCGTTTGCAGGGCCACGAGACGACGTACCAGGCGAGCCGCGGCGGCTGGCTCAAGCCCGCGAAGAAGACCACCCCGGCCAAGCCGAAGAAGGGATGATGCGGGGATGAGCGACCCCACCGTCCTGTACGACGTCACTGAGCAAGTCCGCGAAGCCCTCGTGTCCGCGCCACTCCTTGGCTGGACCGGAGACCGGAACTACGACGTGGCCGCCACGCACGCCGCCTCGATCGCGCTGTACGAGGTGGCTGACATCCTCCGCGAGCGGGCCGAGACGTACGCGGCCGAAGGCAAGCACGAGGCTGCGCGCGCTCTGATCGACGAGGCAGACCGGATCGCCGACCGGGACCGAACCCGCCCGCACTGCCCGTAGCCCTGCCACACTGGCAGTACCCCCCTGGCCCCACCGTCTCCCCCCGACGGTGGGGCCGCCTCATGCTCGCAGGGGCAAACCTCGACCTTGCTTGACGTTCCCGCGCTCATCGGCGACCATGGGGCCAGTCCTGGCGTGCCCGGAACCGGAAGCACCCGACAGCGCATCATTCCCCCCGTACCTCACATCCGTTCCAGGGGGGAACATGCACCACCAATCGCACCAGCCACCGCGCCGCTTCGTCGACCGCAAGGGCTTCCGATTCGGCTGCTTACCCGCGATGGTCATCACCTGGGTGATCTTCCTGCTCACCCTCTTCACCGGCGGCGACACCGACAACACCAGCGGCAAGGACGACGCCAAGGCCACACGACCAACCGCGTCAGCCACCACCACCGCACCCGGCATGGACAAACGGCAGATCACCGAACTCAGCGTCGACATGGTGTGGGACAGCTACAACGCCGCCCGTCGCGACCTCATGTGCGTCGGCATGGAAGTGCATGGCCCTGGCTGGTTCGCCGAGCAGCTGGAGAGCGACAGCATCGACCCGGAGTACGCAGAGGACCTCGTGACGGAGAAGTGCGAGTCCCGCTGACCTTCCGCTGAACTGGCCCGGCCGCCCACCACGTGAGCAGCCGGGCCTTCCGCATGTCCAGGGGGTGACCGCCATGGGCAAGGGGCCCGTCACCGACGACGAGCGCGAAGAGGTCCGCCGGCTGCACGGCGCGGGCAAGGGCCGCAACGAGATAGCGGAGATCCTCGGGCGTTCCGGCCGCACCATCAGCAAGATCGCAGCCAGCTTCGACCCACCTCTCAGCTTCAACCGGGCCGCCGAGGTGCGCGTGGCGACCGAGGTCCGCCAGGCCGACCTCGCCGCCAGACGCGCCGCCCTCGCCCAACGCCTCCAAGACGTCGCCGAACGCGAGCTGGAGAAACTCACCAAGCCGCACACCTACTTCGACTGGGGCGGCAAGGACCACGAGTTCGACACCTACGAGGCACCCGAGCCGACACCGGCCGACAAGCGGGCCCTGATGGGCGTGGTCGCCACCGCGGTGGACCGGTCGATGAAGCTCGCCCCGCCGAAGGATGAGACCGGCACCGAGGAGGGCATCGCCCTGATCACCAACCTGATGTCCGGCCTCGCCGAGATCCACAAGGCGCAGCAGGAGCAGGAGGCCAGCGAGGGGTCCTGATGCTCCAGAACGTCGACCTGCCCCTCTCCCGCAAGCAGATCGCGAGCATCGTCGAAGCCACGGCCCGCATCAACATCTGGCACGGCGCGATCCGCTCCGGCAAGACCATCGCCTCGCTCATCGCGCTCCTCGCCGCGATCGCCACCGCACCCCGGGCCGGCCTCATCCTCATCACCGGCCGCACCCTCGACACCATCGGCCGCAACATCATGGAACCGCTCGTCGACCCCGGCCTGTTCGGGTCGCTGGCGAAGCTGATCGTCTGGACGCCCGGTGCGAAGACCGCGGTCATCCTGGGGCGGACCGTGCACCTGATCGGCGCGAACGACCGCCGCTCCGAGGGAAAGATCCGTGGCGCGACGGTGTCCCTGGTCTACTGCGACGAAGTCAGCCTGCTACCGAAGGACTTCTTCCGCCAGCTCCTCGGCCGCCTGTCGGTCAAAGGTGCCCGGCTCCTGGGCACCACCAACCCCGACAACCCCGGACACTGGCTGAAGAAGGAGTACCTCGACCGCGAGGGCGAACTCGACCTCCGCTCGTGGCACTTCAACCTCGACGACAACCCATCGCTGGACGAGGACTATGTCGCCTCGCTGAAGAAGGAGTACGTCGGCCTCTGGTACCGGCGCTTCATCCTCGGCGCCTGGGTCCAGTCCGAGGGCGCCGTCTACGAGATGTTCGACCCGCTGCGGCACATCGTCCACGACCTACCGAGGATCGACCGCTGGCTGGCCGACGGCATCGACTACGGAACCGTCAACCCGTTCGCGGATGTGCTGGTTGGCTTGGGCGCCGACCACAAGCTCTACGTGGTGGGCGAGTACCGGCACGACTCCCGCATGGCTCGCAAGCAAATGACCGACGCGGAGTACTCGCGGGCGCGCCGACAGTGGCTGGCGAAGGTGCGACACCCGCACTCGTCGACGGTCGGCGTCACTCCAGAGTGGACCGTCGTCGACCCATCCGCGTCCAGCTTCATCGAGCAGCTGCACCGTGATGGCGTGACCGGTGTGACGCACGCCGACAACGCGGTGCTGGATGGGATCCGAACGGTGTCGTCGCTGCTGGCGACCGAGGATCTGCGGATCCATGAGTCGGCTGTCGGCCTGATCGATGAGTTCCCAGGCTATTCCTGGGATGACACGGCGGCTGAGGCTGGCGAGGACAAGCCGATCAAGGAAAACGATCACTCGCTCGACGCGACGAGGTACGCCCTGCGGACGACCGAGTCTCTGTGGCGGCCGTACCTACCGACCCGACTGGAGGTAGCCGCGTGATCGCCTGGTGGTCCTGGCTGCTCACGGCAGTCGGTGTGACCGGCCTGTACTTCGCCGGTCGGAAGCGTGCACTCGGCTGGGCCATCGGCCTCGGAGCACAAGTCCTGTGGGTCGCCTACGCGCTGTCGACTCGGCAGTACGGATTCCTGGTCTCGGCCTTCGCGTACGGCTGGGTGTATGCGAAGAACTTCCGCGCCTGGCGCTCGGAGAAGGGGGTGTCCGATGCCGCTGCCGACGCGTAACGTCGCCTGGCCCCCGCCCCACCTCCGGCCCGCCCTTGACGCCATGCACACCTGGGACACCTGGTGGTCTGGCGACCCCGACCGGCTGGAGTCCCTGTACGGCGCAGGGCACGGCGGAGGCCCCGACCCCAAGCCGGTCCAGTTCTCGGACGGCGTGATGGGGAAGATCGCCCGCTGGTGGTGGGGGACCCCGACCGCACCCGGCGAGCGCCGCACCAAGCTGCACGTGCCGATCGCCGGAGACCTCTGCGGCGGATCCGCCAACCTCCTCTTCAGCGAGCCGCCGACGCTCACCGCCGCCGACGACGAGGCCACGCAGAAGCGCCTGGACCAACTCGTCGACGACGGCATGCTCGCCACCCTCCAGACCGCCGCCGAGGTCGGCGCCGCGCTCGGTGGCGTGTACCTGCGGCCCGTATATGACGTCGACATGGCGGACCGGCCGTGGCTGGACGCCGTCCACGCCGACCGCGCAGTCCCGGAATTCCGGTGGGGCCGGCTCGCCGCGGTGACGTTCTGGCGGATCGTCCACGAAGAGGACGGCCAGGTGTGGCGGCACCTCGAGCGGCACGAGCCCGGCGTCATCGAGCACGGCCTGTACCAGGGCACGAAGGCCAAGCTCGGTCGCGTCGTCCCGCTCGAGGACCACCCGGCGACGCAGGCCTTCGCCGAGACCGTCGACGAAGAGGGCCGGATCGAGACCGGTTTCGACGGCCTGGACGTCTCGTACATCCCCAACGACGTGTCCCGCCGCTGGCGCCGCGACACCGAGCTGAAGGACCTCGGACGGTCCGACCTGGACGGTGTCGAGCCGCTCATGGACTCGCTCGACGAGACCTACGCCTCGTGGATGCGGGACATCCGGCTGGGCAAGGGCCGCATCGTCGTTCCGGACGCGTACCTCCAGTCCAACGGGCCCGGCCGCGGCGCCTCGTGGAACCCCGATCAAGAGGCGTTCGCGGGGATCAACATGCTCGCCCGCGGCGACGGCGCGCAGCTGACCGTCGCCCAGTTCGCAATCCGGGTCCAGGAGCACCGGGACACGGCGGAGGACCTGGTCAACCAGATCCTCCGCAGCGCCGGCTACTCGGGGCAGACGTTCGGCATCGGCGGCGACGTCGCCATGACGGCGACGGAGTCCAACGCGAAGGAGCGCCGGTCGATGACGACCCGCGGCCGCAAGATCCTGCGGACACGGCCCGGCCTCGGCAACGCAGTTGAGGCCTTGCTCGCCGTCGACCGGCACGTCTTCGGTACACCAGTGGTCCCGCAGCGGCCCTCGATCGAGTTCTACGACTCGGTGCAGGAAGACCCACTCTCCCTGGCCAACACCGCCGACGTGCTGAAGCGTGCTCAGGCCGCGTCGACGGAGACGCTTGTGCGGATGGTCCACCCCGAGTGGGACAAGACCCTGGTCGAGGCGGAGACGAAGCAGATCCTGGCGGAGACCGGACAGGCAGTGCCGGACCCGATGCAGACCGGCGCGCTTCCGTAAAGGAGGTGAGCGGCCATGCCCGTTTCCCCGGCCATGGCCGAGGACCTCGCCTCCACCGTCTCCACGCTGTACGAGCAGGTGGAGATGGTCCTCACCCAGCGGATCCGCCAGGCGGCCGCCGACGGGATCGACGCCCCGACCTGGGTCGAGCAGAAGCTCGCCTCGCTCGGCAACCTCCAGGCTGGTATCCGCTCCGTCGTGGACGCGCTGAGCGTCGACGCATCCGGCGCCATCCACCAGGCAGTCACCGACGCGTACCGCCGAGGCCAGCAGGCCGCAGTGGCGGAGCTCGGCGCGCTGCCAGCAGGCGTGACCCAGGCGGTCGCAGACGCGATCCCGAACGCTGCGGTCATCGACCGGCTCGCTGCCGCGCTGGTCAACGACACCCGGCCGGTGCATCTGCGGATCTTGCGCGAGTCGATGGACACGTACCGCGACGTCATCGCTCGAGCCTCGGCTGCTCCGCTGTCTGGTGCCCAGACACGCAGGCAGGCCGCGCAGTCGGCGCTGGACGACTTCGCCAACCGTGGTGTCACTGGCTTTGTCGACAGGTCTGGCCGCTCCTGGAACCTGTCGTCGTATATCGAGATGGCGACCCGGTCCACAGTCGGCCGTGCCGCGATCGAGGCGCACACGGACCGGCTCGGTGAGGCCGGAGTCGACCTGGTGATCGTGTCGCGGGCACCGGAGGAGTGCCCGCTGTGCCGCCGCTGGGAGACCAAAATCCTCGTCCGTTCTGGCCAGCCTGGGGCGCGCACCATCGAGGTCGAGCACGCCACCGAAGACGAGCGCATGGTCAAGGTGCGGGTGGCTGGCTCGCTCGAGGAGGCGCGGGCTGCTGGCCTGATGCACCCGAACTGCCGCCACACCATCAGCGCTTACCTGCCTGGGTTGACCAAGGAGCCTGAGCCGGTCCCGGCGCGCGGCACGTACGAGCAGTCTCAGCAGCAGCGCTACCTCGAGCGGCAGGTGCGGAAGTGGAAGCGGCTCGAGGAAGCAGCCACGGACGACGCCACAGCGAAGACACGGCGGGCGCGGGTGCGCGCGTACCAGGCGAAGATCCGCGAGCTGGTCGACGAGTCGGGCATGCCGCGCAAGCCACGCCGCGAGCAGCTGGCCAAGCCGTCGCCGCAGCAGAAGGCGGAGCTCGGCGAGCAGCAGCCGGTGACGCCGCCGGAGCCGCAGGCGGTGAAGCCGCCTGCTCCGCCGGAGCCGCAGGCTCGCGTGTCTCAGGCGACCCGGGACCGTATCGAGCAGGTGCGGCGCGAGCTGCCGAAGGACCGCTCCGAGTGGGTCGATGGGCGGTTCCAGGAGGTCGACAACCGCGACCTCATCGCAAGACGTGAGCAGTCGATCGCTAACGCCGACGTCCGCCTGGAGCAGGCCCGCGCGGATCGTGAGGAGATCGTCAGGGCGAAGGAAGCAGAGTTCCGGGCGCGGCGCACACCGAAGGCGAAGCGGTCGGATCTGCTGGCCGAGGCGACGAGGAGCGTCGACGACTGGATCGCTTCCCTCGAACGTGGTCGCGAGCGTGACCGTGCTTCATTGGAGGAGCTGCGCAACAAGCCTCCGGAGTTCAAGTGGCTCTACCGCAAGCAGCCTTCAGGCGAGCTGCTGCCGCCGAAGGAGTACGAGCAGCACCTGGACAGGGTGCTCGATGCCGGTCAGGCGCTGGAGGGCGATCTACGGAGCGCGCTGGACAACGACCAGCACCTCGCGGAGCTGCGGGAGAAGGTCGTGCGGCTGTCGCAAGGAGCGAAGCCGGACGCTGATGAGCTGCGTGCAGCTCAGGCTGCAGTCGCGGCGCGGGAGGCCGAGACGGTCCGTCGGCTCGTGGCGGACGTGCGGAAACTGGGCGGTCGGATGACCACCAAGGTGGCTAACTCCGACTTCATCGCAGCACGCGGACGCGGCACGACCGCGGTCCGTGAGGACTGGGAGGACGTACTCGACGAGGCGCTGGGGCACTTCCCACGTGAGTGGCTGGACCGCATGCGGTCCACGCCGCTGGTCATGGTGGGGGCCCGCCGGGCTCACTACCAGGGCCGCGGCGGGGGCGACGGCTCCGACCTGATGGCACTCGATACGGACGCTCCGACCTGGTACAACGGCGCATTCAGCTCGTATGCGGCGGAGGTCGCCACGCACGAGCTGGGGCACCGGATGGAGCAGTACGTGCCCGGCCTGCGTGAGCTGGAGTACACGCTGGTACGCAGGCGCGCCATGTTCCAGGGGGTGCTGGGGTCGGCGAGTTCGCTGCAGTACGTCTATCCGGGGTCGTCGTACCGTGACGACGAGATGACCTACCGGGACCGATGGGCGGACGCTTACGCCGGCAAGACCTACGAGGCGGCGAACCCGGGCGACCCTGCGTCGGTGTCGTCGGAGGTGTTCCAAGTGGGTCTGCAGGATCTGTTCGGTCGGTCTGGGCGCCGCTTCGACAATGAACCGGACCTGCAGAGGTTCGTCCTTGGCTGCCTTGCGCTGCTGTGAAAGGCTGGATGCGTGGCTTGGAGAGTGGAGTCCCGTACTGAAGCGGGCCGCTGGGTTGCTCACGATGGGAGCCGGTGGTCCGCTGACGATGCGACTCGCCCTCACATGATCGCTCTGGGGGGCGGGGCGCAGCCGCTGACGCCGACCGGTCCGTACTACACACCGACAGGTCCGGACGACGAGGTCGCTGCGTACCTGACCGCGGTGCGTTTGGTGCCTGCTCCGCAGGTGTCTGGGCAGCCGCCGCAGGTGCCGAGGCTGCCTGCTGGTGATGACCCGCCGGACATCGTCTACTAGCTCCATCTCTTTGGAGGGCCCGCCTGGTGCGGGCCCTTTTTCATGCCCGGATCCGGGCGTCTGATCTTCCGCCCGCCAGGCGCGGGCCGGATCGCACAAAGCCCCGCCAGGCGCGGGGCCTCTTATCACCGACGCGCACCAGGAGTGCACGCATGCAGAAGCGAACCCTCCCCAGGCTCCAGCTTGCTGGCGGCGGCTGGGCACACCCCTACGGTCACGGCCCTTTCGCCCCGTTCCTGTACGCCGACGGCGGGGACGGAGACGACTCCGGATCCGACGACAGTGGCGGCAGTGACGACGGTGCGGCAGACGACGGCAAGGGCGACGACGCCGGCGGGACCGGCGACGACGACCAGGACGACGACGGCGCGGCCAAGGACGAGAAGCCGAAGCCGCCCGCCAAGAAGGACGGCGACGAGACCCCGGCCGCGACGATCGCCAGGCTCCAGAAGGAGCTGAAGACGGCGAACGGCGAGTCCGCGAAGGCCCGCACGACCGCCAAGAAGCAGGCGGCGGACGAGGCCCGCAACGAGATCGTCCAGGAACTCGGCAAGGCCCTCGGCCTGATCAAGGACGACAAGGACGCCCCGCTGGACCCGGCCGCCCTCAAGGCGCAGGTCGAATCCGCGACGGCCGCCCACAAGTCCACGGCCATCGAGTTGGCGGTCTACCGGGGCGCGGCCAAGGCGGGCGTCGACCCGGACGCGATCACGGACTCCCGCGCCTTCATGGCGTCGATCCAGGCTCTCGACCCGTCCGACGAGGGATTCGCGAAGGCAGTGACGGCCGCCATGAAGAAGGCGGCCGAGGACAACCCCAAGCTCAAGGTCGCGACCGCTCCCAAGCGGACGAGCAGCGACTTCTCCGGTGGGGCCGGGAGCTCCTCCGAACCCGACAGCATCGACGAGATCCGCGCCGCGCGCCGTAAGCGCCGGACCGGATAGGAGGAAACACCCTCATGGCCAACACCATTCTGACCCCCGGTGCCATCGCTCAGCAGGCTCTCGCCTCGCTGTACGAGGCCACCGTCATGGCGAACCTGGTCCACCGCGACTACGAGAACGAGTTCGCCCGGAAGATCGGCGACGCGGTCACCATCCGCAAGCCGGCCGTCTTCACCGCGAACGAGTACGAGCGGTCGTCCGGCATCACGGTCCAGGACGTCACCGAGACCTCGGTGAACCTGACCCTGAACCACATGGCGGACGTCAGCTTCGCGGTGACCGCGGAGGACCTCACGCTGAAGATCGAGGACTTCGACGAGCAGCTCCTCACCCCCGCGATGGAGGCCATCGCGCAGAAGATCGACCGCGATCTCCTGGCTCTGCGGGACGACATCGTGGCCGAGGTCGGCGACGTCGCGGCGTCCGGCCCGCCCGCGACGTACCTGTGGTCCAACCCGAAGGTCCTGATCGAAGCCGGCAAGACGCTCGACATCGCCAAGGTGCCGAGCACTGAGCGGCGTGTGGTCACCGGTCCGACGACCGCTGCCGAGTGGGTCGCCGACCCGCTGTTCCACGAGGCGGACAAGCGCGGCAGCACCGAGGGCCTCATGGAGGCGTCGCTGGGCCGCCGGGTGTTCGGTTTCGACCCGTACATGACGCAGAACATCGCGGTCCCCAGCCCGCAGGGCAGCGGCATCTCCACGACCGAGGTCGGCCTCGCCTTCCACAAGACGGCGCTCGCGCTCGCGTTCCGTCCGCTCGCCCTCCCGAAGGGCAACACGAACGCCGCGATCGCGAACTACAAGGGCTTCGGCCTGCGGGTGATCTACGGGTACGACATGGACAAGAAGCAGGACGTCGTCTCCATCGACTGCCTGTACGGCACGAAGGTCCTGGACGCCAACCGGGCCGTCCTCATCAAGGGCCTTGACGGCTGATCCTCTGCGGCCGCCAGCTCGCGGCGGCCGCACTGTCCACGCCCAGCACTCCAGTCAGGAGACCCCCATGGCGTACCAGCGCCGCATCGTCACTCAGTCCATCCGGCTGACCGGTTCCCCGGTCGGCGCCGCCTCCACTGTTGTGTGGCGGGCGCCCGTCCCCTGCACGGTCGTCCGGCTGCACGGCTACCGCTCCGGTGGGGCCGCGGCCGCCGTCAACGCGAAGATCGGCGCGACCGCCGTCCTCGCCTCCAACCTGACCGCCGGCAACAGCGCCTTCGCCTCCGCCGTCCCGACCGGCACGGCCGGAGACATGGCGGCCGGCGCGGTCCTGGCGCTGGACGTCATCAGCGGTGACGCCACCACGGTGATCATCCAGGCGGACATCGCGATCGACGCCGACGTCAACGACCTGCCCTGATCGGAGGCGCACACCGCATGTTCGTCTACCGCAACAACAACACGGGCGATGTCGTCCGGTACGAGTACCGGTCGGCGCGGCTCGACATGCTGCCGAACTGGGAGCTGCTCCAGGAGCCGGAGGCACCCGCCGGGCCGGAGCCGCAGGACCCCGGCCCCGCCACTCAGGAGCCGGGGCAGCAGGGCGGCGCAGAGACGCCGCCCACGGAGCCACCTGGTGGAGGTGGAGGGGACGGAGACGGGCCGGGCGCACTCGAGCGCCCGGCCCGCTCCGCGAACAAGGCCGACTGGCAGGCGTACGCCCGCTCGCTCGCGCAGGACTCCGACGAGGAGGCCGCGATCGACGGCCTCACCAAGGAGCAGCTCATCGAGCAGTACGGGAGTGACGACTGATGGCACTCTCCGGAACGCTCCTGGCCGTGGCCGCTCACGCGGAGCTCACCCAGGCGCTCGACCTCGGGGCTGGCCGGGCGCCGCAGTCGCTGACACGGAAGATGCAGCTGGCCAGCGGTACGGGCGTGGGCAAGGCTGACCGCGTGTGGTCGGACCGGCGCACGATCGCCGCGTCCGGCAGCGAGGACCTCGACCTCGCCGGGGTGTTGCTCGACGCTTTCGGCGCGGCGGTCACCTTCGCCCGGGTCAAGGGCCTGATCATCGCCGCGGCCGTCGGGAACACGAACAACGTCGTCGTCGGGGCCGCTTCGGGCAGTCCGTGGATCACGCTGCTCGGCGCGACGCACACGCTCACCCTGCGCCCGGGCGCGTTCGTCGCGGTCGGCACCGGCGAGACGGACGCGACCGGCTACGCCGTGACCGCCAGCACCGGCGACCTGCTGAAGATCGCCAACTCGGCGGGCTCGACCGGCGTGACCTACGACATCCACATCATCGGCTCGAGCACGTAGCCGACCTGACGCGGTGAAGGGGGCCCTGGTGGCCCCCTTTCCGCATGCCTGGAGGACGGATGAACATCACTTTCAACGTGGCCTTGGGCAGGACGGCGTATTACGCCTCGCTGCCCGCCGCGTCCGACGGTCTCGTCATGGTGCCGCTGGAGGCCGCCGGCCTCGTCGACGACGCCACGATGCGGGACTACGACGACCTGCAGGCGCTCCTCGCGGGAGCGTCGAACGAGCAGACCGGCATGGGCCGTAAGCCCCTCACCGGGGTGACGGCGACAGTGGACGACACCAACGACCGCGTGAACCTGGACGCGGCCGACGTCACCTGGACCGCCGCCACCGGCGCCCCGATCGGCGCAGTCGTCATCTGCTACGACCCGGACACCACCGGCGGTACGGACGCCGACCTGATCCCGCTGACGAAGCACGACGTCAGCATGACGCCGGACGGGTCGGATTTCACGCTGACCATCTCGGACTTCGCACGGGCCACCTCGACGGCCTGACACACGGGGGTGGATGATGGGACGGCTGTGGACGTGTGGCTTCGAGCTGCAGAGCACCTCAGCGGAGGCCGGCGTCAACTCTGGTGCGATCGTCACCGGTACGCCGTCCATCTCCACCACCGTGCGCCGCGCAGGCACCGCCTCCCTACGCTGCAACCCCACCGTCGCCACGGGGTTCGTGGAGCATCAGTTCACCCCGGGCCTGGTCATGCGGAGCATGCACCGCCTGTACCTGCGCGTGGACGCCTACCCGAGCACCAACACGAACATCTACAGCATCGGCCAGGGCGGGTATTTCCCGGCGCTGCTGCGGCTCCAGCCTGACGGCCGGTTGGTGCTCAGGGATGGCTTCGTCGAGACCACCCTCGCGGGCACCTCCCCGGTGCTCGATCTGGGCCGCTGGTACCGCATCGAGCTGGACTACACCGACGTCGCCGGGGCCCTCACCGCCGGAGTGGCCGCCTTCAAGGGCTACCTGGACGGCACCCTGTTCGCCGACGCCCTGTGCACCAACACCAACGGGGTCAGTCGCGTGCGCATGGGCGTCCAGCTCGCGGCGACGACCGACCTGTACATCGACGACGTCGCGATCAACGACACCGCCGGCAGCGTGCAGAACGGGCTCCCCGGGCCCGGCAACGTGGTGCACCTGCGGCCCAACGCGGCCGGGGACGCCAACCTGTGGGCGACCGCGGTCGGCGGCACGGCCGGCGCGGCGAACAACTGGACCCGCGTAGCCGAGCGGACGCCGGACGACGCGACGTCCTACAACCAGACCGCCGTGACTGGTACGACCGCCATCGACGACTTCAATGTTGAGTCCCCGGCGGCGGTCGGGATCGGCTCGGGGGACGCGGTCACGCTGGTGCAGGTCGGCGGCCGGGTCGCGTCGAACGCGGCGACGGCCGCGAGCATCGTCTACCGGCTGAAGGGCCAGGCGGGCGGCACGGTAGCCGAGTCCGCGTCGGTGTCGGTGGCGAACACCGCGTGGTCGGTGCACTCCGGGGTGTCCCCGCGCCCGTATTTCCTGACCGCGTACACCAACCCGCAGACCGGGGCGGCCTGGTCGCCGGCCGCGCTGGAGGGTCTGCAGGTCGGCTACCGCGGCAACGTCTCCCAGACCACCGTGCGCAGGGTGAGCACCCTGTGGGCGCTGGTGGAGTTCGTGCCCGCGACCGCGCAGGCGCTGGGCACGGCCTCCGAGACGGGCATCGCGCAGTCTCTTGGCCGTACCAAGACGATGGCGCTCGGCACCGCCACGGAGACGAGCGCCGCGCAGCCGGTCGCCGCCGCCCTGCCCGGCACCCCGATCAGCGCGCTCGTCGACGCCTTCGACGACGGCGTGGTGGACCCGGTGCGCTGGCCGGACTCCTACGAGGCCGGCGGGTTCCTCGAGGTCGGCGGCCGGGCCCGGGTCGCCTGCAACGTCGGCTACAACGCCTTCGCGTCCGATCCGGCGTACCGGCTGCGCGAGTCGTCGGCGCACGTCCGCCTCTGGCCACCGGCCGCCGGCGGGGCGACCGACGAGGCGTGGGCACAGCTGCTGATCCAGACGACCACGCTCGGCACCGACGCGATTTTCGAGGTGTCGGCGGTCGCCGGGACCCTGATCATGGCCAGCCGTACGGCGTACTGGGACCCGGAGCAGGTCACGATCCCGTACGACCCGATCGAGCATGCGTGGCTGCGGGTCCGGGAGGCCAGCGGCCAGCTGATGTGGGACACGTCGCCGGACGGGGTGACGTGGACCAGCCGGCGCACCATCACCTCCCCGGTGTGGGTGGGGGATACGACGCTGCAGGTGCAGCTCATCGCCCACCGCGACGGCGGCGTCGACGACTTCGCGGAGTTCGACAGCTTCAACGTTGTCCCCGGCGGAGGCACGGAGGCGGACCTCGTCCCAGCCACCGAGACGGGCAGCGCGCAGGCCCTGGCTGGCCGGAAGACACTGGCGCTCGGCACCGCCGTGGAGACTTCCGCCGCGCAGGCCTTGACCGGCCGGCGGACGCTGCTGCTCGGCACCGCGGGCGAGACGTCCGCCGCCCAGGCGCTCGGCCGCGCGCGGTCCCGGGCGCTGACGCCTGCGGCCAGCACCGAGGCAGGCCATGCCCTCGCCGGAACCAAGCGGTCCGCTCTCGGGGCGGCTACGGCCACCGACACGGCGCAGGCTCTCGGCCGGGCGAAGCAGACGGCGCTTACCGGGGCTACGGCCGTGGAGACGGCCCGCTCGCTCGGCCAGGCCAAGCAGATCGTCCTTGGCGCCGCGGTACAGACCGAGGACGCGCGCACGCTCGCCAGCGGACGCACTGCCGCACTCGACCCCGCCGGGGAGAGCGCGGCCAGCCAGCCCCTCGGCCGGCGGAAGGCGCGCGCGCTCGCGGGCGCGGCTGGGACGGAGACCGCGCAGCCGCTCACCGCGGCGAAGCGGGCTGCCCTCGGTACCGCGTCCGAGGCGACCGCCGGTCAGCTGCTCGTCGGCCGGAAGGCTGAGGCGCTCGGTGTCGCTGGGGAGACGAGCGCCGCGCAGCCGCTCGCCTCGGCGTCCGGGCTGACCCCAGCCGAAGAGACCAGCACCGCCCTGCTCCTGGGGCGGTCGAAGACCACCACGCAGGGCGTGGCGGGTGAGGTGGGTGAGGCCCGGCCGGTGGGTCGGGCCAAGCGGCAGACGCTCGGCTGGGCGGCCGACACGTCTACCGCGGGGCCGCTGGCAGGCGGCCTCTACCAGGCGCTCGCCCCGGCCGAAGAGACGAGCACGGCTCTCCTCTTCGGCCGGGCGAGTACCCGGGCACTGCCCACCGCAGCCGAGACGTCGGAGGCGTCCACTCTGGCCGCCGGGTCGGTCACTGCGCTCGACCGGGCGCGGGAGACCGGTACGGCTCGGCCCGTGACCGGCCGCAAGACGCAGCCCCTGCCCGCCGCTGGCGGGGTGGACGCTGCGCAGTCGGTCACGGGCCGCAAGGCGCTCGCCCTGGGGACTGCCGCAGAAGCGACCTCCAGCCAGGCCCTGGCCGGAGCGAAGCGGCGCCCGCTCGGGCCCGCCGTGGAGAACAGCCAGGCGCAGCAGCTACTCATCCCGGGCCGGGTCGACACAGCGGAGGAGGAGACGGCCGCCCGGCCGCTCCGCCCCGGGAAGACGCGCGCGAGCGGGCCCGCGCTCGAGACCGTGGCAGCGCGTCCGGTCACCGGCCGGAAACGGGCCACGCTCACGGCCGCTGCTGAGACCAGCGCCGTCCGGCCGCTCGCGGGCAGGAAGACCCGCGCGCTCCAGACAGCGGTCGCGGTCGACGAAGCCGGGCAGCTCGGCTCCATCACCCGCCTCCACCTCGGCATCGCCACCGAGACGACACGGGCCCTGATCGGCCCGGCGATTCGCCTCACCTGGGCGGCCGAACGGGGCGAGGCCCGGCCGATGACAGGCCGTCGGCAGCGGCCCGCCGACCACCTGGACGCCACCACCAGCGGGCCGGTGCTCACCACGAGCACGAGCGGTCCGGCCCTGACCACCAGCACCAGCGGGCCCCACCTGGCGGCCACATCGACCGGAGGAGGCTGACGTGCCTGATGTAGGGGACCTCGTCACCGCACGGCTGGCCGTGACACCGGCCGACGAGACGACCACGGCGGCCCTGCTGGTGACCCGGCCGGACGGTACGACGGACACGCCCGTGGTGACGTCCGCCGAGGGTGGCGCGGTGTGGACGGCGCCTGTCGTCTACACGCTGGCCGGGATCTGGCTGCTGCGGTGGACGGTGGCGGGCACGGGTGCGTCGGTGGAGACCGAGACGGTTGCCGTTGCGCCGGCGCCCGCGACGATGGCGGACGTCCGCTCGTACGCGACGACCACCCAGCTCGCCGTGTTCCTGCACGCTGCGCCGCCGCTGGACGCGGTGAAGCTCCTCGAGCGCGCGACGGAGCTGCTGGACTCAGACTTCCTGAAGGCAGCGCTCTACGACACCGACGCGGACGGCATGCCGACCGACCCGGTGGTCCAGGCCGCGTTCGCCGAAGCCACGTGCGCCCAGGTGGAATTCTGGGGTGAGGTCGGCGAGGAGACGGACATCGCGGGCCCGCTCCAAGGCGTGACGCTCGGCTCCGTGAGCCTGCAGTTCGGCGCTGGCGACAACCGCAGCAGCCCGGACTACTACGCACCCAAGCTCGTCCGCGCAATCCAGACCATCCCCTCGGACAAGCTGCGCTGGATCGCGTCCACGGGCGGCTACTGATGGCCCGTATCCCCCGCCGGTACCTGATCCACACGATCATGGTGGAGCCGTACGCCGGCGAGTCCAGCACCGGCCCTGTCTACGGGACGGCCACCCCGGTGCCCTGCCTCCTCGATGAGCAGACCCGGGCCGTCCGGACGCCGGGCGGTGAGCAGGTGACGTCCACGTCGACCGCGTACGCCGACCTCACGGTGACGGCCCCTCCCCTGTCCCGGGTCACCCTCCCGGGCGGCCGGACCACGACGGTCATCCAGGCCAAGCGACGCGACGGCAAACGCCTCGGCACCCCCAACCACCTGGAAATCCAACTCGAGTGAAGGGGGACGGCCATGGCTCAGGTGCGGGTGCGGTTCAACGGGGCCCCGGTGGCACGCAAGTTGCGGGCCGCCGCGGCCCGGGGCGTGTTCCTCGGCGCTGAGCACGTCCTCGGCGTGAGCGACGACCGCGTGCCGTTGGACGAGGACGCGCTCCAGCGGTCCGGGATGGCCAGCGTCGACGAGGCCACCCTGACCGCGATGGTCAGCTACAACACGCCGTACGCGGTCCGTCAGCACGAGGAGCTGACGTGGCGGCACGCGCCCGGCCGGACTGCCAAGTACTTGGAGAACAGCCTCAACGAGGAGCGCGCGCAGGTCGACGCGATCATCGCCGCCCAGATCAGGCGGGCGCTGCGGTGAGCGGGGAGACCCACGATGTCGACCTCCTGGTCGGTGTCGCCGAGCTGCTCGCTGCCGAGGGCGTCGGGACGTACGAGCCGTCCGGGGTCCTGCCGGCGGGCGGTACGGGGATCGTCCTGGGGCGGGTGCCGGACGGCCCGGACCGGGTGATCGGGCTGACCCCGTACCCGGTCAGCGATGACGACTCGACGGACTCCGTGACCGGAATCCAGGTGCGCATGCGTGCGGGCACGAACCCGCTCGACCTGATCCAGCTCGCCAACAGCGTGTTCAACGTCCTGCACAACCGGCGCTCCTGGGATGCCCGGGGCGTGTGGGTGGAGATTTCCTGGCGCAACTCGCAGGCGTGGATCGGCCAGGACAGCCGCGGGCGCATGGAGCTCGTCGGCAACTACTACTTCCGGACGGTCAGGTCCGGGACCCACCTGAACGACTAGGAGGACCTGATGTCCACTCCCACCGAGGAGACCGAGCTCGCCCGCGAATGGCGACTGGAGGTCAACATGGGCACCACGGAAGCCCCGGACTGGCGGCTCTGCCCCGGAGTGCGGGAATTCCAGCCCGCGAGCGAGCCCAACCTCGAGGACTCGAGCGACTACGACGGCGAGGGCTGGAACGACAACGAGAAGACCGGCCAGTCCTGGGAGGTCAGCGTCACGATCCGCCGGAAGGCGAACAAGGCGACGAAGGTCTACCACCCCGTCCACGAGGCCATCCGTCTCGCGCACTTCGCGTGGGGCGATGCCAATAAGGTGCACTTGAGGTACATGAACCGCGAGGGCCTCCCCGAGGCTTACGAGGGCCGCGCGATCCCCAACTGGCAGCCGAGCGGCGGCGAGCACACCGCCCTCGGCGAGGTCGAGATCACCTTCACCGGCTGCGGCAAGCTCACGCCGATCGACAACCCGCAGGCGCCCTGATGGCCGGCGAGCCCTTCGAGGCGCTCGACGCCTTCCTCGACGACTACCTGGAGCTCCCGGTGAAGGGGCGCGACGGGCAGACCCGGGTGTACCGGATCGAGGACCCGCCCGCCGAGGACGGCATCCGCATCGAGCGCGTCACTACCCTGGCGGCCCGCCTCGCCGCCGGGGAGAAGCGCCCGGACGCCCCGGTCCTGGACGACGACGAGGAGCGGGACCTGTACCGCATGTGTCTCGGCGACGCGTACGACGAGATGCTGGCGGACGGCGTGGGCTGGTCCCGCTTCAAGCACGTGGCCTTGACCAGCATGTTTTGGGTGATCTCCGACAAGGAGACCGCCGAAGAGTTCTGGAAGACGGGCCAGCAGCCGGGGGGAAAAGCGCCGAACCGGGAGGCCCGGAGAGCGCAGGAGAGGCGCGCCATCTCGGGGTCGGGCGGGGCGAGTACGACCCGGTCACCGGCCTCTACGAGTGGTACGAGGGCGGGCTCCCGACGCCGGGGCGGGCGCGGTCGGGGAGCCTCTCGAACCTGACCTGGGAGCGGCTCCTGGAGCAGTGGTCGCTGATCGAGGCCGACCTCCACTCGGAGTACGGCATCGACGCCGAGTCCGGTGTCCTCCGTGAGCGGACCTGGCGGTGGCTCCAGGTCCGCATCCTCGGCCTCCTCAGCTGCGAGTCCCGCCTGTACCGGCACTTCGCACCACCTCCTGAGGAACCCAAGAACCGCAGAACCCGAAGGAGGTGAGCCCTCATGGCGCTGACCGCTGGTGAACTCAACGTCGTCCTGGCCGTCGATGACCGTGCCGTACAGCCTGCTCTGCGCCGCGTAGAGCAGGCGATGCGCAGCACGGGCCAGCAGGTGGGCGACGATGCCGAGCGTGCCGGACAGGAGGCCGGGGAGGAGCTCGGAGAGGGCCTCGTGCGTGGCGCTGACGGTGCGGGCGAGGATGCGGGCCGCCTGCTCGGGCAGGGCCTCGTGCGTGGCGCTGACGGCCAGTGGCGGAACATGCGTGGCGAGCTGGTCGACGCGGTGACGGCTGCGGCTGCTGAGGCGGAGGGTGCGGCTCGTCGTGGTGGCCAGCAGGCGGGCCAAGCTCTCGGTGACGGGCTCGAGCAGGGCGCAGACCAGGGTGCGGACCAGGCGACCACTGCGGCCACGGGGCGCCTGGAGAAGCTGAAGATGGGTGCGGCTGCGATCGGCGCTGTAGCTGGCGCCATGTTGATGTCGGCGATGGCCGACGCGATGGATCAGTCGCGGATCACTGGCCGTCTGGGTGCGCAGCTGGGTGCGACGCCCGCGGAGGCGCAGCGGTACGGCAAGCTCGCCGGGCAGCTGTATGCGGACGCGGTCACGGAAGACTTCCAGGGTGCCGCGGACGCGATTTCGGCTGTGATGCGGGCGGGGATCGCCCCGCCTGGCGCGACGAATGCGCAGCTGAAGAGCATCGCGACGAACGTCTCCGACCTCGCCAGCACCTTCGAGCTGGACTTGGGGCAGGCGTCGAACGCGGTCGGCCAGATGATCAAGACGGGGATCGCGAAGAACGGCCGCGAGGCGCTCGACGTGATGACCGTGGGCCTGCAGAAAATGGGCCCCAGGGCCGACGACATCGCCGACACCTTCAACGAATACAGCACGATCTTCCGGAACATGGGCCTGAGCGCGAAGGACGCGACGGGCCTGATGTCGCAGGGCATGAAGGCGGGCGCCCGCGACACGGACATCGTCGCCGACGCCATCAAAGAATTTTCGATCGAGGCCGTCGCCGGGTCCGACAAGATCGGCAAGGCGTGGGACACCCTCCACCTCGACAGCGACAAGCTCTTCAAGCAGGTCGCCGCCGGCGGCGACCAGGCCAAGGAGGCCTTGGACCAAACCCTCCAGGCCCTGGCGACGATGGAGCCCGGCGTCGAACGCAACGCCTTGGCTGTCGAGTTGTTCGGCACCAAGGCAGAGGACCTGGGCGACGCTCTTTTCGCCCTCGACCCGGCCAGTGCATCCGATGCTCTGGGCAAGGTGGGTGGGGCCGCGGACAAGATGGGCGACACCCTCCGCGAGAACTCCGGCACCCGGTTGGAATCCTTCAAGCGGAACATGCAGCAGAACGTCGTCGACTTCCTCGGCGGGCAGGTGATCCCGGCCTTCGGCAAGGTGAAGGACGTAGCAGGCAAGGCACTCGGCAGCATGTGGGCGGAGGCCGGGAAGAACGCCGACAGCGGGGGCCTGGCGGACCGCATCGTCGCCTTCGTGCCGCTCTTGGGGCAGAAGCTCTTGGAGAAGGCCAAGGAACTGGCGCCGAAGATGATCGAGGGCATCATGGGCGCCGGCCAGACGGTCGCCGAGTGGATCATGGCGAACCCGACGCAGGTGCTGAAGATCGCGGCGCTCGCTGCGGCGATCACCATGGCGCTGGTGGCCCTGCCGGCGCTCGCCGCGGCCGCGATCGCCGCCGCGGGCATCTCGTTGATGGTGGGCTTCGTCTCGTCGCTGATCAGCGCGCTCGTGGAGAACGTGCCGCGCTGGTGGTCGAGCTTCACCGGCTGGGTGTCGGAGAAGGCCGGCCAGGCGGGCGCGGTCTTCAGCGTCCTGGGCAGTGCGGTCGGCTCCTGGTTCGGGGGCCTGTGGTCCAAGTACATCAGCGGCCCTGTCAGCCGTACGTGGAACAGCTTCATCACAACGGTGCAGGGCCTGCCTGGCCGGGCGAGCAACGCTCTGTCGGGGCTGGCCTTGGCGATCACCCTGCGTGCGGTCGCGGCCTGGAACAGCTTCCGGGACGCCTCCGTCCAGAGGGCCCTCGGTCTGGTGACGTGGGTGGCTGGACTGCCGTCCCGGATCTCTGCCGGGATCGGGTCCCTGTCCGGGCTGCTCACCCAGAAGGGGAGGAACGTCGTCCAGGGCCTGTGGGTGGGTATCCAGGGCATGGGCGGCTGGATCAGAGACCGGATCATCGGCTGGGCCAAGTCGGTCATCCCGGGCCCGATCGCGAAGGCCCTCGGGATCTCGTCGCCGTCGAAGGTGACGGCGGCTCAGGGCAAGTGGATCGCGCGCGGCCTGGTCGACGGCCTCACCGGCTCGACGAAGCAGGTCAAGGCCGCGTCGTACAAGCTCGTCGACATCGTCAAGGACGCACTGACCGGCAAGCGGGAACGGGCCGCCCTGAAACGGATCAACAAGGACGCGAACAACCTGGTCTTCAACGCGAACTGGGCCGACAAGGTCGCCAGCCAGCTGAAGAATGCCCGGAAGAAGCTCGACGACCTGAAGAAGGAGCGGTCAAAGCTCGTCGCCGATGTGAAGAAGGGCGTCTTGTCCGACGCCGACATCACGAAGCAAGACTCGGGCGGCTGGGCCCAGACGGCGGAGACGATCCTGGCCGGGCTGAAGCAGGACACGGCCGCCGCCGTGACCTTCGCGAAGCACCTCGCGACGCTGCGGAAGAAGGGCGTCCGCTCCGACCTCATTGCGCAGATCGCGCAGGCTGGCGTCACGGGCGGGGCCTCCTCGGCTGCCGCTCTGGCGAACGCCAACAGCTCCCAGATCAAGCAGATCAACGCCCAACAGTCGACGCTCGTGAAGGCTGCCGGGCAGGCAGGCACGACGGCTGGTGACGCCATGTACAAGGCGGGGATTCAGGCTGCTGAGGGTCTGGTGAAGGGCCTTACGAAGCATCAGAAGTACATCGAGTCGACGATGTTGAGGATCGCGAAGGGGATGTCGTCGGCGATCCGGAAGGCTCTCGGGATCAAGAGCCCCAGCCGCGTGATGGCGGCGATCGGTGTGCACACGGCGCAGGGTCTGATCCGGGGCGTGGAGGGCCAACGGTCCGCGGTCAACCGCAGCATGGCCAGTCTGGTGGAGACGCCGGCGCCGGGCTCGTGGGACATGGCGAGCGGGCGCGCCCGCGCGGCCGCATCCCAGCGGGTCGTGCTCGAACTCCGGTCCAGCGGGCGGCAGGCCGACGAGTTCGTGATGGAGAGCATGCGCCGCGGCGTACGAAAGAAGGGCGGCGGCGACGTCGACCTCGTACTCGCAGGAAGGAGGAACGGCTGAGATGGCGTTTCCCGAGGACTCGTTGGGCACCGAGGTCGCATTCCAGATCGGCGGCACTTGGGTCGACGTCACCGAGTACGCGCAGCTGCGGGACATCATCACGCACGCCCGGGGCAAGTCGGGTGAGGGGCAGGGCGTCGATCCGGCGTCCTGCACCCTCACCCTGCGCTCCCCCGAAGGGCGCTTCTCGCCGCGCAACCCGCGCTCTCCGTATTACGGGCTGCTCAGCAAAAACACCCCGATGCGGGTGGCGGTACACGCCGGCGCCCCGCGCCTGCTACTCCCGGAGGGGCAGCGGACGGCCCGCGCAGCCACCCCAGACACCGGGGTCCTGGACGTCACCGGCAGCATCGACCTCCGCATCGAGGTCGCGCTCCGCCCGCGCCCGGGGCAGATCGTCGAACTGTGCGGCAAGTACAGCCTGACCGGGGATCAGCGGTCGTGGCTCATGCTGATCGGCAGCAGCGGTGAGCTCACCCTGCGCCGGAGCACAGACGGAATCGGCCTCGTCCAGTACGGGTCCACCAGCCCGATCCCCTTCCCCGCCTCCGGACGGATCGCCCTGCGGTCGACGTGGAATGCGGCGACCGGCGTGTACACCCACTACACGGCCCCGTCGATCGCGGGCCCGTGGACCGAGCTCGGGCTCGCGTCGTCCGGCAGTGGCGGCACCGCACCGACGTACGCGTCGTCGGCGCCGCTGCATGTGGGCGATGTCGCGAGCATCGGTCTCGAGCCCCCGGACGGCAGCATCTACAGATTCCAGATGCGGAACGGTATCGACGGCACCCTGGTCGCGGACGTGGATTTCACCGCGCAGGCGGTCGGCGCGGCTGGTTTCACCGATGCGGTCGGGCGGGTGTGGTCGCTGTCCGGGGGCGCGGCCATCAGCACCTGGCGGATCCTGTTCTCCGGGGAATACTCGGACTGGCCGCCGCGGTGGGACCGGGCCGGTCAGCTGATCACGATCGAGGGCGAGGCGGCCGGCGTCCTGCGGCGGCTGAATCAGGGGAAGAAGGTGCTCCAGTCGACGCTGCGGCGGCGGATCCCTTCAGACCCGACGCTGATCGCGTACTGGCCGATGGAGGACGACTCCGAGGCGACTCAGGCGTACAGCCCGGTAGCGGGCGTGAAGCCGATGCGGCTCACCAACTTCGCGATGTCCTCCGACGACAGTTTCTCGGGGTCGGAGCCGCTGCCGGTGGTGGAGCCCGGGGCGATCCTGTCGGCAGAGGTACCGCCGCCGGCGGTGGGCACCGGCCCGTGGCAGGTCGAGATGGTCTACCGCATCCCGACCGCGCCGGTCGCGCTCGCCACCTTCTTCGAGGTCCACACCACGGGTACGGCTGTTCGGTGGACCGTGCAGGTTCAGACGGACAATGTGCAGGTCAAAGCGTTCGATTCGGACGGGGCACAGCTCTTCTTCATCAACTCCACGGCTGGCAGCACGCCGAATTTCTTCGGCAGCGAGAACCGAGTCCGCCTCTTCGCCCGACAGGTCAGCGGCACCGTCCAGGTCGACCTCGGGTGGATGAACGTCTCCTCCGTCGGCGTCTTCCACACCACGAGTTTCACGGGTCAGGTCGGCCGCGTCCGCCGTATCAGCAGCGCCTTCGGGGCCGGCATGGACGACACCGCCATCGGTCATCTCGCCGTTTTCCAGGCGACTGACACGAAGATCATGGACGGAGCCGACGACGGCTACCTGGGCGAGACCGCGGCCGCGCGGCTGCGGCGCCTCTCGCTTGAGGAGGGTCTGTCGATCGCGGTGGCGGGGGTGCCGGGCGAGACGGCTCGGATGGGTCCGCAGCGTCCGGGGACGCTGCTCGAGCAGCTGGAGCAGTGCGAGCAGGCCGATGGCGGGATGCTGGTGGAGGATCGGGAGCGGCTGGGGCTGAAGTACCGGTCGCGGGGGTCGCTGTACAACCAGCAGCCGGCTCTCACGCTGTCGTACCGTCAGCGGGGCCTGGGCGGGCTGGAGCCGATCGACGACGACTCCACCCTCCGCAACGACTGGACGGTCCAGCGAACGGGCGGGTCGTCGGGGCGGGCGGAACTGACCAGCGGACCGCTGTCGGTGGAGGACCCGCCGCTGGGGGTGGGCCGCTACGACGACAGCGTCACGCTGAATCTCGACAGCGACGATCAGCTGGAGCCGATGGCGTGGTGGCTGTTGCACCTTGGCACCGTCGATGAGGCCCGGTATCCAGTCGTCTCGATCCGCTTGCACCGGGCGCCGGAGTTGATCCCCACGGTCCTCGAGCTCACTGAGGGCGACCTGATCCGGCTGACGGATCTGCCGGATTGGCTGCCGCCGGGGCCGGTGGATCTGATTGTGCAGGGTCTCAGTGAGGAGATCGGGGTCCGCACGTGGACGGTGAATCTGGTGTGCGCGCCCGGGTCGCCGTGGCGGGTGGGGGTCGTCGGGGACGCCGAGTTGGGGCGGGTCGATACGGACGGCAGCCAACTCGCCGCACCGGTGGGTGAGGCTGTTACCACGCTGTCCGTGGCGACCGCCGTGGGCCCCGCGTGGGTCACTTCGGCCACGCGCCCGGGGGAGTTCCCGTTCGACGTTCGGGTGGGCGGTGAGGTGATGCGGGTGACCGCCATCACCGGCGCCGCGTCTCCGCAGACGTTCACCGTCGCTCGAGCCGTCAACAGTGTTGTGAAATCCCACGCGGCGGGCGCGGATGTCCGGCTCGCCACCCCCACCATCGTCGCCTTGTAGAGGAGCAGCATGCCGTACGAGCCTTGGCAGCCGGGGATGCGGATCACCGCGACCCGGCTGGGGTCGATCTCCCCGACGTGGCAGGACTGGACACCGGTCTGGGCGACAACGTCCGGTGCGGCGACGCCGTCTTTCAACAACGCGAACGTCACCGCCCGCTACGCGGTCGCCGCCCGCACGGTGTACTACCGGCTGGAGATCGCCTTCGGGACGACCACCAACTTCGGCGGCGGCACTACCACCGACAACTGGCAGTTTTCAGCCCCAGTCGCCGCATCGTCGGCCATGCTGATCACCGGCATGGGGGATATCGAGCTGTCCGGTCCGTCGACCCGCATGCCAGTCCGCGCCCGCCTGAACAGTGCCACGCAGTTCGTCATCGAATGCTCGGGCCGCCGGTACGACGACGCTGTGCCCAACTCGTCCGGGGTCATCGACGCGGTCACGCCGTGGACGTGGGCGTCCGGGTCTGCGATTCGTCTGCATGGGTCGTACGAGGCCGCCGCCTGATCTCGCCCCTGCACGCACGCGCCCCGGGCCGAACGGCTCGGGGCTTCTTCATGCCCTGGAGGGCCCATGGCACCACCCCTGACCGCCGCCAGATTCCTGGCCGCACTGAAGGCCGAAGGCGTCACCGTCGTCGAGGTCGGCGACTGGCACACCCACACCCGCACCAGCGAGACGAGGGCCTGGGGCCCGGTGCACGGCGTGATGATTCACCACACCGTGACGAAGGGCAGCGCGGTCACCGTAGACATATGCCGCCGCGGCTACTCCGGCCTGCCGGGCCCGCTCTGTCACGGCGTCATCACCAAGGACGGCCGCGTGCACCTGGTCGGCTACGGCCGGGCCAACCACGCCGGCCTGGGCGACGACGACGTCCTCCGGGCGGTCATCGCTGAGCGGCCGCTGCCCGCCGACAACGAGGCGAACACCGACGGCAACAGCAGGTTCTACGGCTTCGAGTGCGAGAACCTCGGCGACAACGTCGACCTGTGGCCGGCCGCCCAGGTCGACGCGATCGTCCGCGCGTCCGCCGCGGTGCTCCGGGAACACGGCTGGAACAAGGACGGCAAGGGCGCCATCTCCGTCATCGCTCACGAGGAGTGGCAGCCCGGCAAGGTCGACCCGCGCGGCCCGGGCTACCCCGGGCACAGCACCATCCGCACTCGCGTCGCCGAGCGCCTCACGCACCCCGCCAGCTGGTCGCCCGGCGCGAAGCCGCCCGCGCCGAAGCCCCCGACCCCGAAGCCCACCACCGAGGAGCGGCTCACCGCTCTGGAGAAGCGCGTCACCGCGCTCGAGAAGAAGTGAGGATCACCATGGCATCTGCCTCTGCCCCGATCGAGAAGAAGGTCAAGGCGTCCAGCGTGCTCGCCTACCTGGCCAGCCTCGCCGGACTCGCGATCCTCGGCGCCGTCACCGACGACCCGTCCCTCATCTCCGGCATGCCGGACGCGCTGGAGCCGTTCGTCCTCGCCCTCGTCCCTGCTTCCGCGGCGGCGATCGCCGGGTGGGCGGCGCCGCATACGCCGCGCTCGGACGTCTGATGCCCGGCCGGGCGGCCCGGTGGCTCATCCAGCATCTGGGCCGCCGCGGCAAGGCTCTCCTGATCCTCGGCGTCGGCAAGGTCTGCTACGGCGCAGGGTTCATCGTCGACCCGCCCTCCGGCGACGGGCTGGAGCTGCTCACGATGAGGTGCTCCCTCCAGTCCTGGGCGTGGCTGTGGATCGTTTGCGGCAGCATCACCGCCATCAGCGCGTTCCTGCGGGTGGGGAACGACCGATGGGGATTCGTGGCCGCGCTCGTCCCGCCCACCGTGTGGGCAGTCGCCTACGCCGTCTCGTTCGCCACCGGGTTCTACTCGCGCGGGATCTTCCCGTTCATCTGGTACGCCACATCTCACGTGGCAATGATCGTTTGGGCCTCGCGTGTCCCGGAGGAGGTACCTCGCAAGACTGCTCGCCGGGGGGCTGAGAGGAAACCCGGATGAGTCCACTCGTCGGTGTCGCAGGTGCCGTAGCCGCTGTCCTCGCCGCGATCGTGGCGGGGTGGTTCTCCGTTCGAGGGTCCCGCGCCGCAGCCCGCATCTCTACCGCCCCAACGGCGAAGGCCATCGACCTGTCAGTTCTGCAGGCGTCCGTGGAGCGGCTCAAGGAGGAATGCACCGAACTGCGGCAGGAGCAAACCCGCACCCGCGGGGTCCTGTGGTCGATCAGCCGGTGGGCGCTCGTCCTGCGAGACCAGGTGACCACCCTGGGCGGGACGCCACAGCCCCCTCCCCAGGATGTGGAGGACCACTACCGCACTGGTGTGTAGGCCCCGGACCGGCCCCGGCGTATGAGGCCGGCCCGGGACGTCTCGCCCCGTCAACGTGCCCCTGCTCTCCCCAGTTATGGGGAGGGTGGGGGCCGTTTTGTCGTGTCTGGGGTCAGTCGGTGGGCGGGTGGTCGACGACGAACGTGCCGATACCGGCCTCGCCCCTCAGGTACCCCTCGCGCCGCAGGTAGGCCAAAGCCTTCTGGCTGGTCGAGGAAGCAATACCCAGCTCGGTGGCTAGCTCGAGCGTGCCCGGTACCCGGCTGCCGGGCGGGTAGGTGCCGTCCTTGATCCGGCCGATGACGATCTGCGCCACCTGCCGCCATACGGCTCTCGTCCGGTCAAGATCGTCACTCATGCCACTGACCGTAGGAAGCCGCGCCTCACCGCGCGACCGCAGGAACCCGCGCGATACCTCGGCAAGGCGCGGTAAGCCGCGGTATGGTCCAGGTCACAAATGACCCCCGCGCCGTGGGACCGGCCGGGGGTGTGGACGACGCTTCGAGGAGCGACGACATGGCAGAGACTACTGACTCCACCGCCTTACAGACAGACTCCAGCGCCCTACCCATGCTGCCGCTGCCGCAGGTCATCGGCCTGACCGAGCCGCAGCGGCGCGGCGCCGAATGCGTGTGGTGCAGCACCGCACTGACCGCCGAGACCGCGCGGGACCTGGGTGAACGGCTGACGTCGGGAGGCCGCATCTGGCCCCGCGGCTGCACCCCGTGCGTCTGCACGGAGGCGCGCCGTATTTTTCTCCTGCACGCACGCCACTGCCAGAGCTGCATCCGCAACAAGGCCCGCTGCCCGGACCGGCGCGCGCTGCGCGACCTGGCCCTCGAGGACCGACGGGAGAGCTGCTGATGTTCTGCCAACGCTGCAACAAGCCGCTCAAGGACAACCAAGCCAAGCGCATCAACCACTCTGGCGCGACGGGTGCCGGGGCCACGATCTACGTCTGCCGGGGTGGGTGCAAGCGGGTACCGACCCAGACCGCTCCGTCCGGCCTCGGCCGATAGCCCACCAGACCCCCGCTACCGGCACGCAGCACGCCGGCCGTGCCGGTAGCGGGACCGAGCGGCCCGACCCCGACCCCCGACGGGGACGGGCCGCTCACCCAACCAGGCCGGCGAGGGGTACGTCGAGGGCGTGCGCGATGAGCAGTAGGTGATCGACGAGCGTGCCGTGGCCCTGCTCGATGCGGTTGACCGTCTTCCGGTCGAGGCCGGACAGCTCGGCGAGCTTCTCCTGGCTGAGCTTCCGCTCTATGCGGGCGGCACGAACGCGGTCCCCGATGGCCCGGCGGCGGGTGAGTACCCAGGCGGGCAGCGGATCGGACGGCACCTATCTACGCTGGTTGGTTCCATGATCAGTGTCTGTACCAGTGTTGGTACATTTCCCGTCAACAGCTATTGAACTGTTGTCAACGCGCCCGACACGCGTCACAGTCGATCATTCCAACGTCCGTACGCCAGACATTGGCAGGTGCCACCCTCATGCCCGACCCCCTCACCGAGGCCCAGGCGGCCCGCCGTGACTATGCCCGCAGGGACCTCGACTCCGCCCGCGCAGCCGACCTTGCGCAGCTTCCGGCGGACGGGCTGATCCTCCTTGTCGAGAGACTCCGGACCCGCCTCGATGACACCCTGAATCTGGTCGACGAGGTCACTAACAGCCCACCCTCTTGAATCGGCGGCCGGAAGACGGCCACCTCCACAGTGCCTAAGCGACACTGTCCCCCGAAGGTGACCGACTCCCGGCCGCTCCCCCGGCGCCGGACAGTGGTCGTGGCGTCCGTGTTCAGCGGACCGGTGCCGTCACCAGCACATGACCGCGGTCTCGCCCGAACCCCGTGCGGAGTAGAGGCGGATCCGGACGTAGTAGCGGCGGCCCTTGACGAGCCGGACCGCGAGGGTCGCGTTGTGCGGGGTTCCTCCGTCGTCGTGCCCGGCGAGGTAGCGGGGCTCCCCGGCCCGTTCCTCGAACAGCACGACGACCAGGTCGCCGTCGCCGAAGGTGCCCACCGTGTAGTCGCGGGTCTCCACCGGGTCGATGGGGAAGTCGGCCTGTTCGCCGGGGCCCAGACCGAGCGGCACCGAACGGAACGGCACCAGTGCGGCCGGGCCGGGCCGTTCGGCCGGGGGATACCAGCCGAGGGCGAACTCCTTGTCCGCCGCGGACAGCGTGCCGGGCGGATGCACGCCCCCGCGGAACTGCTCCGGTTCCAGTATCAGTCCCGGCGCGAAGGCATACCCCATGATCGAATCGGCGTCCCAGACGGGACCGTTGGCCTCGTTCACGTCCAGCTTGCGCAGGATGTTGTGGTGCGTCCGTTCCCGGCTCCAGTGGTTGGGCGGACCCGCGAACTCGGCGTACACGGCCTCGTCGTCCCAGTGGAGACCCGCGCAGGGGCTCTGGTGCTCGTGCAGCATGCCCAGGGCGTGCCCGATCTGGTGCAGGGCAGTCGCACGCTCCCCGGGCTCGGTCAGGTCCCAGCCGAAGTTCATGGTGCGCTCGTGCAGACCCGCCAGGAGTGCCTCCTTGCCCACGGCCGACCAGGAGCCGCCGCCGGACTGGAAGCCGATGCGCAGCTCCGCCTCCGAGCGGTCGTGGACCTCGGTGAAGGTGAGCCCGATCCCGAGGCCCTGCCACTCGGCGAAGCACTCGCGCACCACGTCCTGCTGCGTCTTGGTGCCACCCCATGACACCCACCGGGTCCGGCCGGTTCCCGGCACGGGAATGACCGACCCGTCGGTGTCGCCGCGGAAGAAGCAGTAGTGCAGCACGGTGCCGTTGACCCACATCCGCCGCCCGGCGGTCAGCGCGCCGAGCCGCTCGGCGGCGAGCCCCGGAGCGAAGGCGGGGGCCGGCTGCCGCGTCAGCGAGCAGTAGCGAGGGGCCATGGCGAACAGGGTGCCCCACGGACGTTCCCCGACGCCTGAGTCGGGGCCTACTCAACTCGCCCTGTATCAGGCGTGAGTATCCCCGCTCCTGTTGATGTGACGACTTCGCCGGGAAGCACGACCACGCCGTACAGGCTGTTTTGGCCCCATGAGAGGGAGCGGACGCAGTCCGTGAGGGACGCGGTGGCGCTGGATCCCTCCCCGCTCTGGCCCTTCATCGGCAGGGAGGACGAACTGCAGCTGGTCCGTGGGTCGTTGACCGGAGCACGGCGTGGCATCGTGGTGACCGGACCGCCGGGCCGGGGCAAGTCCCGGCTCGTCACCGAGGCCGTCCGCGGCACCGACTGCGCCCGGGTCGCAGGAATCCCGCAGGCCCACCGGATGCCGTTCGCCGCCTTCGCCTCCCTGCTGCCCGAACCGGTCACCCTGCACCGCGCGGTCCGACTCCTGTCCGGAGTAAGGATCCTGCTGGTCGACGACGCCCACCTGCTCGACGACTCCTCCGCCGCCCTGGTCCATCAACTCGCCGTACGGTCGGACACCCGGCTCCTGATCGTCGTCACCGACGGAGCTCCCGTGCCCGCCGCGGTGTCTCGGCTGTGGACCGGTGAGCTGCTGCCCCGCCTGCCCCTGGGGCCGCTGCCCCGTGAGGAGACCGCACAACTGGTCACGGCGGGCGCGGGCCGGACTCCGGAGCCTCTCACCGTCAACCGGCTGCACCGCCTCGCCGGCGGCGACCTGCGGCTGCTGCGCGAACTCCTGTGGGTACTACGGGTACATGAGGGCCTCACCCGTGTACCGGGTACGGACGAGTGGGCCTGGCGGGGCCCGGTGCCGCTCACTCCTGCCGTCCGCGAGCACACCGCCGACCTGCTCGCCCGCAAGGGCGCCGGCGAACGCGAGACGCTGGACCGCCTCGCCTTCGCCGAACCCCTGCCGGTGAACGTGGACGACCCGAGGGGTGCGGAGGGACCGACGGACCCGGCGGGCCGCCCGGTGGGCCCCGGCCCCCTCGACCTCGCCGCTCTCGAACGCCTGGAGGACGAAGGCCTGGTCCACGTCGACTGCCAGGGTGCCGTCCGTCTCGCCCACCCCCTGCACGGCCCCGTCCTGCGGGCCGCGGCCGGCAGGCTGCGGGCACGACGGCTGGCACGCTCCCCCGAGGAGTACGGGCCCGCCCTGGACGCCGAGGCCGCCGCCCTCACCGCGCTGATCGGACAGGCCGACGTCCGGACCGTCCCGGCGCCCGTGGGGGACTGGCTGGTCGCGGAGGGGGTCCCGGTGCCCGCCGGGTACGCGGCGCTGCGGGCCCGGTACGCGCGGCTGCGTGGCGAGGTGCGGGAAGCCGCCGCATGGGCTCGCGAGGGACTGCGCACGACGGTCTCCGCACCCTCCGGCCCCACCGGCACCGGAGCAGAAGCCGAAGCCGGGGCGGCCGTCGAAGCCGGAGCCGAACTCGCCCTCGCCGAGGCCCGGTCGGCCGCTCTCATGAGCGGCCGGCATGCCACCCAAGCCACCCACACCACCCACGACCCCTATGACGCCGTCCGCCTGGGCACCCCCGAGCGGGCCGCCGGGCGGCTCACCGGTGTCTTCGCCGCCCACGCCGCCGCCCTCACGCACGCCGACGGTCCAGCCCTGGACCGTGTGGCCGGCGAACTGGAGCGGCGCGGCTTCCTGTTGTTCGCGGCCGAGGCGTACGCCCAGGCCGCCGTCGCCCACCGCGACCCGGGCGCCGCCCGTACCGCGCGCACGCGTGCCGTCGCCCTCGCCCGCCGCTGCCAGGGCGCCCGCACCCCGGCACTCGCCGGTCTGGTCCTGGGCGAACTCACCGCACGGCAACGGCAGATCGTCACCCTCGCCGCCACCGGCCTCAGCAACCGGCAGATCGCCGAACGCCTCACCCTGTCGATCCGCACCGTCGGTAATCACCTGTACAGCGCCTACACCCGCCTCGGCGCGAGCGACCGCGCCGCCCTGCCCCGGCTGACCGACTTCCGGCCGACCGAACTCCGGCAGGCGCAGCCCGCCTGACCCCTCGTACTCCGGGCCGGGGGCCGACCGTTCGGCTCAGGCCGCGCCGAACGCCGAGAACGCCCACCCGGTGGCCCGGTGCACCGCGTCGTCCGGCAGCGAGGCCCGCGCGTCGCGCAGGGCCTGGGCCAGGGACAGCCCCGCGTCGAGCCCCTTGTGCAGCGCGAGCATCAGAGGCACCACCGCGGCGTCGTTGACGGGCGCGCTGCACGCCACCACCCCCGCAGTGCCGAGCGGCAGCAACGCCGTGACCAGACCCAGGAGTTCGTCGGCCCCCACATTGGCGAACCGCGCGGTGTCGCAGCAGGACAGGATGATCCGGTACGGGCTGCGGTCGAGCCGCTCGAAGTCGTGCACGATCAACGGCCCGTCGGCCATCCGCAGCGAGGAGAACAGCGGACCGTCCGCGCGGAACTCGCCGTGCGCGGCGATGTGCGCCAGCTCGGCCCCGTCCAGTTCCTCCAGTACCCGCTCCACCCTCGCGTCGTCCTCCTCCAGGACCCTCGCCCCGCCGTACCGGCCGGCGAGCTCCGGCACCTCCGCGCCGCCCGTCGCGAGCCCGGGACCGCGCACCAGCACCTGGCGGCCACCGGGCGGCGGCGCGGTCTCCCGCGCGCGCAGCCACCCGCTCGCCGACGGCGACACGCTGAGCACCCGGTCCCGCAGCGACGGCAGCAGCGCCCACGGCACCCGGTGCAGCCGCCCCGGCGGAACGACCACCAGCGCACCGGGGCCCAGATGCGCCGCCGCCGGACCCAGCAACAACTCCTCCAGACGCCGGCCCGCCGCCTCCACCACCGGCAGCCGCGCCTGAGCCCCCGGATGGGCGAGGCGCCGCAGCCCGGCCTGCACATGCTCGGCCTCGGTCTCCGCCGCGGCCAGCAGGCCCGCCTGGAACCGCCGTACCCGCCCCTGCCCGCACAGCAGCACCTGCACCCGCCCGTCGAGCACGGCGAGTTCCACCAGCTGGACGTCACCGCTGTCGCTCAGCCGCCGCAGCAGCCTGCCCACGTCGAACCGGCCCCCGACGTCGAACCGGCCCCGGCCGTCGGTCGCCGTACCGCGCATATGCAGGGTGCGGGAGCGGATCTCCCGTTCCAGGCGCCGCTGTTCCCGCTCCAGCGCCGGCACGGCCCTGCCGTCCATCCGGGCCTCCTCCGCGCGGGCGGCGATCTCCCGGTAGGCGGTCATGCCGCTGAGCAGCACCGGGTCAGCGGGCGGCCGGGTGGGCGGCGTGGACAGCGCGGTGGCCCGCCAGCGTTCGCTCCACACCAGCAGCCGCCGCGGCCCGCCCGAGACCAGGCTCGCCCGCTGAGCCAGAGCGGCCAGTTCCGCGCCCTGCGCGGTGGCACGCGCCCGAAGCTCCGACGCGCCCAGCGTCATCCGGTGGTCGTCGAGCACGTCGAGCCCCCGACGGCAGGCCTCCAGGACACCCCGCGCGGACCCGGCCGCCTGCGCCCGCAACGCCTGCGCGGCCCAGCCCGTCAGCCGCGCGAGCGGAGGCCCGCTGCGTCTGCTGCGGGCGGCGACCGCGAGATGCCGCTCGGCGTCCGCCGTCCAGCCGAGGTCCAGCGCGATCCGGCCCGCGAGCAGGGACGCCTCCGGCGCCGCCGGCGCGCCCAGGGAGGCCAGCCGGTCGGCCACCGTCGCCGCCTCCGCGACCAGCCGTCCCGAACCGCGCCCGGCCGCGTGCCGCGCCTCGATCAGCACCAGCCGCGCGTGCGTTTCCCACCAGGTGCGCCGTTGCCCCGCGAACAGCCGTACGGCGAGCGCCGCACGGGCGATCGCCGTCTGCGGGTCGTCCGCCAGCCGGGCGGCCCGCGCGGCGGCCAGCAACAGCTCCGCCTTGCGGGTGGACTGGCCGCCGATCCCGTCGAGCGCCTTGACCGCCGCGTCCGCCCCCGCCAGAGCCTCGGACGGCAGTCCCGCCGCCAGCAGCACCTCGCAGCGCCGGATGTCGAGCATGAACGTCGGCGTGCCGAGCTTGGCGTAGCGCTCCTCCGCCTCGTCGAACAGCCTGAGCGCCGCCGGGACGTCACCGGAACGGAACGCGGCAAGACCCCGGCTCTCCACCGCGTCCGCCTTGTCGTGTTCCTGGCCCGTGGTGTCCCACAGCGCCTCCGCCGCGGTGAAGTCGGCGTTCGCCTGCTTCACCGCCCCCAGCGCCAGATGCACCGTCGCGCGCAGAGTCAGGGCGCGCGCCGTCCAGATCACGTCGTCCGCCTGCCGCAGCACAGTGATGGCCCGCCGTACGTCCTCCAGCGCCTCCTTGTGATGTCCCAGCACCCACCACGAATAGGCACGCCGGAACAGCACACGCGCGCGTGTGTGCCCGCTGCCGCGCTCGACTCCACGACCCAGGGCGTCCAGGCCCTGCCGGGTGCGCCCCGCGTGCACCAGTGCCACCCCGAGGGTGCCCAGGACGTCCGCCTCCCGCTCGGCCGAGTCCGCGCGCGCCGCCCAGTCCCGGGCCCGCCGCAGATGGGTCAGAGCCAGCCGCATGTCGCCGAAGTCCCGCTGCCAGATGCCGATCACCTGGTGGGCGACGGACGCGTGCAGCGGCGGGGGGCGGTCGCCCAGCACCTTTTCCGCCCTCGCCAGGGCTTCGCCCGGGTCGGCGAAGACCATCGGCAGCAGTTCCAGCACCGGTTCGCTTCCCGCTGTCACCTCATGGATGGTAGTGCTCCGCAACCGTGCCTCACAGGTGCGATGTTGTATCAAACGGCCGCCCCACGACTCTGATTCACGACGCGCCGTTCTCCGGCAGCCCGGCCGGACACCGGCACCACCCGACATCCGCACCGTTCTACGGCAGCTTCGTTCTATGGCATCTCCGTTCTACGACAGCACCGTCCTACGACGACAGCACCGCTCTACGACAGCTTCCGCGGCCCCGGCCGCCATCGCCCCGGTGGAGGACACGCCATGGCACCACAGCGATTCCGTGAGCAGTACGACCAGATCCAGCGCTCCATGCCCGACGTCCCCCTGGCGGTCGGCCCGGACGACGCGGGAGAGTTCCTCTACGAGAAGGGCGTCGTGCTCGCCCGCGACGGCGAGGAGGCGCGCCTCGTCGAGGACACCGTGCGCCGGCACTTCACCACGTTCGCGGGCCTGACCGCCGACCATGTGCGCCGGACGAGCCCGGAGACCAACCGCTCGGGCATCACACGCATCCGGGTCGCCGACCCCGGGCAGGGCGACGGCAGCGGCGACCCCGCCGTCGCGGGCGCCCTGCGCGCCCTGCGGGAGCCGGAGGGCCGCACCGGCCGCAGGCTGGTCAGCCGCAACCACGTGGTGTCGATCGCGGTCAACGCCTGCCCCGGCGACGAGCCCGTACCCGTGGAGGCCGGCGCGCAGCCCAACCCGGCCGTCGCCGACGGCGCCCACACCCCGGCCGGTGCCGTAGGAGTCCTCGTCATCGACACCGGCCTCATGAACGACTACCGCTCCTACCCGCTCCTCGCCCACACCCGGGGCGACGCCCAGGTCGAGGAGTGCGGGGACGACGGCATCCTGAGGCAGTACTGCGGCCACGGCACGTTCATCGCGGGGCTCGTCGCGGCCGTCGCCCCCAACACCGACATCACCGTCCGCGGCACCCTGAACGACGCCGGCGCCATCCTGGAGTCCGAGTTCGGCGAGAAGCTGTTCGAGGCCGTCGACCAGGGCGGCTGGCCCGACATCCTCAGCCTCTCCGCCGGCACCTCCAACGGCCGCACCGACGGACTGCTCGGCGTCGACGCCTTCATGCAGGAACTCCGTCAGCAGCGCACCCTGCTGGTCGCATGCGCCGGCAACAACTCCAGCGCCACCCCGTTCTGGCCCGCCGCCTACGCCGACCTCCCCGGCTTCGAGAACGCCGTCCTGTCGATCGGTGCTCTGCGCGGCGACGGCGAGTTCGGCGCCTGCTTCAGCAACCACGGCGCCTGGGTGAAGGCCTACGCTCCCGGCGAGCGCCTCACCAGCGCGCTCACCGGCTTCGACACCCCCGTGCCGTACGTGTATCAGCACTCCACCTACGATGCCTGCCGCTACGGCTTCGACTACGCCTGCACCTGCCGGCACCCCCGGCACGCCGGCGTCCTGAGCGAGGAGGGCGGCTCCGGCAAGCCGGACCAGGTGATGTTCGAGGGCCTCGCCCAATGGAGCGGTACCTCGTTCGCCACGCCTGTCGCCGTCGGCATGGTCGCCGCCCACATGACCGCGCGGGCCGAGACCGACCCGCGCAAGGCCCGGACGCAGCTGATGGACGGGAACAGGGAGGTCGCCGAGGTGCGCGGAGCAAACGTACCGGCACTCATACCGGCCACCTGGAGTCCCACGCCGGTCGCGCTCCCCTCCACCCGGACATGAGGTGCGGAACCGCCCCCTCCACGGCGTACGATGACTTGCCGTACACGAGGGGTGGGGCAGTGGACCGTAGTGATGTCGGCGCGTTGGTCCAGTCCGCCGCTGGCGGTGACGCGGCGGCCTGGAAGTCGATCGTGGAGGGGCTGGGCCCTCTGGTGTGGTCCGTGGTGCGCGCCCACCGGCTCGCCGACGCCGACGCGCACGAGGTCTACCAGACGGTGTGGTTCCGCTTCGCCCAGAATCTGGGGCGGATCCGTGAACCGGAGAAGACGGGCGCCTGGCTGGCCAGCACGGCGCGGCACGAGTGCCTGAAGGTGCTCAGGAACGCGCGCCGGCTGACACTGACGGACGACCCGCAGCTCCTGGACCGGGTCAGCGAGGACGGCACACCGGAGCAGTCGCTGCTGGAGGCGGAGGAAGCCGCCGCCCAGAGCGAACGGGTACGGCGGATGTGGCAGGAGTTCGAGGAACTCGGCGACCGGTGCAGGCAGTTGCTGCGCGTGCTGATCGCCTCGCCGCCGCCGAGCTATCAGGAGGTGTCCGCCGCGCTCGGTATCGCGGTGGGCAGTATCGGGCCCCTGCGCCAGCGCTGTCTGCGCCGGCTGCGGGCCCGGCTCGAGGCACGGGGGGCGATGTGAACGGCATGGACGGTACGGACGGCCCGGACGGTATGCGCGACGGCATGGACGACGACCTCGACGACGGCGCGTTCGACGAGCACGCCGGGACGGCGGAGTCCGTCGGCGGCGATGTCGACGCCGACCTGCTGGAGGAGGAACTCCGGCAGGCCGCCGCCGTCCTGGACCCGCTGCCGCCGGCGCTGCTGCAGATCGCCGTGGACGCCTACGCCCTGCACGACCTGGACACCAAGGTGGCCGAGCTGAGCTTCGACTCGCTGGTCGACGCCATCCCGGTCAGAGGGGCCGAGGCCCCGCCGCGGATGCTCACCTTCAGTGTGGGCGAGGTGACCGTGGACGTCGAGGTGACCGCGCACGGCCTGATGGGGCAACTGATGCCGCCCCAGCCGGCCCGGATCGAGGTGCTGGGCGGACCCCAGCCGGGCTCCTCCCTCACCGCCGACGACATGGGCCGTTTCGCCGGCGCCGCCCCGCCCTCCGGCCCGTTCGCCCTGCGCCTGCGGACCGCGGGGGACATGGTCGAGACGGAGTGGCTGCGCACCTGACCCGTGTCCCGGGCCGGGCGCAGCGCGCTACGCCCGGGTGACGGGAAGGGCACCCGGTCAGCGCGACACGGCCTCCACCAGGGTCCGGAGAGCCGAGGCGAGGTCCCACAGGCCCGGGCCCGCGGGGCCGCCCGGCTCGGTCATGTACGTGTCCCTGCGGATCTCCACCATCAGCGCCGTCACCTCCGCCCGCTTCTCGTAGAACTCCAGCGGCACGTACGTCCCGGCGAAGGGGCTGTCGAGTCCCGTCTCCCCGCAGGAAGCAAACGCCTCGCGGGCCGCGTCGAGCAGACCGGCCGGCGTGTGGAAGGCGTCAGTGCCCAGACAGACCGGCGGGCGCGGGCCCACGCCGTGGAGTTCGTAGGGCAGGGGCGCGGTGGGGTAGGAGTGGACATCGATGATCACGGCCCGCCCGGTGGCCGCCAGACGGTCCGCCACCGCCTGGGTCATGGCCTGTGCGTACGGACGGAAGTACCGCTCGATCAGTGGCCCGTGGTCGAACCCGTCGGGCCGCAGCGCCTCCTTGTGCGTGGTCCTGGTGTAGACCGCGCCCATCCCGGACGCCAGCATCTCCTCGCGCTCGTCCGGGAACCGCTCGGGGTCGATCACCAGCCGGGACAGCCCGTTCACGAACCGCCACGGAGTGATCCCGGCCGCCTCGGCGGCGGCCTCGGCGATCGCGGCGGTGTGCGCGTCGGTGATGTGGTCCAGCTCCCGCTCCAGCTCCGCGTCGCCCAGCACGATCCCGGACCGCACCTCGGCCGGTATCTCCCGCGAGGAGTGCGGCACATGGAGGATCACGGGGGAGTCCCCGGCTCCGGGGAGGAGATCGTAGGACTGCGGGGTGTCGGCCATCAGGCTGCTCCAGGAGGGTTCGTCAGTGGTGCACGGCGTGATCAAGGTGCCACACACCACTGACAACACGTCGAGACCGGGGGCCGCCGTGCCGACTACCCCAGCAACTCGCGGATCAGTGCGCCGACCTGTTCCGTCTCGAGGAGGAAACCGTCGTGTCCGTAGGGCGACTCCACCACTCTGAGCCGGTCGGCACCGGGAAGGTGCGCGGCCAGCTCGGCCTGCTGGGACAGCGGATAGAGACGGTCCGAGTCGACCCCGGCCACCAGCGCGGGCGCGGTCACCCGGCGCAGGGCCGCAGGGACGCCACCCCTGCCGCGTCCCACGTCGTGGCCGTTCATCGCCTCCGTCAACACCACGTAGCTGCCCGCGTCGAACCTCCGGACGAGCTTGACCGCGTGGTGGTCGAGGTACGACTCGACCTGGTACCGGCCGCCGCGCCACGGATCCTCCGCTCCCTGCGGCTCCCGGCCGAACCGGGCCGACAGTTCCGGCTCGCTCCGGTAGGTGACGTGGGCGATGCGGCGGGCGATCCCCAGTCCGGCGTGCGGGCCCCGGTCGGTGTCGTGGTAGTCGCCGCCGCGCCAGTGCGGATCACTGCGAATGGCGTGCATCTGGAGGGTGGACCAGGCGATCTGCTCGCCACTCGCGGCCGCCGCGGTGGCGAGCAGCAGTAGTGCCCCCGTGCGTTCCGGATGCGTCACCGCCCACTCCACGGCACGCATCCCGCCCATCGAACCGCCGACGACCAGCGCCCACGTCCCGACGCCGAGCGCGTCCGCCAGCCGGGCCTCGGCGGCGACCTGGTCCCGCTGGGTCAGGTACGGGAAGGCACCGCCCCACCGGCGCCGCCCGCCGGGGCGCGGCGAGGCCGGTCCCGTGCTGCCCTGGCAGCCGCCCAGCACGTTCGGGGCGACGACGAACCAGCGGTCGGTGTCGAGGGCCAGGCCGGGCCCGATCAACCCGTCCCACCAGCCCGCCGTGGGATGACCGGGGCCGGCCGGTCCGGCCGCATGGCTGTCCCCGGTGAGCGCGTGCAGCACCAGGACGGCATTGGATCCGTCCGGCGCAAGCCGCCCCCAGGTCTCGAACGCCAATTCCACACCGGGGAGTTCACCGCCCGCCTCCAGCGGCAGCGGCGTACCGAGGGCATGCCATTGACGCCGTCCGGGCGGGTCCCCCTCCTGCCAGGCCCCGGTGGCCGACGGGAGGGGAACCGATGTTCCGGAGGCTGCGAAGGCGCTCAGGGGGCACCCTTGGCCGCGCGGAAACCGGACTCCAGGTCGGCCGTGAGGTCGACGAGGCTCTCGATGCCGACCGAGAGCCGTACCAGACCCGGCGCGGTGCCGGTCGCCTCGAGCTGCTCCTCGTCCAGCTGGCTGTGGGTGGTGGACGCCGGGTGGATGATCAGGCTGCGCACATCACCGATGTTGGCGAGGTGGCTGAACAGCTCCACACCGTCCACGAACCGCTTGCCCGCTTCGACACCGCCCTTCAGTTCGAAGGAGAACACCGCGCCGGCACCGCGGGGGAGGTACGTCCGCGCTGCCTCGTGCCAGCGGCTGGACGGCAGGCCCGGGTAGTGCACCACCGCCACCTCGTCACGCTGCTCCAGCCACTCCGCCAGCGCCTGCGCGTTGGCGGACTGCCGCTCCATGCGCAGGCTCAGCGTCTCCACGCCCTGCAGCAGCAGGAAGGCGGAGTGCGGGGCGATGGCCGGTCCGAGGTCGCGCAGCAACTGGACGCGCAGCTTGATCGCGAACGCACCGGGTCCGAGCGCCGGCCAGTAGCGCAGGCCGTGGTAGCTGGGGTCGGGTTCGGTGAAGTCCGGGAACCGCTCGGCGTGCGCGCCGAAGTCGAAGGTGCCGCCGTCCACGACCACGCCGCCGAGCGTGGTGCCGTGCCCGCCGAGGAACTTCGTCGCCGAGTGCACCACGATGTCCGCGCCGTGCTCGAGCGGGCGCAGCAGATAGGGCGTGGGAATCGTGTTGTCCACGACCAGCGGCACGCCCGCCCCGTGCGCCGCGTCCGCGACCGCCCGCACGTCGAGCACGTTGCCCCGCGGATTGCCCAGCGTCTCGGCGAAGAACGCCTTGGTGTTCGGCCGGACGGCCGCCCGCCAGGCATCGGCGTCGTCGGGATCGTCGACGAAGGACACCTCGATGCCGAACTTCGGCAGGGTGTGCCGGAAGAGGTTGTACGTTCCGCCGTACAGCGAGGAGGCCGAGACGATGTGGTCGCCGGTCCCGGCGAGTGTCAGGAGGGCCAGCGTCTGCGCGGCCTGCCCCGAGGACAGCGCCACCGCCGCCACACCGCCCTCCAGGGCGGCGACGCGCTGCTCGAAGACGTCCTGGGTGGGGTTGTGGATGCGGGTGTAGATGTTCCCCGGCTCCGCCAGCGAGAAAAGGTCGGCCGCGTGCTGGGTGTCCCGGAACACGAACGAGGACGTCTGGTAGATCGGCGTGGCCCGGGCCCCGGTCGTGGGATCGGGCTCGGCGCCGGCGTGGATCTGCTTCGTCTCGAACGACCAGGCCGACATGTCGGGACCGGTGGACGTCTCCTCGGGAGTGTGACCGGCGGGGACGGGTTCGGTGGGCTGGCTCACGGTGTGCTCCTCGTGCGCAGTGCGGGCGCGGACGACGGGTGGGCGTGCGGATCCGCGGACGTACCTGTGGGGTGCGGGGGCGTGCCGGATGTCCCTGGGGATCAGGGCGTCGGGAAGGACCACGTGCCGACGTGGGTGTCGGCTTCTCGCGCGACACGCCGTAGTGGTGACACGTGCGCGGTGGCAGCGCGTCACCAGCTCGATACTACGACGAGGGGAGCTGAAAATGAGATGGCGTCTCAGTAGGTGGTCGGTCTCTTCACGCGGCATTCACGAACGTGATGTGACCGGGGCACGGCCCGCCGGCCGGGCCGGCGCCGAACACGGCTCCGCCCCGGCCGGGCGTCATGCCGACCGGGGCGGAGCCAGTGGATCCTTTGCCTGCTCGCGTCAGCTCAGCGACGCGAGCGCCTCGTTCCACGTCACGGACGGACGCATGACCGCGGCTGCCTTGGCCGGGTCGGGCTGGTAGTAGCCGCCGATCTCGACCGGCTCGCCCTGGACGGCGATCAGCTCGCCGACGATCTTCTGCTCGTTCGTGGCGAGGGTCTCGGCGAGCGGGGCGAAGGCCTTCGCCAGGTCGGCGTCCTCGGTCTGCCCGGCCAGCTCCTGCGCCCAGTACAGGGACAGGAAGAAGTGGCTGCCGCGGTTGTCGATGCCGCCGAGGCGACGGCTCGGGGACTTGTCCTCGTTGAGGAAGGTCGCCGTGGCACGGTCGAGCGCGTCGGCGAGGACCTTGGCGCGGGTGTTGCCGGTGGTCTCGGCGAACTGCTCCAGGGACGGCACCAGGGCGAAGAACTCGCCCAGGGAGTCCCAACGCAGGTAGTTCTCCTTGACCAGCTGCTGCACGTGCTTGGGCGCGGAACCGCCCGCGCCCGTCTCGAACAGGCCGCCGCCCGCCATCAGCGGGACGACCGACAGCATCTTGGCGCTGGTGCCCAGCTCCAGGATCGGGAACAGGTCGGTGAGGTAGTCGCGCAGCACGTTGCCGGTGACCGAGATGGTGTCCTCACCGCGGCGGATGCGCTCCACCGACAGCTTGGTGGCCTCGACCGGGTTCAGGACACGGATGTCCAGGCCCTCGGTGTCGTGCTCGGCCAGGTACTGCTCGACCTTGGCGATCAGGTTGGCGTCGTGGGCGCGGGTCTCGTCCAGCCAGAACACGGCCGGGTCGCCGGTGGCGCGGGCGCGGGTGACGGCCAGCTTGACCCAGTCGCGGATCGGCGCGTCCTTGGTCTGGCAGGCGCGGAAGATGTCGCCGGCGGAGACGGCCTGCTCCAGTACGACATCGCCGGCCTGGTCGACCAGGCGGACGGTGCCGGTGACCGGGATCTCGAAGGTCTTGTCGTGGCTGCCGTACTCCTCGGCCTTCTGCGCCATCAGGCCGACGTTGGGGACCGAGCCCATCGTGGACGGGTCGAAGGCGCCGTGGGCGCGGCAGTCCTCGACCACGGCCTGGTAGACACCGGAGTAGCTGGAGTCCGGCAGCACCGCGAGGGTGTCGGCCTCCTGGCCGTCGGGGCCCCACATGTGGCCGGAGGTGCGGATCATGGCCGGCATGGAGGCGTCCACGATGACGTCCGAGGGGACGTGCAGGTTGGTGATGCCCCTGTCGGAGTCGACCATCGCCAGCGCCGGGCCCTCGGCGAGCTCGGCGTCGAAGGACGCCTTGATCTCGGCGCCCTCGGGCAGGCCCTCGAGGCCCTTGTAGATGCCGCCCAGACCGTCGTTCGGGCTGAGGCCGGCCGCGGCGAGCTGCTCGCCGTACTGCGCGAACGTCTTCGGGAAGAAGGCGCGCACCACGTGGCCGAAGACGATCGGGTCGGAGACCTTCATCATCGTGGCCTTCAGGTGCACGGAGAACAGCACACCCTCCTGCTTGGCGCGGGCGACCTGCGCGGTCAGGAACTCGCGCAGCGCGGCGACCCGCATCACGGAGGCGTCGACGACCTCGTCCTTCAGGACGGGTACGGACTCGCGCAGCACCGTGGTGGTGCCGTCGTCGCCGACCAGCTCGATGCGCAGCGCACCGTCCTCGGCGATCACCGCGGACTTCTCGGTGGAGCGGAAGTCGTTCTCGCCCATCGTCGCCACGTCGGTCTTGGACTCGCCGCTCCAGGCACCCATGCGGTGCGGGTGGTTCTTGGCGTAGTTCTTGACCGAGGCGGGGGCGCGGCGGTCGGAGTTGCCCTCACGCAGGACCGGGTTCACGGCGGAACCCTTGATCTTGTCGTAGCGGGCGCGGATCTCGCGCTCCTCGTCGGTCTTCGGGTCGTCCGGGTAGTCCGGCAGCGCGTAGCCCTGGCCCTGGAGCTCGGCGACCGCGGCCTTGAGCTGCGGGATCGACGCCGAGACGTTCGGCAGCTTGATGATGTTGGCCGCGGGGGTCTTCGCCAGCGCGCCGAGCTCGGCGAGGGCGTCCGGGATGCGCTGGTCCTCGGTGAGGTACTCCGGGAACACGGCGATGATGCGTCCGGCCAGCGAGATGTCACGCGTCTCCACGGGGACACCCGCCTGTGAGGCGTACGCCCGGACCACCGGCAGGAACGAATACGTCGCCAGTGCGGGGGCCTCGTCAGTGTGCGTATAGATGATGGTCGAGTCAGTCACCGGGTGCTCCGCTCCACGTCTGCAACATTGCTCGACATCAAGATATCCCGTACGCGTCCTGAGCTCGACAGGGGTCCGGACCGCATGGGGGCCGATCGTGTCGGGCCCCATGGGTTTCGGCCCCCGGAGGCGGCCGCCCCGCCCCGCCCACCGCGGTCCGCGGCGGACCGCCGCGGACCGGCCTGTCCGCCGTACGTCAGACCGGGCGGGACGCCGTCATGTCGCCCGGCTCCGGCTCGGTGCCGCGCTGCTGCGGGAACACCACCGAGCCCTGCTGCAACGCCACCGTCCGCGCGGGCGACGGAATGCGGATGCCCTCCTCGCGGTAGCGCCGGTGCAGGCGCTTGATGAACTCGTGCTTGATCCGGTACTGGTCGCTGAACTCGCCGACGCCGAGGATCACGGTGAACCCGATGCGGGAGTCGCCGAAGGTGTGGAAACGCACCGCCGGCTCGTGCTCCGGGAGGGCTCCGGTGATCTCCGTCATCACCTCGGTGACCACTTCCCTGGTCACCTGCTCGACCTGCTCCAGGTCGCTGTCGTACGACACCCCGGCCTGCACCAGGATGGTCAGCTCCTGCTCGGGACGCATGAAGTTGGTCATGTTCGTCTTCGCGAGCTGCCCGTTGGGGATGACCACCAGGTTGTTGGAGAGCGCGCGGACCGTCGTCTGACGCCAGTTGATGTCCTCGACGTAGCCCTCCTCGCCGCTGCTCAGCCGGATGTAGTCACCGGGCTGGACGGTCTTGGAGGCGAGGATGTGGATGCCCGCGAACAGGTTGGCGAGCGTGTCCTGGAGCGCCAGCGCGACCGCCAGACCGCCGACGCCGAGAGCGGTGAGCATCGGGGCGATGGAGATGCCCAGCGTCTGGAGCACCACCAGGAAGCCGATCGCCAGGACCAGGATGCGGGTGATGTTCATGAAGATCGTGGCGGAGCCGGCGACGCCGGACCGGGCCTGGGTCACCGACTGCACCAGGCCGGCCACCACCCGCGACACCGACAACGTCGCCGCGAAGATGACCAGCACCGTCAGCGTCTGGTTGACGTTGTGCTGCACGGTCCGGGTCAGTGGCAGCGTGGCCGCCGCGGACGCGGCGCCGCCCGCGAGGGCCGCCCACGGCGCGATCATGCGCAGGGCGTCCACGGCGACGTCGTCGCCGCGCCACTGGGTCCGGTCCGCGTGCCGGCCCAGCCAGCGCAGCAGCATGCGCAGCAGGAACGCCGCGACCAGGCCCGCGGCGACCGCGATACCGGCGAACAGCACATCGTTCATGGTGAGCGCGCGCGTCATCGCTCACCTCCGGCAGATGCCCTTGCAATGGGGCGTATGTGATGTCGTGTCACGTCTCGTCACCTGCTCGCGTTCGGGGGTGCCCGGGAGGGCGAGGCCCGGGAGGGTGCGGCCCGGGAGGGTGTGCCGTGCCGAACCGGCCGGAGGTCGGCACGATTGCTCATCCTGCCGTATCCGGCAGGGCAGTTCGTACCACGCCGGGGCCGGGAGGTGCCCTGCTGCCGCCCTGGTCAGATCACCTTCAGCCGTACCAGTGCGCCCAGTGTCAGAGCGCCGGGCAGCAACGGCAGCCACACCGTGACGACCCGGAACGCCAGCACCACCGCCGTGGCCACCGCGGCCGCCCCGCCCACCGCGACCAGCGCGACGATCAGGGCGGCCTCCACCGAACCGAGCCCGCCCGGTGTGGGCACCAGCGCGACCGCGACGGTCGCCGCGAGATACGCCACCGCCATGTGGGCGACCGGCACCGACAGCCCCAGCGCCAGCCCCACCAAAATCAGCGACGCCGTCTGCAACGCCGGGAACGCGAGCGCACCGCCCCACAGCGCCAGCGCCCTCGACGGCCGGGTGTGCACCGACCGGGCCTCGCCGAGTGCCGTCCGCAGGAAGGAGACCACGGCCGTCCGTACCCGCCGTACGAGCGCGAGCACGGCCGCCGCGACGACCAGCACCGCGCCGAGCGCGAGCAGCAGAGGGCCCAACGCGCCCTCGGGCAGCAGGGATCCGGGACGCAGCACGTCCGGGAACGCGACGAGCAGCGCGCCCAGCAGGGCCACCCGGCCGATGGACTCCGCCAGCAGATACAGCGCGAGGGCGGCCGAGGAACGGGTCAGGGACAGCCCGCACACCGTCATGAACCGCAGGTTGACCGCGCTCGCGCCCAGCCCCGTCGGCAGTAGATGGTTGGCCGCGCCCGCCGCGAACTGCGTGGCCAGCAGCCGTCGCGCGGGGAGCCGTTCGAGGACCGCGCCCTGCCGGGTGCACGCGGCGGCCCCCCAGGTCAGACAGGTCGTGCCGGCCGCGGCCAGCAGCCAGGGCCATCGCGCGGTGCCCAGATGGACGAAGCCGTCGGCGAGCACCGACCGCTGCCGCACCGCGACCACGGTCACGAGCAGCAGGGGAAGGACGTACAGGATCCTGCGGATGGTCCGCGTCACATCAAGGAAGCCTTTCCGCCCCGCGCCAACTGCGGGTGGCGGCAGGCCGGACGGCGGCTTACGGCTGGGCAGCGGCTGTCGGCGCGTCATACGGACCTCGAATGCCCCGAACGGGCGGCGGGCCTTGACCTCAACAATGCTTGAGGCTCTACCTTCTCCGGCATGAGCATGGAGACCACCGCCTGGACCCAGTTGCGCAGCGTCATGAATGCGGAGGAGGAACGCCGCCCCTTCGCGCGGGAAACGCTACGCCGCATCGCGGGATTCGCCCGCCCGCACCGCCGCCGCATGACCCTCTTCGTCCTGCTCGGAGCCGGCACCGCGCTGCTCGCCGTCGCCACCCCCGTCCTGGCCGGACGCGTCGTCGACACCATCGTGTCCGACGGCGACTCGGCCACGGTCGTCCGGCTGGCCCTGCTCATCGCACTGATCGCGGTGGTGGAGGCGGCCCTCGGCATCCTCGGCCGGAGGCTGTCGGCGTCCCTCGGCGAGGAACTCATCCTCGATCTGCGGACCGCCGTCTTCGACCATGTGCAGCGGATGCCGGTCGCGTTCTTCACACGTACTCGTACGGGCGCGCTCGTCTCCCGTCTCAACAACGACGTGATCGGCGCCCAGCGGGCCTTCAGCAACACCCTGTCCACCGTGGTCGGCAACGTCGTCACGCTGGTGCTCGCCCTGGCCGTGATGCTCACCCTGTCCTGGCGGATCACCCTGCTCGCCCTGGTGCTGCTGCCGGTGTTCGTGATCCCCGCCCGGCGCATGGGCCGCCGCATGGCCGGAATGCAGCGTGAGGCCGCCGCCCTGAACGCGGCCATGGGCACCCGGATGACCGAGCGCTTCTCGGCGCCCGGCGCCACCCTGGTCAAACTCTTCGGCCGCCCGCAGGAGGAGTCGCAGGAGTTCGCGGTGCGCGCCCGCCGGGTCCGGGACATCGGCGTACGGACGGCCACCGCCCAGACCGTGTTCATCACCGCGCTCACCCTCGTCTCCGCGCTCGCCCTGGCCCTCGTCTACGGCATCGGCGGCCACCTCGCCCTGCGCGGCGCCCTGGAGCCCGGCGCGGTCGTGTCCCTGGCCCTGCTGCTGACCCGCCTGTACGCGCCGCTGACCTCCCTCGCCGGGGCGCGGGTGGAGGTGATGAGCGCCCTGGTCAGCTTCGAGCGGGTCTTCGAGGTGCTGGACCTGGAGCCGCTCATCGAGGAGAAGCCGGACGCCCGCGCCGTGCCCGACGGCCCGGTCTCCGTGGAGTTCGACGACGTCCGCTTCGGCTACCCGTCCGCCGACAAGGTCTCCCTCGCCTCCCTGGAGGAGGTCGCCGCCCTGGACACGCACGGCTCCGCCGAGGTTCTGCACGGCATCTCCTTCCGCGCCGAACCCGGGCAGACCGTGGCCCTCGTCGGCTCCTCCGGCGCCGGCAAGTCGACCATCGCGCAGCTGCTGCCGCGCCTCTACGACGTCGACTCGGGCGCGGTGCGGGTGGGCGGCGTCGACGTCCGGGACCTGACCGCGGGATCACTGCGCGACACCCTCGGCATGGTCACCCAGGACGGCCATCTCTTCCACGACACCGTCCGCGCCAACCTGCTCCTGGCCGGGCCCGGGGCGAGCGAGCCCGAACTGTGGGACGCGCTGCGCCGCGCCCGTCTGGACGGACTCGTCCGCTCCCTGCCCGACGGCCTGGACACGGTGGTCGGGGAGCGCGGCTACCGCTTCTCCGGCGGTGAGCGCCAGCGCATGACCATCGCCCGGCTGCTCCTCGCCCGGCAGCGGGTCGTCCTCCTCGACGAGGCCACCGCCCATCTGGACAACACCTCCGAGGCGGCCGTCCAGGAAGCGCTCGCGGAAGCCCTGGAGGGCAGGACGGCCATCGTCATCGCGCACCGGCTGTCCACCGTCCGGGCCGCGGACCAGATCCTGGTCGTCGAGGCCGGCCGGATCGTGGAACGGGGCACGCACGAGGAACTGCTGGCGGCCGACGGCCGCTACACCGCACTGCACCGCGCCCAGTTCGCCCCCCGGCCGACGGACCACGACCACGACCGGGACCACGACCGCAGCGCACCGGCGGCAGCGTAGCCCTCTCCCTGGCAGCCCCTGGCCGCCCTTGGCGGACCGGTGGGGCCCGCGGGCCCCACGCAGAGCCGCCGCCGACCCCGGTCCCGGGGTCGGCGGCGGCTCTCGCGTGTGCACGGCGGCTCCCCGCGGGGAACCGCCCGGCGTCAGGTTGCCTGGCTGGTGGCCTTGGTCCGGCCCGAGCCCTCCCCGTCGCCGGACTTCCCGCGCCCGGAATCGCTACGCCCACGCCCACGGCCGCGACCACGCCCACGGCCGCGATTGCCGTCGCCGCCGTACGCGTCGAGCTCGATGGCGAGCGGCGAGGCGGTCAGGACCGACGAGTACGTGCCCACCAGCATGCCGATCAGCAGGGCGAGCGCGAAGTCGGTGAGCGAGTCACCGCCCAGCAGAGCCAGTGCGGCCAGGATGAACATCACACCGATACCGGTGTTGACCGTACGCGGCACCGTCTGCAGGATCGCCAGGTTGGTGGACTGGGCGAGGGGTGCCTTGCGGTCCTTCTGCCACAGTTCCCGGACGCGGTCGAACACCACGACGGAGTCGTTCACCGAGTAACCGATCACGGTGAGCAGGGCGGCCAGGAACACCCCGTCGATCGGCTTGCCCAGCCACGCGAAGATGCCGGTGACGATCACCACGTCGTGGGCCAGGGTGGCGACCGCCGCCGTACCGAACATCCAACGGAACCGGAAGGCGAGGTACACGAGCTGGGCGACGAGGGCCAGGCCGAGTGCGATCAGCGCGTTGCGGCGCAGCTCGTCGCCGAGGCTCGGGCCGATCAGCTCGTCGCGGACCTTCTCCGCCCCGCCGCCGACCTTCTCGACGGCCTCGGCGACCTCGACCGCCTCGGCGTTGCTCAGTTCCTCGGTACGCACCGTCAGCCCGTTGTCCCCGGAGGACTGCACGACGGCCTGCGGGAAGCCGGCGTCGGCCAAGGCCTCACGAGCTCGGTCCGGCTCGACGGTGTTGGTGGTCGAGTACTCGATCAGCCGTCCGCCGGTGAACTCGACACCGTAGTTCAGCCCGCGCACCACGATGCCGGCGCCGGTGACGATGACTACGAGGAGGGACACCGCCAGCCAGCGGCGGGGGCGGCGCATGAGCTGCGGGTCGCGGCGGGTGAGATAGGCGCGGACCCGCCCGATGGAGGCCAGACCGGTCATCTTGGGACGGCGGTGCACCCAGTTGCGCTCCACGGCGAACTCGGCGAACACCCGCGTGATCACCAGTGCGCTGATCATGGAGGCGAGGACACCGATGGCCAGGGTGACGCCGAAGCCCTTCACCGGGCCGGAGGCGAGCAGGAACAGCAGCCCCGCGGCAATGAGCGTGGTGACGTTGGAGTCGGCGATCGCGCTGAACGAACCCTTGAAGCCGGCGGTGAGCGCCGAGCGGCTGCTGGGCCGGTTGCGTTTGCCGTACTCCTCACGCGCTCGTTCGAAGACCAGCACGTTGGCGTCGACGGCCATGCCGATCGCCAGGACGAAACCGGCCAGGCCCGGCAGGGTCAGTGTCGCGCCGAGGGCCGCGAGGGCGGCGTAGGAGATCACCCCGTAGCAGGCCAGGGCCGCGGTGGCCAGGAAGCCCATCAGCCGGTAGACGACGATGATGAACAGCGCGGTGAGGGTGGTGCCGAGAGCGGCGGCCCAGGCGCTGGACTCGATGGCCTCGGCGCCCAGCGTCGGGCCCACGGTCCGCTGCTCGACCGTCTCGACCGGCACCGGGAGGGCACCGCCGCTGATGAGCAGGGAGAGTTCCTTGGAGTCGTCACTGGTGAAGGACCCGGTGATCTGGGTGGACCCGCCGGTGATACCGGCCCCGCAGGCCACGGACGGATCGACCTGCGGCGACGAGATGATCTTGTCGTCCAGCACGATCGCGACCCGGCGCTTGGGATCACCCGCGGGGTTGCAGGCCGCCTCGCCGGTCAGCTTCGACCAGCCCTTGTCGTCCGCGAAGTCCACGCTGACCATCCAGCCGGCGCCGCTCTGCTGGTCGAAGGTGGCCTCGGCGCCCTTCACGTCCTGGCCGGTGAGCGCGGCGGGGGCCAGGTGGAGCCGTTCTCCGGCCTCGTCGGCCAGGACGCGTTCGCCCTTCGGTAGCTTCTTGGCGGACTCGGGATCGGTACCGGGGGCGAGCACCGGGTGGACGGTGAGCTGCGCGGTACGGCCCAGTACCTCGGCGGCCTGTCGCGGGTCCTGCACGCCGGGCAGTTCCACGATGATCCGGTTGTCCCCGGACCGGACGATGGTGGGTTCGGCGACACCGAGCGCGTCGATACGGCCGCGCAGCACCTCGAGTGTGCGGTCCGTCGCCTCGCCGTCGGCCTCGAGGGTTTCGGTGGAACGGGTCTCCAGCACGATCTGGGTACCGCCGCGCAGGTCGAGTCCCAGGCGGATGGGGACCGTCGCGGCGATGTAGACGGACAGGGCGATCACGACAAGTGCGAACAACGCCCGGATACGGGCGGAACTTTTCACGGATGACTCCAGCAGTCACGCCGCGGCCGGTCCGGGACGCGGCGGAGAGGAAAGGAACAAGACTCTCATGTGCTGGAGGGTCCGGGAGGCCCCCGGCCGAGGTCCGACGGCATGTGGGCGGCGGCGGGCGGCGCGTGCCCGGCCGCCGGGGCGGGCCGGGCCGGCTGCGGAGGTGTGCGGGGGGTGTGCGCGGGAGTGAAGAGCAGATGTCCCGCCGGTACCGTGCGCTCCCCGGCGTCGCGCTGCGGCCTCAGGGGGACGATACGGGCGGTGCAGCCGTCGTCGGTGTGGGGACGGATGCCGGACGAGTGGGGCCCGGGCGCGGGGGAGGGATCCGGAACGGACGGCTCCGGCCCGTCGGGCGCCGGGGCGCCGGGCACCGCAGGCGCGTCGTGGGCGGGCGGCTGAGCCGCCCGGACGGCCCGGGGGTCGTCGGTGAGGCCGAACCCCAGGGTCAGGAGAACGGCCGCCAGGGCGGCCAGAACCGCGACGGCGCGGAGCGGAGGGCGGGCGGTGCGGGAGACACGTCCCGGCAGGGTGGCGTTCAAGGCTCGACGAGCCCCGCGCGGATGGCGTAACGGGTCAGATCCAGGCGGTCCCGCAGCCCCAGCTTGCTCAGCAGGTTCTCGCGGTGCCGCTGCACCGTCTTGATGCTGATGAAGAGTATCTCGGCGATCTCCTTCGACGAGTGCCCTTCGGCGACCAGCTTGAGCACCTCCTCCTCGCGCGGGGTCAGCAGCTGGGGCGCCTCCTCGCCGTGCTGCACCCGGTCGAGGTAGTTGCGGATCAGGGCGGTGACCGCCCCCGGGTACAGGAACGGCTCGTCCCGCATCGCGGCCCGGCAGGCGGCGACCAGATCGCGGTCGGCGACCGACTTCAGCACGTACCCGCCGGCCCCGGCCTTGAGGGCCTGGAACAGGTACTGCTCGTTGTCGTGCATCGTCAGCATCAGGATGCGCAGGCCCGGCTTCAGCGCGGACAGCTCACGGGCGGCCTGCAGACCGGTCATCCGGGGCATGGCGATGTCCAGCACCGCCAGGTCGATCTCCTGGGCGCGGGCCATGGAGATCGCCTCCGCGCCGTCGCCGGCCTCGGCCACGACCTCGAGGTCCGGCTCCCGGTCGAGGATCAGCCGGACGCCGCGGCGCACCAGGGCGTGGTCGTCGGCGAGCAGGATGCGGATCGGGGTCGGTGGGGCCTGGTGGTTCATGACTGCTTCCTGACGGCGGGCACGGCCAGCCGGATCCGGGTACCGGTCCGGGCGACGGGAGTGATGTCCAGTGTGGCGCCGATGAGCAGGGCCCGTTCACGCATACCGCGCAAGCCGGCCCCCTCGTGGGCGGCGCCGATGCCACGGCCGTCGTCGGTCACCTCGAGAACGACACGCTCGTCGTCCCGGTACAGGCTCACCGTCGCGGAACGCGCCTCGGCATGCCGGGCGACATTGGTCAGACTCTCCTGCGCCACACGGTAGATCACCAACTCCGTGCCGTTGTCCAGGGTGGGCAGATCGGCACCGAAACGGCGGTGCACCCGCAGCCCGGTGTGCGTGGCGAACTCGGTGGCGAGTGAGGTGACCGCACTGATCAGACCGAGATCGTCCAGCACGCCGGGACGCAGCCGGCGCACCAGCCGGCGGACCTCGTCCAGACTCGCCCGGGTGATCTCCTGCACCTGGTGGATCTCGTCGCGCAGCGGAGCGGGTGCCTCGTCGGCGACCTGCTTCAGGGCCAGCAGGATGGCGGTCATGCTCTGCCCGACCTCGTCGTGGAGTTCGGCGGCGATCCGGCGCCGCTCCGCCTCCTGGGCGAGCAGGGCACGGGCGCTGCTCGCGGCGCGCTCCTTCTCCAGCCGCTCCAGCATGGCGTTGAACGTGCTGACCAGCTCGGCGACCTCCCCGCCCCCGCGCACCGGAAGCCGTTGGCCGGGCCGCAGCAGGTCGACGGTGGCCATCAGCCGGGTCACCCGGTCCAGCGGAGCGAGCCCGACCCGCAGCAGGGCCGCGTTGGCGACGAGCATCACACTCATGCCGCCCACGAGGATCACCGCCTCGGTCAGCAGCACCGGCACGGACACGGTCACCGGAGCCCACAGCAACAACGCCGTGGCCGCGCCCAGCACCATCGCGTTGAGTCCGAAGATCCGCCAGTACAGGGACACGGAGGTCACGCCTTTCCTCTTTCGTCTGCCTCTACTGTCGGGCACCGCGACACCCGATGCGGCAGCGGCCCCTGATCCCGGCGAACAGCGAAACCGACAGAGTGCACGAGCTGACGATATTCGGTCGATGGGCTCCATGACCCATTTCCCCCGTCCGACGGGCCCATGCCGCCCGGGGTGGGTCCTGGGACCCGGCAGAGATGGGTATCGCGCCCGATGGGTTCCGGGCGGGCGAACGGGGATGGTGATGGATCGACCACCTGTAACCGGAGGAGACTTTCCGTGTCGCTCGACCTGCCCCTCACCGAATCGCGCACCGACCACCCCGCCGTGGACCAGATCCGGCAGCGCCTCGAACACGCGCGCACCACACGGGTGGCACAACTCAAGGCCCTCGATGACACAGGGCAGAGCCCCGACGACCACCTGCTGGCCAACCAGCGGGACTCCATCAAGCGCGTCCTCAAGGAGATCGACGAGGCCTTCGCCCGCGTCGAGGACGGCAGCTACGGCACCTGCCTGGGCTGCAGCAAGCCCGTTCCGGCGGAGCGGCTGGAGATCCTTCCGCACACCCGGTACTGCGTCTCGTGCCAGAGCCGCGCGGCCTGACCGCATCCGCTCCCGGCCCCGCCCCGTCCGTATTCCTCTCCCGCTCCGCCCAAGGGGGGTGCAGTGGTGACCCACCAGACGATCGACGAGCACGGCGAGGTCCTCACATCCGAGGACCTCGCGCTGTTGCGTGCGAACCTGTGCGAACAACAGCTGTTCCGCAGGGACCAGCTGCGCCAGTTCGCCGTCGATGCGGGGCCGCACCCGGGGGACCCGGGTGCACCACCGGTCGCCGGCCAGCTCGAGGTCCAGGTCAGGCTCGCCGCGTCCGCCCGGATGGTACTCGCCGACGTGGAAGCGGCGCTCACCCGCATGGACGCCGGGGACTACGGCGTCTGTCACCTGTGCCGCGGCCGCGTCGAACGCGACCGGCTGCTGATCGTTCCGCAGGCCCGCTACTGCGCCCGCTGCCAGCAGGTGCGGGAGGCCGCGCGATGACCACGGCACACCACCGGCCACCGGACCGGCCGGAGCACGTGCGTACGAGACACGTGCGGGCGGATCACCTGCGTGCGGGGCACGTACACGGGTGACCCGCCCGGCCCCCGTTCCTCCGCCCGCGCGCTGCACCCACCGTCCCGGGCGCGCAGGCGGCGGCCGCCCCCCGCCGCGGACGCCCGTCCCACCGGACCGCTCCCGGTGGGACACCCCGGTGCGCACCTCACCGGGGCGGTGCCGTGTGCGGAGGGCACCGTCACCGGCGCCCGGCGCATTCCGCCGGGCGCCGGTGACCCAGGCCCCGAGACCGACCCACCTCGAAGGAGTGACGACGTGGCGGGCACCATTCCTCCCGCGCAACCGCCCCCGGGGCCCCGCCTCGGCCCGCTCCAGGGCCCTCGGCCGTGGCGCCGGCGGCTCAACCCCCTGCGCCGCCCCACCGACCGTTTCCAGGCCCGGATCGGTCTCGGACTGCTGCTCGCCGTACTGGTCGTGGCGCCCGTGGCAGGCGTCGTCGTCGCAGAGCTCGCCCACCGCCACTACGCGGACACGGCCCGCCACCAGACTCTGACCCGGCACGAGACGAGCGCGACCCTCACCGAGGACGTCCCGCGCCATCCGGAGCCCGGATCCGACGAGGCGAAGCTCGCCCGTTACCCGGCCGAGGTCCGCCTCACCACCGCCGACGGGCGTACCGCCACCACCCGGGCCGAGGTCCCACCGGGCCTGTCGGCCGGCAGCCAGGTGCGTATCTGGGTCACCGCCGACGGCGAGGCGAGCGAGCCGCCGCTGACGCGTGAACAGGTCCGCAGCCGCAGCATGGGCTGCGCCCTCCTCGCCGCTGTGGGAACCGTCCTCACCGGCGCCGCCGCCCACGCCGTGACCTGCCATGCCGTGCGTCGCCGCAACCTCGCCGCCTGGGAGAGGGCCTGGGCCGAGACGGCCCCCCGCTGGACGACATCCGGATGAACCGTCGCGCGGCCGGCGGGGAACTCGCGCAGCCCCGTACGCGCGCCCGGTCCTGGTGTCACCTGTGCTCGGCGGTGAGGGTCTTGACCCGGCGGAGCGTGAGGACGGTCTCCGCCGTGTGGACGCCGGGCAGCGCACCGATCCCCTCGCTGAGGAACGTGTAGAGCTCCTCGGTGCTGCGGCACAGAGCCGAGATGACGAGGTTCGTCCGCCCCGTGACGGCGGCGGCGAACCGCACCGCCGAATGGCCGGCCACTCCCGCGCCCGCTTCGGCGAGGGCGTGCGGGGCGACCGTCAGCCAGATCAGCGCCTCGATGCCCTGCCCGAGAGGCTCGTGGTCGTACTCGACGGCGAGGTGGAGCACCCCCGTGCCCCGCAGCCGTCCCAGGCGCTTCTTCACCGCCGTCTCGGACAGCCCCGTCGCCGACTGCAGCTCGGTCAGCGGGACACGGCCGTCGCGATGCAGCGTCTCCAGCATGACCTGATCGGTGGTGTCGAGAACGACCGGCGACATCGAGGGACCCGGGGCGGGCGTCCGCAGGGCTGCCTCCTCCTCCGGACCGAGCGCGCTGATCTTGCGCAGCCAGCGCAGGGAGTTGCCGTAGTAGGACCGCAGGATGCAGTGCGCGCCGACCGAGGTGACATGCGGGATGCGCTGGAGCCGCTCGAGAAGAAGATCGTCCCGTTCCTGGCTGCTGCGCGGGCTGATGGCACAGACGACCTCGGTGCCGCCGGCGGCCAGGTCGACGTAGTGGGTGTCGGGCCGTCCGGCGATGGTGCCGGCCAGCTGCGACGCGGTGTTCCGGCTGCAGCCGAGCCGGACGATCCAGCCGTCCCTGCCCAGGCGGCTGTCGTCGGTCATACCGGTGACCCGCAGGTTCATGGTGGTGCGCAGCCGTCTGAAGCGGCGCGCGACGGTCTGGTCGGACACCCCGAGCACTTGGGCGATACGGCTGAAGGAGGCCCGCCCGTCGAGTTCGAGGGCCTGCAGCAGCTTGAGGTCGAGGGAGTCGAGGGGCGAGGGGGTCACTGGTCTGCTGGTCTCTCCTGAGTGAGGCCGGGGGGAAGGGCGGGCAGCCATCGTAGGACCGTGCCCGCCCCGGGGCACGACGCCCCGGCCTCCGGCCCCGGCCTTCGCTCCGTACCCGGTCCCGCGCCGTGAGAGCGCGGGACCGGGTACGGAGGCGGGCGGGGGCGTCATCGCCCGGGGGAGCCGCCCGTGTTCCGGCCGGAGGACGAATCCACGGCCTCCGGCCGCTCTGCGGGCCGGCCCGACGTACCGTTCGCCCCCACGGCGACAGTGGTGCTGCCGGACGTTTTGCCCATGTCCGCCGGAGCGGACGCGCTGCCCGCGCCCGCGGTGGCGGGCGTGCCGTCCGAACCGCCCGCGCCCACCGTGACGGACGCTCCCGTCCGCCGCCGCAGCAGGACGGCCGCGGCCAGGGCGGCGAGGACCAGCAGGACCGCGGAGACGGTCAGGCACAGGCGCAGGCCCTCCAGGAACGCCTCGGAGACGGCACCCATCGCCCGGCCGGTGTCCGCGCCGAGTTCCATGCCGGCGACGGCGCCCAGTCCTCCGGCCCCGACCGTGTCGGTGATCGACTGTGCCGTGCCGCCGTTCAGACCCGCGTCGGCGAGGTGAGCGGGCAGTGTGTCGGCCGCCTTCGTCGCCAGCAGGGTGCCGAGCACGGCAGGACCCAGCGCGCCGCCGAGCTGCCGGAAGGCGTTGTTGCCCGCGGCGGCCATGCCGGCCTGACGGTCGGGCACCGCGGAGACCGCGGTGCTGGTGATGCACGGGAAGGCGATACCGAGGCCCAGGCCGAGCAGGGCCAGCCGCCAGGCCAGCGACCCGAACGAGGTGGTGAGGCCGAGCGTCGTCAGGGACAGCAGGGCGGCCGCGCTGATCAGCATGCCGGCCGTGATGATCACCCGGGGCGACACCCGCCGCATCACCGGCCCGATCACCATGCCCATGATCATCGAGACGACGTTGACCAGCACCAGGCGCACCGCGGACTGCCAGGTGTCCAACTGCTGCACCATGCCCAGATAGAGGCTCAGAACGAAGAAGAAGCCGATCAGTCCGAGGAAGCTGATCATCACGACCAGCGTGGAGCCCGTGAAGGCCGGGCTGCGGAACAGGGACAGCTCCAGCATCGGCGACTCGCTGCGCCGCTCCACCACGACGAACAGTGTGCCGCTCACCACGGCCACCACCAGCGCGACGACGGTCTGCGGAGCGGTGAACGAATCGGCGCCGCCCTCGATGACCCCGTACACCAGGGCCGTCATGGCCACCGCGGCGGTGACCTGACCGGGCCAGTCCAGTTTGCGCCGGGAGGTGGCCCGGTCACCGGGCAGCAGCCGCGCGGCCACCGCCATGGTCGCCAGGGACACCGGCAGCGGCAGCAGAAAGACCCACCGCCATGAGGCGTGCTCGACGATCACACCCGCGATCAGCGGGCCGACCACCATGGCCGCCATCATGCAGGTCGTCCACCAGCCGATGTACTTGCCGCGCTCACGGTGGTCCGGCACGGCCTGGCTGATCAGCGCCAGCGTCACCGGCAGCAGTGCCGCGGCTCCCGCACCGGCCAGCGCCTGGCCGGCCCACAGCATCCCGATCGACTGGGTGCTCAGGGACACCGCCGCGCCCGCCGCGCTGAGCGCCATGCCCACCTGGTAGACCTTCTTGCGGCCGTGCACGTCGCCGAACACGCCCGCGGTGAGGATCAGCGCGGCCACCGGCAGCACGTAGGCGTCGGAGACCCACGACAGTTCCGCGGTCGTGGCGCCCAGAGCCTGCTGGATCACCGGCAGACTCACCGCGACGGTCGTCACCGGCAGATAGGCGACGAAGACGCCGGCGCATGCCAACGCGATCACGGCTGCCCTACGGCCGTCTCCGGCCGCCTTTCGAGAAGCGTTCAAGGAAATGCTCCCGTGCGGTGCCCGGCACCGCGGATATCGAATGAATCGGCTCCACTGTGAAGGGCGAGGACCGTCACAGGCCAGCCAGCGACCGGACCGCCGAGGGAATCCGACATCAGGAAGGCGAAATCCCGGTATTTCGCTCGCACGCCCGGCCGATGCGTCTTCGGTTCTTCGCATCGTCCCAGTTCACCGACGTCGTAACGGCTGACGGAATCCACACCGGACCGGATTCCATCGCGACCCGCACGGTACGGCACCGCATTTCTGGATTCCCCGGATCGCGTGCGATGGGTGGGATTCCCGTCGATTGGCAAGAGTGCGGGAAGGGTGCGGGAACGCAATTTAACCGTGCGTTTCCGGCTACTTCCGGCCGGCCCGGCTCTCCTCTACGTTCGGCACACCTTGGCTCCGTGCACTTCCGTACGGAGCCGGACGAACGACATCAGGTGGTTGAAATGAGCCGAGGCAGTGTTCTCATCGTCGGTCTACCTGGGCCAGTCGGCGTTCCGGCTCAACATCCCCCGGGAACCGGAGATCGACCGGATCATCCTGCAGAACGGTCCCGAGGGCATGGCGGGCTTCGTGCCGATCGGCCCCGACCCGGCCTACCTGTTCCACAACACCACCTGGGAAGAGGGCCTTCGGCTCGAACAGGACCGGATGGCGGACGAACTGCGTGAGCGGCTGGCCCCGTTCGGTGGACTGACCGGACGCGTCCGCGACCGGCACACCAACGACTCGGCGCAGATCGTGTTCCGCCCGGAGGAGTGGCTGATCGCGCCCGCGCCCTGGCACAACGGCCGGATCGCGCTCATCGGCGCCGCCGTCCACGCCGTCACCCCGCACCTCGGGCAGGGAGCCGCCCAGGCCATCGAGGACGGCGTCGTACTCGCCGAGTGCCTGTCCGCCCACACCGACCACGAGACCGCGCTGAAGGCCTACAGCGAGCGCCGCTACGAGCGGTGCAAGCGCATCGTGGAATCGTCGGTCGCGATCGGCGAGTACGAGATGGACCCGGCATCCCACCCTGACTTCGACCACGCCGGCCTGACCCAGCACGTGCTGGAGCGCATGGTCCAGCCCATCTGAGCCCCCTCCTCCCGCACGGCGAAAGACAGTCCGGCATGACCCCTTCCCCACGCGCACTCAGATGGCCGGCCGTCGCGGCGGCCCTCGGCTCCGTCGCGGCCGTCGGCGGCTGCGGCGCCGGCGCCGCGAGCGGTGACGGCGCCGCGCTGACCATCGGATTCGTCAACGGCGACACCAGTGAGTTCGCCACCTGTCTGCAGAAGGCCGTCGAACAGGAGGCGAAGGCGCGGGGCGTCACGCTCAAGACGGCCAACTCCCGGATGGACGCGGCCAAGGAACTGTCCAACATCAAGGACATGATCACCCGTCAGGCCAACGTGCTGATGGTGCAGACCGTCAACATCGACGCACTGGAAGGCGACATGGCCAAGGCCGAGGCGGCGGGCGTGCCCCTCTACCTGGCCTCGCTCGCCACCGACGACGTCTCCGGCATCCTCGGTGCCGCCGCCGTGGACCTGAAGGGGCTCGGCGCCCTGGACGCCGGCTGGGTCGCCGAGGACGCGGGCGGCGAGCCCGTGCAGGTCGGAGTGATCGCGGGTGCTCCCGGAGCCGCCTCCGACCTGATGGTCGCCGGCTTCACCGAGGCGCTGCCCGACACCGCGAAGGTGGTGGCCGACCAGCCCGGCATGTTCAACCCGGTCAAGGCGCAGGACGTCGCAGAGAACATGATCGAGGCGCACCCGGACATGGACTACGTCTTCGTCGCGAACGAGGAGATGGCCTTCGCCGCCCGCAAGGTCTTCGACTCCCGCGGCGGCGAGGATATCAAGATCGTCACCGAGAACGGCACGGAGGAAGGCCTGGCCGCCGTCGAGGACGGCCGCTTCTCCGCCACGGTCGCCAACTCTCCCAAGGTGATCGGCGAAACGGCGGTCAGGAGCACGGCCGACCTGATGGAGAAGGGCGAGAAGGGCAAGGTCTCCGGCATTCCGCTCACTCTGATCACCAAGGACAACAGGGAGGAGGCTCCCCAGTACTGCCCGGCCGGGTAGCACCGGCCGCCCGGTCGGCGGAGCGTCCTCGCCACGGAGTACTTCACCGCCATGGGCGGCTGTCGCACCTCACGTCCCTGAGGGGCGCGGTCACCGGGGAGGCGAGGAGGAGAAGAGGACCGGGGTCGGGGTCGAATATATTTTTTGCAGGCTCTGCATATTTGCGTATCCTGCACGAGTGAGTGACAGGGACCCCGCAGAGGGTGGGCTTCGGAGCCGCAAGAAGCGGGAGACCCGCGCTGCTCTGGTGGCGGCCGCGGTGCGGCTGGCGGCGGAGCACGGCGCGGAGAACGTCACCGTCGACGCGATCAGCGAAGCGGCCGGTGTATCGCCCCGCACGTTCTTCAACTACTTCGACTCCCGTGACGAGGCGTTCATGATGGTGGGCGCGGAGTCGAGCGTGCGCATCCGGCGGGCGGTGCTCGCCGCGCCCGCCGACATGCCCCCGCTGGCGGCGCTGCGCGACGCGCTGGCCGCGGAACTGGGAGAAGTGGAACAGCAGCACGAACTGTGGCAGCTGCACTCCCAAGTGCTGCGCAGGTCACCGTACCTGCTCGCGCGCAGCATCGGCGCCCACGTCGAGGACGAGTTCACTCTGGCCGAGACGCTCGCGGAGCGCATCGGCACCGGTTCGCCGCTGTTCACCGGGGACCGTCCCCCCTTCGGGACGGCCGAGGGGGAACAGAGGAGACAGGCCCTGGGGCTGTATCCGCGACTGCTGGCCGCAGTCGGCACCACGGCCGTCCGGGTTGCCGCGGAGTACTGGTGCGTGCGGCAGGACGAAGCCACCTTCGAGGCCGTCTTCCGAACGGTGTTCGACCATCTGGCCGCCGGACTCACGGAACCGGCCGTTCCGGCCGTTCCGGTGGACGAAGCCTGAGCGGGTCCGTCCCTCACCCGACCTTCGAACGTTTCTGAAAGAGCTGAAGTGACCTCAACGCCGGCGCCCCTGGAGGCGCCACCCACCCCCATGACCAACCGGCAGATACTCCAGGCCATGTCGGGGCTGATGGCCGGCATGTTCGTCGCCATCCTGGCCGGCACCGTGGTCGCCAACGCGCTCCCGCGCATCATCGCCGACCTGCAGGCCAGCCAGTCCTCCTACACCTGGGTCATCACCGCCGAGCTGCTGGCGATGACGGCGACGGTGCCCCTGTGGGGCAAGCTGTCGGACCTGTTCAACCAGAAGCTGCTGCTCCAGCTGTCCCTGTCCCTGTTCGTCGTCGGCTCCCTGCTGGCGGGCTTCTCCCAGGACGTGGGCCTGCTGATCTTCAGCCGCGTGGTGCAGGGCATCGGCGCGGGTGGGCTCACGGCTCTGGCGCAGATCGTGATGGCGGCCATCATCCCGCCGCGCAGGCTGGGCAAGTACGCCGGCATCTTCGGAGCCGTCTTCGCGGTCGGCACCGTGGCCGGACCGCTCATCGGCGGTGTTCTGGTGGACACCTCCTGGCTCGGCTGGCGCTGGTGCTTCTTCATCGGTGTGCCGTTCGCACTGCTCGCCATCGCGCTGCTGCAGCGCACCCTGAAGCTGCCCACCGTCCGCCGCGAGGTGAAGATCGACTTCCTGGGCGCCTTCCTGATCGTCGCGGGTGTCTGCGCCCTGCTCATCTGGGTCTCCCTCGCGGGCAGCGAGTTCGACTGGATGTCGTGGCAGACCGCCGCGCTGGCCGGTGGGGGAGTGCTGCTGCTGATCGCCGCGGTCGTCGTCGAGGCACGGGTGCCGGAGCCGATCATTCCGCTGGGCATCTTCCGCAACCGCACGGTGACGCTCACCACGGTCGCGAGTCTCCTCGTCGGTGTGGCCATGTTCGGCGGCACCGTCTTCCTCTCGCAGTACTTCCAGATCTCCCTGGGCAAGTCCCCGACCGTCGCGGGCCTGATGAGTCTGCCCATGATTCTCGGCCTGCTCGTCTCCTCGACCGTCGCCGGACAGATCATCACCGCCACCGGCCGGTGGAAGGTGTACCTGGTCGCGGGTTCCATCATCATGACGGCGGGCCTAGGCCTGCTGTCCACCATTGAGGCCGACACCCCCTTCGCCCTGCTCAGCGTCTACATGGCAGTCATGGGCGTCGGCGTCGGCATGCTGATGCAGAACCTGGTCCTGGCCGCGCAGAACGACGTTCCGGCGACCGAGCTGGGCGCCGCCACCTCGGTGCTCTCCTTCTTCCGGAGCATGGGCGGCACGATCGGCACCAGTGTGCTCGGGGCCATCCTCGCCAACCGGGTCGCCACCGAGATGACCAAGGGCCTGGCGGAAGCGGGCATCCCGGCCGGCTCGAACGAGTCCGGCGGGAGCGGCGTGCCCGACATGACGACGCTGCCCGAGCCGATGCGGGAGATCGTGGAGCACGCCTACGGCGTTGCCACCGCGGACCTCTTCCTCGTGGCCACGCCCGTCGCGGCCCTCGCCGTGATCGCCGTGCTGTTCATCAAGGAGAAGCCGCTGAAGGACACCAGCGGCATGGAACGGCTCACCGCCGAGTCCGCCGAGTCCTCCGAGTCCGCCGAGTCCTCCGAGTCCTCCGAATCGGCCGGTACGACGGCGTCGCCGGCCGGCGTCGGCTGAGACGAACGCCCTCCGGGGCGGTAGCGTGCGGAGGTCTTCCGGGGAGGTGCCCGGAGGGCCTCCGCACGTGTATGCGGTGGGCCGGGCGTTGTTGACGAGAAGCGAGTCGTCCGGCTCAATGGAGCGCATGAATTCCGGGCAGCGTCTCGTCACCCGTGACCACATCGAATTCGGTCGGGTGTGGTCCGCGGCGTGTCGCGCCTGACGCGGCTGCGGGCCGTCTGACCGGCCTTCCCCTCCCTCGGTGCCCCTTCGCGGGCCGAGGCCCTTCCTCCGCAGCCCTCCGCAGCCCTCCGTGGCCCTTCGCGGCACGGCCGTACCCACGCGTCCGACTCCACCCGAGGCCCATGCCCCTGCCCCGGCCCCGGCCCCTGCGCCGTACCGAGGGCGCTCCGGGGCGGCCGTGAGTTGCCCCGGGCCCGGCCGCCCCGGAGAATTCGAAGAAAGGCCGTCCCGGATGACGTCCGTCGCACCATCACCCCCGCCGCCGTTCGCCGGCGGGCCGGCGGCCGTCCACGTAGCCGTGTCCGATCGCGGGCAGGCCCCCTACTGCGTGAACTCGGCGACGAGGATGCGACGCGCTACGGCGAGGAGGCCCATGCCGAGCCCGCCCGCTACCCCGACGAGGAGTTCACGGACCCGCTCGGCGGCGTCCTGAACGACCCGCGACGACCCGTGCGGAGGCGCCGCTCAGTGGCCGGCCGGACTGATGCGGCGTCCCGTCAGGGTCGTGGGACGGATCGTCACCCACATCTCGCGTTCGCCTCCGGCCCACGGAGCGGTGTGGGTGTGTTCGGTCAGCCGCCGCACGTCGTCGGGGTCCGTGACCCGCCGTGCGGGGCCGACGGCGAGCACGCTCCAGCCCTGGCTCATGGCCTCGTCCACACGGTCGACCTCGAAGGCGGTGTCCGATCCCACGGCCGCGGCGAGTACGGAGTCGGGAGCGGTCCGGAAGACGATCACGCCATCGACGACCTCGTAGTTCACCGGAACGACCGCCGGGCCGTCCGGGGCCGACACCGCGACGCGCCCCACCCCGTGGGTGGACAGCAGGGTGCGGCATTCCTCGGGGCCGAGGTCCAGGAGCCGGGGGTGCGCGAGCGCGGCGCCCTGGCCCGGCGGCATCTCGGTGCCGCCGCCGCGCAGGGTCTGGACCGTGGTGTTCAGCGCCCCGGCCAGGTTGATGAGCGTCGCCAGGCTCGGATCGGCCTGGTGCTCCTCCAGGTACGCGAGATACGCCGGCGCCATCCTGGCACGGTGGGCCGTCTCGGCCCGGGTCAGACCCTGATGCTCGCGTTCGGTGGCTATCCGTCGGCCGAGGTCGCTGGTGTGGTGCGCATCGGAGCGGTGCGCACCGGAATCGGCACCCGCTCCGGTCGTGCCCGGTCGACGGGACGGGTCCCGGGCCGTCCCGGGCTCGTGCCCCGGATGCAGGAGGTGCGCGTCGGGCCCGGGAAACACGAGCGTCACCGCCTGCGTGTCCGACCAGCGCACGTCGTACGGAGGTGTCCCGTCCTTGTGGTGGAGTCCGACGATCTCGCCGTCGCGCCTGGTGGTGCCGGTCGCCGGGCTTTCGATGACGAGTCGATCGCCGAGGTGAGCTCGCATGACCGCCGCCTTCGCTCGAATGTTCGGGGTGGGGGAGGGGCCGGTGGAACGGGGCCGCCGCCTCTCGCCGACGGCCGGCCCCGCCCTCGGCTCAGCCGGTGACCTCGATGCGGCGCGGCGTGCTCTTCCCCGTCCTGGGGACACGCACCGTGAGGACTCCGTTGGTCAGCTCCGCACTGATGTGTTCGGTGTCGGCGTTGGGCGGCAGCGTCGTGCGGTAGTGGAACCGTCCGACGTGACGGGTGTGCCGCCGGACCACGCCCATGCGTTCCCGCTCCTCGACCTCGCCGTGGACGACGAGTTCGCCGTCGCTGATCTCGACATTGATCTGGTCCTTGTCCACACCGGCGAGCTCCAGTTCCACCACGTGGGCGTCCCCGGTGTCCTCGACGTCGGCCGGCGGTGTCCACGTACCGGTCGTGCCGGCCTCGGAGAAGTCGTCGCCGGGAAAGGGGAAGGTGGAGTGCATGAGGTACTCCATCCGGGAGCGGAGGTCCTCGAACTCCCGGAAGGCGTCCCACCCGGAGAACGGCCCCCTGCTGCGGCGTGAGGGATGCGACATAGGTCCTCCTCCTCGGCTTCTGCGACGGCAGCGCCACCCGTCGGCGATGGGGGACGGATCCGCCGGTCCGGAGCCGGGTACCCCGGCGGGCGCGGGACACCCACAAGGCTGTCGCGGCCGCTTCAGCGGTGCCTCGAGGACCGCGACCGGACGGTCACGCGGGAGCCGTCGGCCATGACGGTCGCCGCAGGAACCCCTGATCCCAGGATCCGTGGGACCGTCCCGGCCGGCATGGGCCGGCATGGGCCGACCGGGACACGGAACGGGACCGAGTGGCCTTCGGCACAGCGCGGCGCGGCGTTTCGCGCGTACTGTGCCTCGTGTGGTCGCGCCTGTCCTCCTCAGCGGTAGTTCTTCGGGTTCGTCCGCGACCCCGGTGGGGCAGCCCGGCGACGGGAGGAGATTCCTGATGACGCTCGTACCTCCGCCGCTCAGGCGCACGGCTTCCCCGGCCATCGGCTGCTGGGCCGCCCACCGGCCGGGCACCGGACCCGCCGCCCGGCGGCCTCTCGGATCGTGGTGACAGCCATGGACAGCGGCCACGCACACGCGGCCGGCCCGGACACGGGCCCCGCACCCGGCCCGGGCCCCCGCTCCGAGCCCGTTCCGTTCGGGCCCGGCTCCCTCCTCTGGGACATCGCCGGTGACGTCCGGCTCCTGCTCTCCCTGCCCGCCGCCCTGGTGCTCCAGGTCGCCCACCCGGCGGTCGGCGCGGGCGTCGACGACCACTCCGTGTTCCGCACCGACCCCTGGGGCCGGGCCGAGCGCTCACTGGACTCCCTGCAACTGTGGGTCTACGGCGGCGAACAGGCCCTCGAGGAGGGCCGCAGGCTCCGCAGACTGCACAGGACCATCAGCGGCACCGACACCCGCGGCCGCCCCTATCACGCACTCACCCCCGCCTCCTACGCCTGGGTGCACGCCACCGCCTACCCGGCCTTCCTGAGAGCGGCGCAGTACCTGTTCCACCCGCTCGACGAGCGGGACGAACGCCGCCTCTACGACGAACTCCTCCACCTCGGCGCCATCCTCGGCATCGACCAGCGCGACATGCCGCGCACCCCGGAGGAGTTCTGGCCGTACTTCGACACGATGGTCCGTGAAGAGCTGGAGAGGACGCCCGTCGTGGCGGAACTGCTCGACCCGCGGCGGCCGATCCCTCCGCCGGACGGCGCGGGCGCGTTCCTGCGCCGGACCTGGCCCGTGCTCCGCCCGCCCCTGGCGCGGCTGCACGTCTTCGTCACGACCGGCCTGCTCCCGCCGGCCGTCCGCGAGCACCTCGGCCTGGCGTGGACGGCACGGGACGAACGCGGACTGCGCCGCCTGGGCACCGTCGTCCGCACGGTGGTCCCGCTGCTGCCCGAGCGCCTGCGCTACCTGCCCAGGGCCCGCGCCGCCCGCCGCGCCGCCCGTACGTGACCCCGGCCGGCAGCGGCGGAGGCGGACCGAGCCTCTCCCCGCCCCGGCGGATCTCCCCGGACGGGACAGGCGCGGGCCGGGCGGCCCTTCAGGACCCGGAGATGGCACGCGTTGTCCTCACGTCGCTCCGAGAACGCCTGCCGCCGCCGGACGAACGCGGCGTTCGCTCGCCCTCCCGAAGCCCGCAGCCCCGAAGCGGCGGTCGGCTCCCGGCCGGGTCGTCGGCGTGGGCTTCGGTGTGGACGGGCCCGGAGCCGGTGATGGACGTCAGGCGGTGTCGGTCACGGCGCTCACCGTCTACGTGGTCCACGCTTCGGCGTTCACGTCCTCAACGGTCATACGAACTCCCAGGGTCGGTGGGCGGGGGAGAGGCCCGTTCAAAGGGTTTGTTCAAAGGGCCCCTTCAGGCAGGTCCACGACGGTGGGCGGGGCGGGGCGGGGGACGGTGGGTGCCGGGGCGTACTGGGCGGCCTGGGCGTCGAACATCGCGGCGTACCGGCCCCGGGCGGCCATCAGCTCCTGGTGACTGCCCTGTTCGGCCAGCCGGCCCTGGTGCAGGACGTAGATGCGGTCGGCGTGCCGGACCCCGGACATGCGGTGGGTGACCAGGACGACGGCCAGGTCGGGGGAGGCGAGCCGGCGGATGCGGTCGAAGGCGGCGATCTCGGCTTCCGGGTCGAGGGCGGAGGTGGGCTCGTCCACGATCAGGAGGCCGTCCGCCGTCGCGGTGGAGTTGCGCCAGTGGGTGCGGGCCAGGCCGATCTTCTGCCACTCGCCGCCGGACAGTTCACTGGCGCCGCGGAACACGCGGGCCAGCAGGCTCTGCAGGCCGTCGGGGAGTTTCGCGACGACCGGTCCGGCCCCCGCGTAGTCGACGGACGGCCGGAGGTCGTCGGGGCCGGCCTCGTGGGCGGGCCGGCCGATCCGGATGTTCATCGCCGCCGTCACGGGCCAGCGCTGGAAGTCCTGGGTGAGCAGCGCGACGCGGTCGAAGAGCTGGGAGCGGTCCAGAGAAGCCACCTCGGCATCTCCCCATCGCACGGTCCCGCCCTGCGGCAGCAACAGACCCGACAGCAGTTTCATCAGGGTGCTCTTGCCGGAGCCGTTCTCACCGACCACGGCGGTGACCGAGCCCATGGGCAGCGTGAGCGACATCTCGTCCAGCGCGGGATCCGCCCGGTCCGGGTAGCGGTAGGTGACCTGGTCGAGCGTGACCCGTCCTACCCGCGCGGGAACGGGCTCGCCCCCGCTGGGGATGGTCCACCGCGCAGCCTTGTCCAGGAAGCGGGAGTGGTCGCGGACGTAGAGGGACTCCTCGTGCAGCTGGTTCACGTTCATCACGAGCGCGCCCAGGCTCGCCGAGCCGGAGCGCACGGCGATGACCGCGGTGCCGGCGACGGCCAGGCTCATGTGCCCGCCCATGATCAGCCAGAACATGATTCCGTACGTGACGGCCATGGCCACGCCGGACAGCGCGGCGGCCACCCACTCCGTGACGGCTTTGCTGGAGGCCAGCCGCTCCTGTTCGGCCTCGGCGCTTTCGGCCATGCGCTCGTAGCGGCTGAGCAGGAACGGCCCGACGGAATGGACGCGCACCTCCTGCGCGGCGGTGCGTTCGGTGAGCAGGTTGCCGATGAGGCGGCCGGCCCGTACGTGCTCGACCCAGCTCATCACCGACACGTACCGCTCCTGCGCCACCCGCATCGCGCCCCAGCCGCGCGGGGCCGCGATCAGGATCAGCATCGGCAGCAGGGCCGGGTGCAGGATGGTGAGCACTCCGGCCGTGGAGATCAGGGAGATGCCCCCGTTCAGCGAGGCCACGGAGGCGCCGATCATGCGACGGGCGGATGCGGCGCCGTACTGGGCGACATCGATCAGCCGCCGGAACTCCGGATCCTCGATGGCCTCCAGCTCCACCGACGCGGCGGCGGCCAGGTACTGGGTCGTGGCGATCCGCTCGACCAGCGGCTCCAGCCGGCCGGCCCGTGCGGTGGACCATCCGGCCATACCCGAGTTGACCACGGCCGCCCCGGCGGCGACGGCCAGGCCCGGGAGCATCGCGTGCAGCCGCTCCACCGGCGCGCCGGAGCCGAGCAGCGCGTGCATGACGGCGTTGACCGCGAGCAGGCCCACGGCCGCGGCGATCCCCTGTCCGACCTCGCTGATCGCGACGGCGAGCAGGGCACGCCGGTTCGCCTGCCAGGCCATTCGCAAGGTCGCCCCGACCAGCCTCGGCATGGAGCGCAGGGCGGACAGCAGGGTCAGGTCGAGCGGGGCATGATCGTGTTCCGACCAGCCCATGTCGTAGCGCAGCGGACCACCGAACAACTCCCGTTCGGCGTCGGAGACCTGGGGTTCGGCCATCCGCACGCGACCGAAGAACCCCCGCACGGGACGCCTCCCGGCTTTGCCCTTCGGATCCTTCACGGACTCCGTCATCGTGTTTCTCCCGAGCCCGTGAGCGAGCCCGCGACCGAAATCGCGTCCGCGTCCGAGCCCGCGTCCGAGCCCGCGTCCGAGCCCGCGTCCGAGCCCGAGCCCGAGCCCGAGCCCGTGTCTGTGTCCGTGCCCGGCGTGCCGGGATCCGGTTGTTCCTGTGTGCCGGCCGAGGTCATGGTGGCCCCCTTGACGGTCGCTGCGGTTGGCTTTCCGGGCTCAACGACCCAGCCGGGATTTCGAACACCTGTGTTTCGGTCGTGTGCGGACCCCCGGGATCGGGGCGTGGCGGAGCATGTGGGGTGCACCGACCCTTGTCGCACAAAGGGCCAGGCACACGGCGGTGGTGGCCGAAACGCCGAGCGTGCTTCCGGCCAGGGAGCCGCGTCCGTCCTGCGGGCCCGGGCACACACTGAGCGGGGCCGTCCAGGAGACGGCCCCGCTCAGTGTGTGGGTGGTGGGGATACAACCGGATGCCCCACGCCCGCACGGCGGACCGCGCGGCTCTCCGAGGCGGCTGAGGACCGGCCGTACGCGCCTCCCGCCGCCGAGGGAGCGGGCAGCCCTTTACAACGTTGAACGGGGCGCCCCCGCACCGGCAACCGCCCTACCGTCCGAACCGGCCCGGCAGGCCGCTCCCGCCCGGCCGACGAGAACCCGGACCGGGCACGCCGCTCGGCGTGCCCGGTCACTGGCGGTGTCGGGGAGCCGCCGGTCAGGATCGCGTCCGGGCGGGTGTCCGCAGGGCGAGGAGGGCGACGTCGTCGTCGTTGGCGGCGGGGCGGACCCGGCGCAGCAGATGGTCGGTGAAGGAGGCCAGAGGGCGGTGGGCGAGGGCGGCGGCGTGCCGGCGCAGCCGGTGCAGACCCTCGTCGAGGGTGTGGCCGGGTTCTTCGATCAGCCCGTCGGTGTACAGCAGAAGGGTGGATCCGGGAGGCAGCAGGGCGACGGCGTCGGTGCGGGGTCCACGGGACCCGGTGCCCAGGAGAATGCCGTGGCCGTCCGTGAGGTAGTCGGCCAGGCCGTCGTGGCTGATCAGCAGGGGCGGCGGGTGCCCGGCGTTGGTCCAGGACAGTTTCCAGTGGCCGTCCTCCGCCTCTTCGAGCCGGGCGAAGATCACGGTGGCCATGGCGACGTCGGTGATGTGCAGGAGGGCCTCGTCCAGCCGGCCGATGATTTTGCTGGGGGGTTCCTGCAGGGCCCAGGCGTAGGCGCGGAGCATGTTGCGCAGCTGCGCCATGCCGGCCGCGGCCTCCAGATCGTGACCCACGACGTCTCCCACCGCCAGCGCGGTGGCGCCGTCGGACAAGGAGAAGGCGTCGTACCAGTCGCCGCCGACCTGTGAGGCGTCGGGCGCGGGCAGGTAGCGCACCGTCATCTGCAACCCGGGTACGCGCGGCATCTGGGGCAGCAGGTGGTTCTGCATGGTCTCCGCGACCTTGCGCTGGCGCTCGTAGAGACTCGCGTTGTCCAGGGCGAGGCCGGCCCGGCGGGCGATGTCCTCGATCAGGGGAAGATCGTCGGTGGTGAAGTCCACCGGCTTCCTGGTGCGGCCCAGGGTGAGGGCCCCCAGCACTTCGCGCGTGCTGCGGATGGGGGCGATGGCCGCGGAGCGGATGCCGGTGGCGTCGAACAGACCGCGCTGTTCGAGCGCGATGCCGGAATCCGGTGCCCCCCGGTAGGTCAGCGGGCCGGCCAGGGCGGAAGCGACCCCGCGAAGGGCCCTGGACAAGGGCATCTGGGAATCCTCCGGGACCGGTGGCATCGGTCCTTGCAGCTCCTCGTGGCGCACCAGGGCACCCCCGTCCGCGTGGACGACGAGGGTGCGCCACACCTCGTCGCGCTCGGTGATCAGATCGACGACGGCCCAGTCCGCCAGCCGGGGCACCACCAGAGTCACCAGCCGGCGCAGCGCCTCCTCGACATCAAGGGTGGAGGTCAGCTGAGTGGTGGTCTCGGCCAGCAGCGCGAGCCGTTCGAGCTCCGGCAGCGGGCCGGCCGCCGGCTTCGGCTGAGTGTCGATTTCCAGCGGGTGCCGGGGGTGGAAGAGAACGAGCGTGCCGAGTGCGTGGTCACCGACGTCATAGGGGGTGACCAGCCACGAAGTGGGCAGCAGGGAGCCGTCCCCGCATGCGAAATAGTCCCCCTCGACCTGGGCGGTGCGCCCGGCGAGGAAAGCCTGCCGCATGCTGCACTGAGCCCTGGACAAAGGCTGGCCGTGGGCATCCCGGTGCAGCAGGTCGTGCGCGTCGCGACCGAGAAGATCCTCTGCGGGCATGGCCAGCAACTGTTCGGCGTGGGCGTTGACCGCGATCACGCGGCCCTGCTCGTTTACGACGTACGCGCCGCTCCCGATGGCCTCCAGTGCCCTGGTGAGCGTAGCGGCAGATTCGGCCGGGGACTGTTCCCCGAGGGCCTGCGTAGGCTCCACCCCTGCCATACCCTCATCCCCTTCGCCGGCCGGCGGCATGTCCGCACAGCAATATTTTCTTCCCCGGGTGCCCCCGTACCGGTGAATCCAGCCTCACCCCCGAGCGCGTCCCGGAAACCGGATGCGAATTGAAACATCTCCGCCGACGAAACTTCCACGCCGCCTGCCGCCTGCCGCCTGCCGCCTGCCGCCTGCCGCCTGCCGCCCGCCGCCGCGGACCGGCGGCTCGGCATACCCGGCGAGAACCGGGCGGGCAGCCTCTCCGCGACCACCTTCGTCGCCTGGTCCAACGCACACCCGGAGGTCGCACCGGATGCCGTCGGCCTCTCGGCCGGACGTGCCGTCGTGGTCGGCAACGGCAACGTCGCCCTCGACGTCGCCCGGATCCTGGTCTCCGACCCGGAGACACCGGCCGGCACGGTGATCGCCGGCCACGCGTGGGAGGAGTTGCGCCGCAGCACGGTGTGCGAGGTGGTGCTGCTCGGGCGCCGTGGGCCGGAACACGCGGCGTACACCAGGTCCGCGCTGCTCGCTCTGAAGCACCTCCCGACGTGGACCTGCTCGTGGACGGCCCCGATGCGCGCATCGGGGCCACGATCGACGCCGCCGACTCCCACGACCGACACCATCGAGTCGCCGGTGACGGGGCCACGGGTGCGCTGAGAGGGGCCGCTGGAAGGAGCGGCTTCGACCGGCTCACGGGCAGGTCTCCCGCTCTTGGGCGGAGAGAGCCGGACGGTGCTCGCCCGCCAGGGACGGGAGCACGCTTCAGCGGCCCTCGCCACGAGACCGCCCGGTTCCCGCCGGACGAATCCGCTGTTCCGGTTCACGACGGTGGAGAGATCCGGTCCGTACGGGCCCCTTTTCACGGGAGGCGGGGCGGCCGACGCACGGGCGAGCCGGCACCGGTCACGCTCGTGACCCCTCGCGCTCGAAGGACTCCCGCCGTGTGTTCCTCCCCGGCCTTCGGGTACTCAGCCGGGAACCTGGACGAATGAGGGAGAAAGCGTGCATCTGTCGTTTTTGGGGCCACTGCTCGACCGCCCCGGCCCGTGGGCCACCGTCTACTTCGATCCCGCTCAGAACGACGAGTCGGGAGCCAAACGACGCGAGCTGTCCGTACGGGAAGTGTGCCGGACGCTGGAGGAGGAAGGCGCTGACGCGGCGACCACCCAGGCGATGCGCGATGCCCTGACGAACATCGGCCCCGCCGAGGATCCGGCGGGGCGAGTGGTCTTCGCCGCCGGAGGGGACGTGGTGCTCAGCCGTCGTCTCTCCCGGCCTCCACAGCGGCAGATCGCCTGCTGGGCTCCGCTGCCCCGTCTGACGCCCCTGCTGGAGCTGTGCGGCCAGGACCCGGTCTGCCTCGTGGCATACATCGACCGCGCCGGCGCCGACTTCGAACTGCGCGGGGCGGCCGGTCCGCAGGACGCCGGACAGATCGAGGGGCAGCAGCGGCCGGTTCACCGCACGGCCTCGGCCGACTGGTCCGAGCGGCACTTCCAGCTCAAGGTCGAGAACACCTGGGAACACAACGTCGTCGAGATCGCCGATGCGCTCGGCTCGGCGTACGAGGAGTCCGGCGCCGACCTGGTCGTCCTGGTCGGCGACCCCCGTGAACGGCCCGCCGTGCGGGAAAGGCTTCCCGAGGCCGTCCGCCAGGTCACGGTGGAGACCGAGCACGGCGGCCGTGCCGCCGGCTCCTCCTCCGCCGTACTGGAAGAGGCCATCGAACAGGCCCGGCGGCAGTACGCCCGCCGCCGCGTCGAGGAGGTGCTCGACCGCTTCCGCGCCGGACGGGTGGGCACCGACCGGCCCACGGACGCGGTGGAAGGCGTCCCGGCCCTGGTGGAAGCCGCCCGGGAGCACCGCATCGACACGCTGCTCGTCCGGCCCGACGGGGCGGATCTGGCCCGTGAGGCCTGGGTGGGCGGCGACCCCGACCAGGTGGCGGTGCGCCGGAGCGACGCCAAGACCCTCGGCGAGGGCGATCCGGCGTCCGTGCGCGCCGATGACGCGCTGCTGCGGGCAGCGGCCGCCACCGCCGCCGACGTGCTGATCGTTCCGCCCTCGGACGAGGACGGCGCGGACGTTCCGGCAGGCGGTCTCGGCGCCCTGCTGCGCTGGACGTACGAACCGACCGCTGTGTGACGGCGCCGCCCGTATGTGAAAGGAAGCGGGCGGGGGTGTGGGACATGGAACGAGGCGGCAGTCCCGTCAGTCCGCGCAAGGACGACGGGATGGAACGTGAACGGGAAGGCCACCTGCGTTCTGGGCGGACCGGTACCGCCACCCGGCGAGGAGCGCGAGCGGGCCCGAGCGGGAGCCGCGGCGGAGACTCTGGTCATTCGCCGAGGCTGAGGAGGAACAGGGCGATGTCGTCGCCGGGAGCGGGGGCGTGGCGGACGAAGAGGTCGGCCATGGCGTCGAGGTCGGTGGGGTCGGCGTGTTCGAGAAGCCCGGCGAGGGCCGCGGTGGCGTCGTCGATGTCGGTTCCTGGGGCTTCGACGAGCCCGTCGGTGTAGAGGGCGAGCACACAGCCCGGCGGCAGGGGGATCTCCAGGACCGGATAAGGGGTGTCCTGCTCGATACCGAGCAGGAGACCGGGCGGAACCGGGAGCAGTTCGGTGCGTCCGTCGGCATGGCGCAGCAGGGGCGGCGGATGGCCGGCGGTGGCCAGGCGCGCGCGGTGGGTGGCGAGGTCGAGGTGGACGTAGAGGCAGCTGGTGAACAGGCCGGGATCGAGGTCGATCAGCAGGCGGTTGGTGCCGGCCAGGACGTCGTCGGGGGATGCGCCCACGGTGGCGTGGGCGTGGACGGCGGTGCGGACCTGCCCCATGAGGGCCGCGGCGTCCACGTTGTGTCCCTGCACGTCGCCGATGGTGGCACCGGCCGTGCGCTCGTCGAGACGGATGAGGTCGTAGAAGTCGCCGCCGATGCCCAGGCCCCGGGCAGCCGGCAGATAGCGGGCGGCGACCTTCAGACCGGGGACGTGGGGGAGTGTGTGCGGCAGGAGGGCGGACTGCAGACGGTGGACGAGGTGGTGTTTGGCGTCGTAGAGACGGGCGCGGTCCAGGGCCTGCCCGACCAGACCGGCCAGCGACGTGAGGACGGCGCGCTCACCGGACGGGAAGGCATGGGGCCGGCTGTAGGCGAGGAGAAGGGAACCGATGGGGTGGCCGGACGCGATCAGCGGCAGAAAGGCCCAGGAAGCCATTCCGTCCTCGTGCACGGCGGACGGGTAGGCGCGCCGGAGTTCCGCGAAGGTCGCGAAGAAGTCCGGGACTCCGGTGGTGAGGACCTTACTGCCGGGAATGTCCGAGCTCAGAGTGGTGGCGTCGAAGCGGCCCACGATGCCGGCGAGGTAGCCGCGGTGGCCGTGGATCTTCAGACGGCCGTCCTCGACCGTCATCAGCACCATGGCTTGTGCGCCCAGGGCGGGCAGCAGTTGGTCGGCGCTCTGCTCGACCACGTCCTGCACGCCGACGGCTTCGGTGAGGGTGGCGGCCAGATGCATCAGGTGGTACAGCAGGATGGCGCGGCTGGGGCCCGCGGCCGGCGCGGACGGTGATGCGGGGGCACCCTCGGACGGGTCGGCGCCGGTGATGCGGACGCTGATGCCGGAGAAGTCCGGGTACAGCTCGAAGGACAGCCACGCGTCCGGGGGACGCCGGACGGTGAACGCCTGTGGCTGACGGCTGACCATCGCGGCCCGGTAGCGGTCCTCGACCTGGGGGACGTCCATCCACGGCAGTACTTCCCAGGGCAGGGCACCTACCAGGTCGGCCCGATCTGCACCGACGAGCTCGGCGGCGGCCGGGGTGATGAAGGTGATGCGGCCGTTCGTGTCCAGTGCGCAGGACCCTCCGGGCAGGCGATCGACGAAGGCCGTGACCGCCGCCGCCTCGGCGGGAAAGGGCATGCGCCCGGCCGGCGGGGGCAGGGTCCGCGGCCGGCCGGCGGGCAGGAGCGGATCGCCGCGGTCCGCGGCCTGTCGCAGGAGGTTGCCCAGGTGACGGCAGCCCGTTTCGATGGCGTCACGCTCACGTGGGCTCAGCTGCGGTGGGTGGGCCCCGGGCCACAGCAGCACCAGCCCGCCCTGAAGCGCGGTCCCGGAAGCGACCGGGGCGGCCGCCACCGCGAAGTCGTACGGCAGCACGAGCGCCGGCCGCGGGTAACGGCGCGCCATCTCCTCCTGACCGCCGATCCACACCAGGCGCCGCTCGCGCACGGCGTCCGCCACCGGTATCGGGTCGGACAGCGTGACCCGCCGCCACGGGGCTGCGAACTCATGCGGTGTCCCTGCCACGATGACCAGCCACAAGGCGTTGTCGCCCGGTGGCAACACATACAGCATCCCCCCGAATGCACCGGTCTCCCGCACCACGGCCGCCATCGCGGTGTCCATCAGCCGTCCACCTGAACCCAGCCGTCCACCTGAACCCAGCCGTCCACCTGAATCCGCGGCAGCAGGGAGGCCGGCCCGGCTGCGCCCCGCCCAGCCGCGTCGAGCGCCGGCCGCCGGTCCCCCCGTACCCACCGGAAGCGAAACCCGGCCGCCCCGCCACCGGTGTCGGAACACGTCCCGAACTGTGGTCGGCTCGCCCGGACCCGCCGCCGGGCCGGTGCCGCAGAGCGCGCCGTCTTTTGGCTGTCGGCCCCTGCGGCACAGTGGCATCCGCCCGTCCGCTCCGTGGAGGAAAGCCCGCTTCTCCGCTGGATGACGCCCACGTCCTGCGGAGCGCCGTCGGTGATCCGCCGGCGGTGCTGTGCCCGCCCCGTCGCCTGCCGGTGCGCTGGACGGCGGCAGCGGTTGCCGTGTCCGGCCGGCTCCGGCAGGGCCGCACCACGCCGACCACACCGAACATCACCCATACGTGGACACTACGCCCGACTCACCGCGACGGCATATCGCCCTCCGTGAGGCGCGAACGACGACCGTGGGTGCCGACGCGTAGGCGTAAACGTGTATGAGTCCGCTGATGCGCGTCAGCGGAACGGCCACCGCCACCAGGGCATTCCGGTCACGAGGACTTGCTCGCCCCTCGCCCGGGTGCGCTATGCGTCGTCGGTGCAGGAGCACCGAACGGCACGGCGTCGTAGGTACAGCGGCAGCGCGTACCAGCAGAGGCCGAACCACAGCATGACCCCGCCGACGAGCACTTCGGCGAGGACACCGGGAAGCACGACACGGAGGATCAGCAGAAGGGTGCAGCCGATGGTCAGCGCGAGGAGGACCATGCCGCACATCATCAAGCGGCCGGCGGCCTCCACGAGCTCGTCCTTCATGCGCTGACCGGACAGGAAGCGGTGGATGGAGACGGGCGCTATGAGTGATCCCGTGGCTGCCGCGCCGAGCACCACGGTGATGACGTAGAGGACGCGGTCGAACGTTTCCAACTCCCGGAACAGCGGGGTGAAGGCCACACTGAGCAGGAATCCGAAAAGGATCTGCACGCCCGTCTGGGTGACCCGTGTCTCCTGCAGGATCTCGTTCCAGCGGCGATTGACGCGCTCACGCGCCGTTTCCGGCGGTTCGGCACCGGGTCCCGGACCGTGGCTGTCGTGGCGTGCGCAGCAGGCGGTGTTCTCCCCCGCCGACTCGACCGGCTGCTCCGTCATGGTCATGGCATCCTCCGAATCTCAGGAGACCGGTTGCCCCCTCCGGGCTCTTCCACGCAGGTTCCGGCCGTCGTAGGCGCCGGGATCGGAGTCCTCGACCACGGCACAGCCGACACCGGGCTCCCCCTTCCCGCGCAGGTCGATTTCCGTGTTGTGGATGTCCGAGCCGGCCGGGAGAAAGAAGTGCGGGCTGTCACCTGGGCCGGGTCGGGGCGATTCGTGCCGCGAAAAAAGCTGAGGCCGTCCGCAGGCTTGTAGGTCGATCAGCCGATGTGGCCGACCGTGCCCGTACGCAAGCATGTCCGCGGCGGCCCACTGCGCTGTCGGCTCATCCGCTGGTGCGCGCATCGCACATGGTGCCGGATCCCGGGTCGTCCCAGTCACACGCCATGGAGAGACAGATGAACGCCCCTGCCCGGACGAACACCGACGCCGGCGCTTCGGTGCGCACGCTCTACGGACGCCCGGCCGAAGGAGAGGTGGCGGGACTGCGCGAAGGGCTGCACGAGGACGTCGAGCAGGCGAACTCCGAGAAGGCCTGCTCTCCGAGCAGGGCGAGTTGTCCGAGCCTTCGGCGGAGCCTGGGGGAGATCTTCCGACCGGCCTTGTCCAGCTCCTCCTGAGCCGGCAGTCCCGCCTCGATGGCCTGTGCCGACTCCGCCTCCTGCTGCCCGGAGAGCAGTTGCTACGCATGCCTGTGAACCTTTCGCAACGAGCGCTTCCGCGAGTTGTTGAGCCGTGGTGAAGCGGTCGCGCTACTCGCTGCCTTGGCAGGCAGAAGTGCGAACTGAACGGTAAGCAGACGCCTGCCTTACGCCACCCCCTTTGTGATCGGAACCGAGGGCATGGGGCAGTCCGGTCTTGATCTGTCCCGGTCCGCGCCTTCCCTGCCCCGGCGCAGGGCACCTGGCAGTCGGGCCCCGCGAGGTGTCCCTCGACGGTCGACGCGCGGGCACCGTACGGTCGGCGATGGTCACACCGGGCCGGCCGGGCGTGCAGCCCCGGCCGCAAGGAGGAAAGGGCGGGGAGCGTCGATGGAGAGCAAGGACCCCTGGATCAGGACACTGCGCGGTGCCGTGCCACCTCGCGCGCGCGTGCTCTTCTTTCCGCACGCCGGTGGCGCCGCCTCGTTCTACGCACCGTTCGCGCGGCGGTTCCCCGAGGGGTACGACGTCACGGCCGTTCAGTACCCGGGGAGGCAGGAGCGCTTCGGTGAACCGTTCGTGACGACCGTCGAAGGACTCGCCGACCGGCTGGTGCCGTCCCTGCGGCGATGGGCGGCGGAGCCTGTGCCGCTCGTGCTCGTCGGTCACAGCATGGGGGCGTCCGTCGCCTTCGAGTCGGTACTCCGGCTCGGGCGCGACCGGTTGACGGCGCACTGCCGTCTCGTCGTCTCCGGCCGGACCGCCCCGTCGGCACCGCGCGAGCTGCCCGCTTTCGACTCCGACCAGGAGATCCTCGACCACCTCGCCGGTCTCGGCGGCACCGATCCGGCGATCGTCCGCAGCCCGGAACTCATGGACCTGTTCCTGCCCGTCATGCGCAATGACTACCGGGCGGCCACCCGGTACCGGCCGGTCCCCGACGTGGTGGTGGACACACCCGTCCTCTGCCTGACCGGGGATCGGGACCCCCAGGTCGCGCCGGAGGAGGCCGCAGCATGGAAGAGCCACACCACGGCCGGTTTTCGGCTGGAAACCCTCTCCGGGGATCATTTCTTCCTGATGGACCATCCGGACACCGTCGTGCGGTTCGTCACCGAGTGCGCCGGCGCGGGCGGACGGTGACGGTCGGAGCGTTCGCGGCTCGCGGGGGCTCGTGGTAGTGCTGCGACCTCGTTGGTGTGCGCCCGTGCATGCGCGGTGTCCGTGAGCGCCGGTGACTCCTTCCACGCGCCGGGTCGTGCTCCCGTGCCGGACGCCCGCCGGAAGGCCCGGGACCGGGCGGCGTTCAGGCGTGCCTTTTCCGAATCTGGCCGAAATCCATGGGGCGAGAGCCCATGTCTCCGAGGCGGACGGTGCAGGTGGTGACGGTCATGAGCCAGTTGTTGAAATGAAGTCAATTCTACGTCCAGGTAAGGGGTTTGAGCGTGGAGAGGCGGGATACACGCACCTGGCGGTGGGTCGCTGACAGGCCGTCCCTCTTCGATTTCGGGGGGTTGCCATCCAGTGACCCAACGTGAAAACTGTGAGCGCATTCGGCCCGGATGGATCGGGTCGAAGCGCCTTTTCGGTACGCAAAGCACTAAATCGCAGGACAGGGGAGCAGTCCTGCGTGGAGCCACTGCGCGGGAAAAGTCACTGGGGGGATGTAGTGATGTCTGCTTTGTGCCCGAGGCACGTGTCACCAGGCTGCGGGCGTGCGGGCTTGCCGGCCCCGCGGCGGACGTCCGGACCGCTCAAAACCGTCGCCCCGGCGTACGGAACCTGTCCCCGGGGCTGCTGACGCCCCGGCTGTCACGGGTGTTCCGTGAGGGGGCGGACGGGCGGGCCGCTCCCGAGCGGCGGCCGGCCCGGCCCGACCACGAGTCGGTCACCTGGCACGGAGCGAGACCCGCCGCGCGGTGGCACACCCGCTGACCGTGCCCGCGACGGCCACGACTTCCTTCCCGGCGAACCCGCACCACCGTTGACGGCCCATGCCGGGCCCGCGCGTCCCCATCCAAGGAGAACCGGTGACAAGCACTCGACCGACCGAGGCCGAATCGCCCCTGGACGTGTTACTCGACCTGTGGCGGTCCTTACGCGAGGCGGGTCCCGTGCCCTACGACGAAGCGCAGGGCCAGTGCCGTGTCGTGGACCACCAGGGGGTCTCCGCCGTACTCGCCGACCCGGGGGCCTACTCCTCCGACCTCACACCGATCACCCCCGCCCAGCAGGACGTCGAGACCTTCCGGCAGGGCGACTTGGTCGGCATGGACCCGCCGGAACACCGCACACTCCGTACCCTGGTGAGCCAGGCCTTCACCCCCGGAGTGGTCCAAGGGCTCGAACCGCGTATCGAGGCCGTGTGCGCGCGCCTCCTCGACGGTGTCGCCGACCGTGACCGGTTCGACCTGGTCGACACCCTCGCCCGCCCCCTGCCGATCGGCGTGATCGCCGAACTCCTCGGCATCCCCGCCGACGACCACGGGCTGTTCCAGGAGTGGGCCGCCGCCCTCTTCTGCGGCGGCCGGCTCGGCGGCAGCCTCGACATGGCTGACATGGCTGACATGGCCGACCTGGAACGGGCCCTGGAGGCCATCGCCCCGGCCGTGCGCGAGATGAACGGCTACGTGCTGGACCACATCCGGCACCGCCGCGCCCACCCCGGGGACGACCTCACCAGCAGACTCCTCACCGCCGAGGTGGACGGAGCGCGCCCGGCGGACGAGGAGATCGTCGGATTCGTCGCCCTGCTGCTGGTCGCCGGGCACATCACCACCGTGCTGCTCGGCAACGCAGTGGTCACCTTCGACCGGCATTCCGGAACCCTCGTCGCGCTGCGCGGGAACCCCGGCCGGCTGCCGGACGCCGTCGAGGAGGTACCGCGCCGGCTGCCGCCCTCCCCCGAGCCGGGACGGCGCACCACCCGGCCGGTGGTGTTCGGCGGCCACGAGATCCCGGCCGACACCCTGCTGATGGTGCATCCGGGTGCCGCCAACCGTGATCCCTCCCGCTTCAACGATCCGGACGTCTTCGACGTGGCCCGCAGTCCGAATCCCCATCTGACCTTCGGCCACGGCATTCGCTTCTGCTTCGGCGCGCCACTGGTCCGGCTGGAGGCACGGAGCGCGCTGCATATGCTGATGGAACGTTTCCCCACCCTCGCGGTCCCCTCCTGCGACGACATCACGTACCAGAACCCGGCCGTCAGCGTCGGCGTACGACACCTGCCGATCGTCGTCACCAGACCGTGACGCGCGTCGACGCGCCCAGGTCCCGCACCGCTCACCCGCGGGCCGGCCGCGTCCCCTCCCCGCACCCGCTCTCACCAGGAGTCCCCTTCCCATGCCCTACCCCACCACCGCTCCGGCCGCCGACCGGCCGACGTCCCCGCTGCGCCAGGAGGTGCAGAGCCGCCTCGACTCCCTCGCGCGCGCCCACCGTGTGCCCGGCGCCCAACTGGCCGTCCACACCGGCACGCACACCTTCAGCGTGCACACCGGCACGGCCGACGCCCTGACGGGAACCCCGTTCACCGAGGACACGGCCGTACCCCTGGGCTCCGTCACCAAGCTCGGCACGGCCGCCGCCCTGCTGCTCCTCGCCGACGACGGAGACCTCGACCTCGACGAGCCCGCCGCCGAACTGCTACCCGAATTAAGGCCGTCGTCCGAGGTGACCGCGCGTCACCTGCTCAGTCACACCGCCGGCCTGCCCACCGGACCCGACTCCGACAGCGCCGCCGGCACCACCGCCACGCGCTACCTCTCGGCGGTCTGCACCGCGCGGAGCGCCCTGTTCCCGCCGGGAACCGGCTTCTCCTATTCCAACGCCGGCTACGTCGCCGCCGGCCGGCTCGTGTCCGAAGTGACGGGCATGACCTGGCAGGAAGCGCTGCGAGCGCTCCTCCTCGAGCCCCTGGGCATCGTCCCCGCCTTCCTCGGCGCCGCCGCCCCCGCGCGGCCGGTCGCCACCGGCCACGCCCTCAACACGGCCACGGGCCTGGTGCGCCCGGCCCACCAGAACCTCGCCCCGGTGGAGGCTCCGGCCGGAGCCCTGCTGGCGAGCGCCGGGGACCTGATGGCCCTGGGAAGGGCCGTCATCGGCCGGTCCACCGTCCTGCCCGCGTCCGTCGCCGCCCGGATGCGCCGTCCCGAACCGGCCGCCGACCCCGGCGCCCTGGCGGACTCCTGGGGCCTGGGCCTCGCCCTCTTCCAGCAGGACGGCCGCGTGTGGTGCGGCCACGACGGGAACGCCCAGGGCACCTCCTGCCATCTGCGGGCCGACCCGGACAGTGGTGTCGTCGTCGCCTTCACCGGCAACGCCGGCGGCGCCACCGCCCTGTGGCGGGACCTCGCCGCCGACCTCGCCCGGCTCACCGGCATACGCGTGCCGGCCGCCCCGGCCACCGCCCGCCGCGGCCGGGCCGTACCGCTGCCGGAATGCGCCGGCACCTACCGCAACGGGGGCACCGAGTACGCGGTCAAGCTCGACGGGGACGGCACACCGACCCTGTCCGTCGACGGTGACTGCCCCCTCCCGCTGGTGTGCTACCCGGACCTGTCCTGTGATCTGGTCGACCCGGCCACGGGCCGGCACGAGCCCGGCGGCCGCTTTCACCGCGACCCCGCCACCGGGACCATCGACCGCCTGCAGATATCCGGACGCACCGCGCGCCGCACCGGCACCGTCTGACCGCGCCCGCGCCCGCGCCCGCGTCACGCACCCTCCCCGTACGCACGGACCCCGCACCGCTCAGGTGTGCCCGCAGGCCGCCCGAGACCGGCGCGCCGGGTCCGCGCGCCGCCCCACGTCCGAAGGACTGCACCCCGATGACGGACCTGCACGCCCAGCGCCCCGCCGCGCCCGCCTCCGCACCGGTCGGCACCACCCCGCCGGCCCGCGCCGACCATGCCGTCCGGCACGTCCCGCTCGGTGAGCTGTTCGCCGGGTGGGTGACGCGCGACCCGCACGCCCCCGCGGTGACCGACGGCCAGCGCACCTGGTCGTACGGGGAACTCGCGCGACGGGCCGGCCGTCTCGCCGCCCACCTCGTCGGCAGCGGCGCCGGACCGGAGCGGACGGTGGCGCTGGTCCTGCCGCGCTCCATGGAACTGATCGCCGCCGAGCTGGCCGTGGCCCTGGCCGGTGCCGCCTTCCTCCCCGTGGACCCCGGCTATCCGGCCGAACGGCGTGCGCTGATGCTCGCCGACGCCGCACCGGCCGTCGTCCTGGACGACCCCGACCGGGTCCGCGCGCTGATGGACGCCGGGACCCGGGAGACGGACCCGCCCGGGAGCCGCGTGCTCCCCGACCACGCGGCGTACGTCATCTTCACCTCCGGCTCCACCGGCACCCCCAAGGGCGTCACCGTCACCCACCGCGGCATCGGCGCCTTCGCCGCGGCCGCCGCCGAGCGGTACGACGTCGGCCCGGGCGACCGCGTGCTGCAGTTCTCCTCACCCAGCTTCGACGCCTCCGTACTGGAGTTGTGCGTCTCCGTCCTGTCCGGCGCCCTGCTGGTCGTACCGCCGGACGGACCCTGGCTGGGCGACGAACTGGCCGCCGTCCTGGACGAGCACCGCATCACCCACGCCCTCATACCGCCCGCGGCCCTCGCCACCCTGCCGGACCCGGCGGACACCGGCGGCGCGCCGCACCTGCGCACCCTGATCGTCGGGGCCGAGGCATGCCCGGCCGCGCTCGTCGACCGGTGGGCACCCGGCCGCCGCATGATCAACTCCTACGGGCCGACCGAGGCCACCGTCGTCGCGACCTGGACCGGGCCGCTGACCGCCGGCACCGGAACGCCGGCCATCGGCAGCCCGCTGCCCGACGCCCAGGCCCACGTCCTGGACGCGGCGATGCGCCCGGTGCCGTCCGGCACCGAGGGCGAACTGTACGTGGGCGGCGACGGGCTGGCGCGCGGCTACCTCGGCCGCCCCGGCCTGACCTCGACCCGGTTCGTCGCCCACCCCTTCGGGCCGCCCGGCGCCCGCCTCTACCGCACCGGCGACCGGGTGCGCCGCAGGACGGACGGCGAGCTGGAGTTCCTCGGCCGGGCCGACCGGCAGGTCAAGGTGCGCGGCTTCCGCATCGAGCCCGGCGAGATCGAGGCCGCCCTGACCCGCGACCCCGGCGTCCGTGAGGCCGTCGTCGTGGTCCGCGACGAGGAACCCGCCCGCGGCCGGCTCGTCGGCTACGTCACCCCCGCCGACCCGGCCCGCAGGCCCGAGCCCGCCCGGCTGCGCGCCGCCCTCGCCGCCGCCCTGCCGGCCCACATGGTGCCCTCCGCCGTCGTCGTCCTGGACGCGCTGCCACTCACCCCGCAGCACAAGACCGACCTGAGGGCCCTGCCCGCCCCCGGGGGCGGGCGGACCGAGGAGCACGTCGAGCCGCGCACCGACGGCGAGCGGGCCCTGGCCGCGATCTGGGCCGACGTCCTCGGCGCCGACACCGTCGGCGTCACCGACGACTTCTTCGACCTGGGCGGCGACTCGATCCTCGCCGCCCGCACCCTGACGCGGATCAGGGACGTCCTCGGCGTCCGGCTCTCCCTGCGCGACGTGTTCACCGCGCGGACCGTCGCCGCGCTCGCCCCGCTGACCGCCGAGCCGTCCGCCGCCGCACCGCCGGACCCGATCCCCTCCGCCCCGCGCGAAAAGCCCGTCCCGCTCTCCAGCGCCCAGCGACGCCTGTGGTTCCTCGACGACCTGACCGACGGCGGAACCGAGTACCACACCGGTGTCGCGCTGAGGCTGCGCGGCCCGCTCGACACACCGGCCCTGCGACGCGCCCTGGACCGGCTCGCCGCCCGCCACGACTCCCTGCGCACCACCTTCGCCACCGTCGACGGCCAGGGCGTCCAGCTGATCGCCCCCGAGGCGGTACTGCCCCTGGGCACGGCCGGCGTCGAGCACCTGCCCGCCGACCGGCAGAGCGGCGCCGTCGAGCGCCTGCTGACCGAGGAACTGCGCCGCCCCCACGACCTGACGTCCGGCCCCCTGACCCGGGCGCTGCTCGTCCGCCGCGCACCCGAGGACCACATCCTGCTGCTGGCCCAGCACCACATCGTCACCGACGGCTGGTCGGTCGGCGTCCTGACCCGGGACCTGGCGGCGCTCTACCGCGCGGAGGCCTGCGGCGAACCGGACGGCCTTCCCCGGCCGGGCGTGCAGTACCCGGATTTCGCGCTGTGGGAGCGCGAGCGGCGCACCGGCGACGCGGACGCCGCCGACCTCGGCTACTGGAAGCGTCACCTGGCCGGCCTGCAGCAACTCGAACTGCCCACCGACCGGCCCCGGCCGGCGGTGCGTACCACCGCGGGCGCGGCCCACCGCCACGACCTCCCGAGGCACCTGGTGGGCCGACTGCGACAGTTGGCCGGGGGGCGCGGCACAACCGTCTTCACGCTGTTCACCGGGGCGGCGGCCGTGCTGTTCTCCCGCTACTCGGGGCAGCGGGACGTGGCGTTCGGGACCGTCACCAATGGGCGGGGCCGCCGCGAACTGGAGGACGTGACGGGCTTCTTCGCCAACACTGTGGTGCTGCGCGGCGAGGTCGACGACGCCGTCACGGTCGACCGGTTCGTGGAGTCCGTGCGCGCGACCGTGCTGGACGCCTTCGCGCACGACGGCGTGCCGTTCGACCGGGTGGTCGAGGAACTGGCCCCGCCGAGGGACCCCAGCCGCACTCCGCTGGTGCAGGTGCTGGTGGTGCAACAGGCGGCGCCCGCCCGGCCGCCGCTGGCAGCCGGGGTGCGGATCGAGGAGCATCCGCTGCCCCGCCCGGCCGCCCGCTTCGACCTCGTGCTGGAGTTCGCGCCGCGCGCCGACGGCGGCTGCGAGCTGACGGTCGAGTACAACACCGACCTGTTCGAGGCGGCGACCGTGGCCCGGATGAGCCGGCAACTGCACCGCCTGCTGGAAGGCATGGCGGACGGCCCGCACCGGACGCTGGCCGAACTGCCGCTGCTGTCGGACGACGAGCGGCGCACGCTCCTCGACTCCTGGAACCCGCCCGCGCCGGCCGGCGACCACGCCGACGGCGCCACGCTCCCGGCGCTGTTCGAGGCGCAGGTGGCCCGAACTCCCGACCGGACCGCAGTGACCTGTGGCGGGGCCCGGCTGGACTACGCCGGGCTGAACCGGCGTGCCAACCGGCTCGCCCGGCTGCTGAGGGCGCACGGCGTGGGCCCGGAGTCCCTGGTGGCGCTGTGCCTGCCACGCTCGGCCGACCTGCTGCCGGTGCTGTGGGCCGTCCTGAAGTCGGGCGCCGGATACCTGCCCGTCGATCCCGGCTACCCGGCGGAGCGGATCCGCTTCATGCTCGCCGACGCGGCCCCCGCCCTCGTCGTCGCCACGCGTGAGACCGCCCACGCGCTCCCCGACGACTGCGAGCCGCTGCTCCTGGAGGACACCGAACCGTCCGATGACGGTGCCGATGCCGGTGCCCCGGACCCGACCGACGCCGACCTGACCGACGCCGACCGGACCCGGCCGCTCGACCCGTCCCACCCCGCCTACGTCATCTACACCTCCGGATCCACCGGCCGACCCAAGGGCGTGGTCGTCACCCACCGCAGCGTGGCCGCGCTGGCCGTCTGGACGAAGGAGACGTTCGGCCCGCGCGGGCTGGCGCACGTCGTCGCGTCCACCTCCCTCAACTTCGACGTGTCCGTATTCGAGCTGCTGTGCCCTCTGCTGGCCGGCGGCAGCGTCGAGGTGGTCGCCGACCTCCCGGCCCTCGCCGACGGCGCCGGCCCGCGCCGGGCCGGACTCCTCAGCGGCGTCCCGTCCGTGCTCTCCCGCGTGCTCGGCGGAGGCGGCCCCGTCGAGGCGGACACTGTGGTCCTGGCCGGCGAGGCCCTGCCCGCCCGGACCGTGCGGGACATCAGGGACGCCATGCCCTCGGCCGAGGTGGCGAACCTCTACGGCCCGACCGAGGCCACCGTCTACGCCACCGCCTGGTTCGCCGGCGGCACCGCCCCCGACCAGGCCCCGCCCATCGGCCGTCCCGTCGCCCGCACCCGCGCCTACGTGCTGGACCGCCTGCTGCGCCCCCAACCCCCTGGTTTCATAGGTGAGTTGTACCTCGGTGGCGATGGACTGGCCCGCGGCTACCTGCGACGCCCCGGTCTGACCGCCGCCCGCTTCGTCGCCGACCCCTTCGGTGCCCCCGGCGGCCGCATGTACCGCACGGGCGACCTGGTGCGCTGGAGTGCCGACGGCCGGCTCGAGTACCTCGGCCGCATCGACCAGCAGGTCAAGGTGCGTGGCTTCCGCATCGAACTGGGCGAGGTCGAGGAGGCCCTGCGCCGCTGCACGGGCGTCGCCGAGGCCGCCGCGGCCGTCCGCGACGGCGACGGCCACCGCCGTCTGGCCGGATACGTCGTCCCCGCCCCCGGCGCCCGCGTGGAACCGGAGGCGGTACGTCGCGAACTCGGGCGAGTCCTGCCCGACTACATGGTCCCCGCGGCCGTCGTGGTGCTGTCCGTCCTGCCGCTCAACCCCAACGGCAAACTGGACCGCGGCCGGCTTCCCGACCCGGCGCCGGCCGAATCCGCCACCCGCCACGTCGCGCCCCGCACCCCCACCGAACGGACCCTCGCGACGATCTGGGCCGACGTCCTGCACGTGGAGCGGGTCGGAGCGGACGACAACTTCTTCGCGCTGGGCGGCGACTCCATCCTCAGCATCCAGGTCGTGGCCCGGGCCCGGCAGGCGGGCCTCACGATCACCTCGCGGGACGTCTACCGGCACCAGACGGTCGCCGCCCTGGCCCGCCGCGCCGACGAGGCGGGAAGCCGAAGGCCCGCCCCCGTGTCCGCACCCGTCGAGGCGACCGGCTCCGCGCCGCTGACACCCATTCAGCACTGGCTCTTCGAGAGCGCGGGCGGGCGGGCCGGGCACTTCGGCCAGACGCTCTCGGTGGAACTGCGCGCCGGCGTCGACGCGACCGCACTCGAGGATGCCCTCAACGACGTGATCGCCCACCACGACGCCCTGCGTTCCCGCTTCCTCGCCGACGAGGCGGGCGCACGGTGGCTGATCGACGGCACGGCCGCCCGCTGTCGCCTCGCGCGCCACACCGGCCCGGACACCGACACCCCGCACCTCGGCCCCCACGACCTGAGCCACGGCCCGCTGCTGCGTGCCGTGCTGCACGACCGGGGCCCCGGACTGCCGCACGTGCTGCACCTGGCCGTCCACCACCTCGTCGTCGACGGAGTCTCCTGGCGTCTGCTCCTCGAGGACCTCGACCGGGCCTACCGCACCCGCCGGGCCGGCCGGGACGGAGCAGCGGCGCTGCCCCGGAAGTCGTCCCCGCTGCGGCAGTGGGCCGAGCGCCTCGCCGCGCACGCCGCCGCCGGCGGCTTCGACGACGAGCAGGCCTACTGGACGCGGGCGACCGAGGGCGCCCGGGCCGCCCTGCCGTCGGACCGGACGGGCGCCAACACCTACGCCTCCCAGCGCTCGGTGACGGTACGCCTCGGCCCCGAGCACACCGAAGTGCTCCTGCGGACCCTGCCCGAGACCTACCGCACCCGGGCCAACGACGTCCTGCTCGCCGCCCTCGGCCGGGTGCTGTGCGGCTGGACGGGGCACGACCGGGTGCTGGTGGACGTCGAGGGCCACGGCCGCGAGGAACTGTTCGCCGACGTCGACACCAGCCGCACCGTCGGCTGGTTCACCACCCGCCACCCCGTCGCCCTCGCCGTCCCGCCCGAGGTGTCCTGGGACGCCGTGCTCAAGCAGGTCAAGGAGCAGCTGCGCGCGGTCCCCCGGCACGGCCTCGGCCACGGCGTCCTGGCCCTGCCGGGCCGCGACGCCGCACCGCTCCCGGCGACCACCGCGCAGATCAGCTTCAATTACCTGGGCCGCTTCGGGCTCTCCGGAACCTCCGGTGCCTCCGAGGGGTTGTACGGCGGGCCGTTCCGTCCGCTGGAGCTGGACGCCGACCCCGCGGCGTCCCGCCCGCACGCCCTGGAGGTGGTGGGGCTGCTGGACGGCGACAGCCTGGAGTTCACCTGGTTCTACTCGGACGAGCTGCACCGGCGGGAGACCGTCGCGGACCTCGCCGGACGGTTCGCCGACGCGCTGGCCGGCCTCGCCCGCCACGCGGCCCGGCCCGGCGCCGCCGGACGCACCCCCTCGGACTTCCCTCTGGCCCGGCTCGACCAGACGCACGTCGACCACATCGTGGGCGAGGACCCCGCCGGGGTGGAGGACGTCCACCCCCTCACGCCCACCCAGGCCGGCATGCTCTTCCACCGGCTCTCGCAGGACGACCGCGGCGTGTACTTCCAGCAGTTGACGTTCGTCCTGGACGGCGTGGAAAACCCGGCCGTGCTGGCGGACGCCTGGCAGCGGGTCACGGACCGTACGCCGGTGCTGCGCGCCCGGGTGGTGTGGCAGGACGTGCCCGAGCCGCTCCTCGTGGTGCAGCGCCGGGCGGCCGTGCCGGTGGAGTGCCTCGACTGGCGCGGCCTGTCGGACGCCGAGCGGGACGAGCGGCTGCGCGACCTGCTCGCGGGCGACCGCGCCCGCGGTGTCGACCTGACGCGTGCGCCGCTCCAGCGCCTGACGCTGGCCCGCATCTCCGACCGCGAGGTCCGTGTCGTGTGGTCCTTCGACCACCTGATCCTGGACGGCTGGAGCCTGTTCCAGGTCCTCTCCGACGTCTTCGCGTGCCACGCCGGCCTGACGGACGCCGCGGACGTCCCGCTGCCCGACCGCCGCCCCTTCCGCGACTACGTCGCCTGGCTGCTCGACCGCGCGGACCGGGCCGAGGCCGAACGGCACTGGCACACCCGCCTGAACGGCCTGGACGCGGCCACCGCGCTGCCCTTCGACCGCGAACCGCGCGAGAGCCACCGCGCGGAGTCGACGCGGGAGGTACGCGTCACGGTGCCCGAGACCACCACCCGGGCACTGGAGGCCCTGGCCAGGACGGCGGGCCTGACCATGAACACCCTCGTGCAGGGCGCCTGGGCGCTGCTGCTGAGCCGCCAGGCGGCCCGCGACGAGGTGGTCTTCGGCACCACCGTCTCCGGACGGCCGCCCGAGCTGCCCGGGGCCGACACCATGACCGGCCTGTTCATCGCGACCCTGCCCACCCGCGTGACCGTGCCGCGGGACGAGCCGCTGCTCACCTGGCTGGGCAGGCTCCAGCAGGAGCAGAGCGAGGACCGCCGCCACGACCACGTGCCGCTGCACCACATGAAGGTGTTCACCGAACTACCCGAACGCGTCGCCCTGTTCGACAGCATCGTGGTGTTCGAGAACTACCCGGTCGACGACGACCTCGCCGCCGCGCACGGGCTGCGGCTCAGCGGCCTGGACGGTATCGAGACCACCAACTACCCGCTCGGCCTGGTCGCCTACCCCGGCACGGAACTCACCCTGCGCCTCGGCTACGACCCGGACCTCTTCGACACCGCCACCGTCGAGCGGATGGCCGAGTACCTCACCGTCCTGCTGGAGGGCTTCGCCACCGCACCGCAGAGCGCGCCCGCCCGCCTGCCCCTGCTGACGGCCGCCCGGCGTGAGCAGGTGCTCCACGCGTGGAACGACACCGCCACCCATGCCCCCGCGGCGACCACCGCGGACCTGTTCGCCGCGCAGGTGCGGCGCACCCCCGGCGCCGTCGCGCTGCTGGCCGGCGACGCGCGGCTCACCTACCGCGAACTCGACGACCGGGCCGGGGCTCTGGCGGACCGGCTGGCCGCGCTCGGAGTGCGCCCGGAGGTCTCCGTCGGCGTCCTGATGGACCGCTCGGCCGGCCTCGTCGTCACCCAGGTCGCCCTCGCCCGTCTCGGCGGCGTGTACGTCCCGCTCGACGGCAGGGCGCCGCGGGAGCGGCTGCGCACGATGCTCGGGGAAGCCGGTGCCGACCTGCTGCTCACGGACGGGGTGTGGGAGGAGACGGCAGCGGCCCTCCTCCCGGGAGGCCGCGTACTGCGGCCGGACGACGATCCGGACGACGAAACGGCCGAGGCCCCGGCACCCACGGCCGTGCCGCGCGTGCACCCGGACAACGTCCAGTACCTCATGTTCACGTCCGGCTCCACCGGCAACCCCAAGGGCGTGGCGGCGCGGCAGCGGGACGTCGCGGCGCTCGCCCTCGACCGTGCCTTCGCCGTCCACGACCGCGTCCTCGTGCACTCCCCGCACGCCTTCGACGCCTCCACCTACGAGCTGTGGGTGCCGCTGCTGCGCGGCGGTACGGCCGTGCTCGCCCCACCGGGGGACCTCGAAGCCGCCGCCGTGCGTCACGCGATCACCGAACAGGGAGTGAGCTGCCTGTTCCTGACGGTGGGCCTGTTCCGCCTCCTCGCCCAGGAGGACCCCGCCTGCCTGCGCGGCGCGCGGGAGGTGTGGACCGGCGGCGAGGCCGTGCCCGGCTCCGCCGTACGACGCGTGCTGGACGCCTGCCCGGACCTCACCGTCGTCGACGTGTACGGGCCGACCGAGACCACCGCCTTCGCCACCCGGCGGGACTTCCGCGCCGGTGACGAGCTGCCCGCGACGCTGCCCATCGGCCGCCCCCTGGACGACACCCGCGTGTACGTCCTGGACGGCGCACTCCAACCGCAACCACCTTGTGTTCCGGGGGAGTTGTACCTCGCGGGCGCCGGACTGGCCCGCGGCTACACCGGACGCCCCGGCGCGACGGCGGCCCGCTACCTCGCCGACCCGTTCGGCCCGCCCGGCAACCGTATGTACCGCACCGGTGACATCGTGCGCTGGAGCGCGGACGGCGAACTGCACTTCGTGGGACGCGCCGACGACCAGATCAAGATCCGCGGCTTCCGCGTCGAACCCGCCGAGATCGAGGCCCGGCTCACCGCGCACCCGGCGATCGCCGAGGCGGTGGTGTCGGCGGCGCGGCACGCGGGACGCACACGCCTGGTCGCCCACCTGGTACCCGCCCCCGGCACGGCCGTGCCGTCGGCGGCCGAGCTGCGCGAGAGCCTGTCCGGCGAACTGCCCGACTACATGGTGCCGGCCGTGTTCGTCACCGTGGCGGAGCTGCCCCTGACCGTGAACGGCAAGGTCGACCGGCGACGTCTGCCCGACCCCGACCCGTCGGCGGCGGGCGACACCGCCCACCGCGCGCCGCGCACCGACGTCGAGCGGGTGCTCGCCGGCATCTGGGCCGAGCTCCTGGGTGTGGAACGGGTCGGCGTCGACGACAACTTCTTCATGCTGGGCGGCGACTCGATCGTCAGCATCCAGGTCGTCTCCCGCGCCCGCACCGCCGGGCTCGCACTGACCCCGAGGGACCTGTTCCGGCACCCCACGCTCGCCGCCCTGGCCACCGCCGCGACCGGCGCCGCCCCGGCCGTCGCGGGCACCGGTCCGGTGACCGGCGAGGTCGGGCTCACCCCGATCCAGCACTGGTTCCTCGACGCCGAACCGCCGCGCCCGGAGTACTTCAACCAGTCCGTGGTCGTCGAGACGGCCGAGGACGTCGACGCCGACGCGCTGAGCGCCGCCCTGGCCGCACTGTGGGCCCACCACGACGCCCTGCGCGCCCGCTTCACCCGTGCCGCGGACGGCACCTGGCACCAGGAGTACGCCGCCCCCGGCACCGAGACCCCCCGACTGCTGCGGGTGCACGACCTGAACGGCCTCGACGCGCGGGCCGCCGAGGAGGCCGAGGCCCGCTTCTCGCAGGAGGCGCACACCGGTTTCCGGCTGGACACCGGCCCGCTGATCGCCGCCCGGCTGTTCACCCGCGAGCACCGGGCCGCCCGCCTGCTGCTGACCGCCCACCACCTGATCGTCGACGGCGTCTCCTGGCGCGTCCTGCTGGAGGACCTGGAAACCGCCTACCGGCAGGCCCGGGACGGCGAGCGAATACGGCTTCCGCAGCGCACGACGTCCGTGCGCGCATGGGTGCGGCGGCTCACCGAACGCACCGGCGAGGAAGACTTCGCCGAGCAGCGCGCCCACTGGGAGACCGTGGCGCGGTACTGCGCCGAACCGCTGCCGGTGGACCTCGACGGCGGCAACACCACCGCCGACCTGCGCGCGGTGACCGTACGCCTCGACCGCCGGCGGACCGCCGACCTCCTGCGCAGGGTTCCCGCCGCCTACCGCACCCGCATCGACGACGTCCTGCTGACCGCCCTCGGCCGCGTGCTGGCCGACTGGACCGGCCGCGCCACCGTCGCCGTGGGGCTGGAGGGGCACGGCCGCGAGGACCAGCTCTTCGACGACCTCGACCTGTCCCGCACGGTCGGCTGGTTCACCAGCCTCTTCCCGGTCACCCTCGAACTGCCCGACGGTGACTGGGGCACCGCCCTGAAGTCCGTGAAGGAACAGCTGCGGGCCGTACCCGGACGGGGCGTCGGCCACGGCGCCCTGCGCCACCTGGCGGGCGACGAGCGGCTCGCCGCCGCGCCGCTGCCCGGCATCAGCTTCAACTACCTGGGCCGGTTCGACTGGTCGGCCGACGGCGGCGCGCTGGTCCGGGCGGTTCCCGGCGGCCTGGGCGGCGCCGAGGACCCCGCCGCGCCGCGCCCGCACCTGCTGGACGTGGTGGCCCGCGTGGAGGACGGCGAGCTGGAGATCACCTGGCACTACAGCGGCGGACGCCACCGGGAGGAGACGGTCGCCTCGCTCGCCGAGGGCATGCTGCGGTCACTGGAGGAGATCGTCGCGCACTGCGCCGCCCCGGACGCCGGCGGCCGCACGCCCTCGGACTTCCCCCTGGCCCGGCTCGACCAGGCCGCCGTGGACCGGGTCGTGGGGGACGGGCGCACGGTCGAGGACGTGTACCCGCTGACGCCGATGCAGGCGGGCATGCTGTTCCACAGCCTCATGGACCCCCAGGGCCGCACCTACGTGAACCAGGTGCAGGTGGTGCTGCGCGGCGTCACCGACCCGCACGCGCTCGCCGAGGCGTGGCGGCGCACGGCGGACGCGAACCCGATCCTGCGCACCCGCCTGGTGTGGCAGGAGACCGCCGAACCCCTCCAGGTGGTGGAGCGGCGGGCCGTCGTGCCCGTCACCCACCACGACTGGTCCGGCCGGCCCGCCGAAGAGTGCGCACGGGACATGGAGCCGCTGCTGGACGCGGACCGGCGGGCCGGGATCGACCTCGGCGCGGCCCCGCTCACGCGGCTCGCGCTGATCCGGCTCGCACCGGACCGGGTGCGCATGGTGTGGACGTTCCACCACGTCCTGCTCGACGGCTGGAGCGCGGCCCAGGTGTTCGACGAGGTGTGCGAGCGGTACGCGGCCCTGACCGCCGGCCACCGTCCGCAGGTGCCCGACCGGACGCCCTTCGCGGACTACCTGCGGTGGCTGGCCGCCCAGGACACCGGCCGTGCGGAACGCCACTGGCGCGAGACCCTCGCCGGGTTCGCCGTCCCCACCCCACTGCCGCGCGACCGGCGCCCCGCCGAGGCCCACCGCACGTCCTCGTCGGGAACGGTCCGGGTGACCCTCGGGCAGGAGGTGTCGGCGCGGCTGAAGGACACCGCTCAGCGGGCCGGCCTGACCGTCAACACGGTGCTCCAGGGCGCCTGGGGGCTGCTGCTGCACCACTACGGCGGCGGTGACGACGTCGTCTTCGGCACGACCGTGTCCGGCCGCCCGGCCGAACTGCCCGGCGTGACCTCCATGGTGGGCCTGTTCATCAACACCCTGCCCACCCGACTGCGGATCGAGGGTGAGCGTCCCCTGCTGGAGTGGCTGCGCGAGGTGCAGGCCGCCCAGTCGGAGGCCCGGCGCCACGACTTCGTCTCCCTCGCCCAGTTGCAGACCTGGAGCGAGGTGCCCGGCGGCACCAACCTGTTCGACAGCATCGTCGTCTTCGAGAACTACCCGTTCGACGAGGGCGCCCTGGCCCGGCACGGGCTCGCCCTCGAGCAGGAACGCGACCTGGAGCCGACCAACTACCCGCTCAGCGTGGTCGTCGCCCCCGGCGACGACGTGACGGTGTCCCTGGACTACGACCCGGCGGCCTTCGACGCCACCACCGTCGAAGGGCTCGGCGCGAGCCTGCGCACGCTGCTGACACGGATCGCCGCCGACGCCGACCGCCGCCTGGCCGACCTGCCGCCGCTCGAGCCGGCCGACGGACGCCGCCTGCTGGACCGGCTCGCGGGGCCGGTGGCGACGCTGCCGCGCCGCACCCTGGCGGACGCCTTCGGGGCACAGGCCGCCCGCACCCCCGACGCCCCGGCCGTGACCGCCGGCGCCGAGCACCTCACGTACCGGCAGCTCGACGAGCGCGCCAACCGGCTGGCCCGCCTCCTGATCGAGGCCGGGGCCGGACCGGAGCGGTTCGTCGCGCTGGCCCTGCCCCGCACCGCCGACCTGATCGTGGCGCTCCTCGCGGTCCTCAAGAGCGGCGCCGCCTACCTCCCGGTCGACCCCGGCCATCCGGCGGAGCGCATCGCGTTCCTCCTCGAGGACGTGCGGCCCGACGCGGTGATCACCTGCGCGGAGACCTCCGCGCGGCTGCCGGACGGTCCGTACACGCGGATCGTCCTGGACGACGCGGCCTGCGCCGGGCGGCTGGCCGCCACGTCCGCCGCCCGCGTCGATGACGGCGAGCGGCGCGGCGGGCTGCTGCCGGGCCACCCCGCCTACGTCATCCACACCTCCGGCTCCACCGGCCGGCCCAAGGGCGTCGTCGTCCCCCACGCCTCGGTGGTGGCACTGACCGACTGGGCCGCCGCCGAGTTCACCGGCCGCGGACTCGCCCACGTGGTGGCCTCCACGTCACTCACCTTCGACGTGTCGGTGTTCGAGATCCTCACACCGCTGCTGACGGGCGGCCACGTCGAGGTCGTCCGCGACCTGCTGGCCCTCGCGGAGCGGCCCGGTCCGTGGCGTGCGGGACTGCTCAGCGCCGTCCCCTCCGCCCTGGGCCACCTGCTGGCCGAGGACACCGTGCACGTCACGGCCGACACCGTCGTCCTGGCCGGCGAGGCGCTGCCCGCCCGCGCCGTCCGCCAGGTGCGGGAGGCGATCCCCGGCTGCCGGGTCATGAACATCTACGGCCCCACCGAGGCCACCGTCTACGCCACCGCCTTCACCTGCGACCCGGCGGACCCCGACCGGGTCCCGCCCATCGGCCGGCCCGTCGGCGGCGCCCGCGCCTACGTCCTCGACGCCCGCATGCGCCCCGTGCCCGTCGGGGCGCCCGGCGAGCTGTACCTCGCCGGGACCGGCGTGGCCCGCGGCTACCTGAACCGGCCCGGCCTGACCGCGTCCCGTTTCCCCGCCGACCCCTTCGGCCCGCCCGGCAGCCGCATGTACCGCACCGGCGACCTGGTCCGCTGGACCGCCGACGGCGACCTGCTGTACCTCGGCCGGACCGACGACCAGGTGAAGGTGCGCGGCTTCCGCATCGAGCTCGGCGAGGTGGAGGCCGCACTGGCCCGCCACCCGCAGGTGGCCGCGGCCGCCGCCCGGGTCGTGGAACACGACGGCCACAAGCGCCTCGTGGGCTACGCCGTGCCGCGCGGCGGCGACGCCCCGGCACCGGCCGACCTGCGCGCCTTCCTCGCCCGTACGCTGCCCGACCACCTGGTCCCGGCGGTCGTGGTGCCGCTGGAGCGGCTGCCGCTGGGCGCCACCGGCAAGCTGGACCGGCGGGCCCTGCCCGAACCGGTGTGGTCCGCGGCCACCACCACGGGGGGCACCCGGCCGCCGCGCACCGCCACCGAGCGGACGCTCGCCGCGATCTGGTCCGAGGTACTGGGCGTGCCCGACGTGGGCGCGACGGACAACTACTTCGCGCTCGGCGGCGACTCCATCCTCGGCATCCGGATCGTCTCCGCCGCCCGCCGCGCCGGACTCGCGCTGACGCCCCGGCACCTCTTCCAGCACCAGACGGTCGCCGAACTGGCCACGGCCGCCGAGGAGTTCCCGGCCGTGACGGCGGCCGCCGCCGAACAGGGCCCGGTCGTCGGAGACGTCCCCCTCACGCCCGTACAGCACTGGCTGTTCGACACCCTCACCGGCGACCCGGCCCGCTTCACCCAGGCGGTCTCCTTCGAGTTGGCGACCGACACCGACGAGACGCTGCTGCGCGCCGCCCTCGCGGCGGTGCTGGAGCAGCACGACGCGCTGCGCACGCGCTACGAACCGGCCGGCGGCGGACGGTGGCACCAGCACGGCACCCCGCCCGGTGCCGCGCCGCACCTCGAGGTACACGACGCGCCCATGGCGCCGGCCGCCGTGGCCGCCGGCCTGTGCGCCGGATTCGACCTGACACGGGGGCCGCTGCTCAAGGCCGCCCTGTGCCGCACGAACGGCCACCGGCCGCCCGTCCTGCTGCTGGCCGCCCACCACCTGGTCGTTGACGCGGTGTCCTGGCGGGTGATCCTGGAGGACCTCGACGCCGCCCACCGGGCGCTGCGCGCCGGTGCCCCGCCCGACCTGGGGGCGAAGACGACCTCCTTCCGGGAATGGGCCCGGCGCCTGGCCGCGCACACCGCCGACGGCGGCTTCGACGACGAGATCACCCACTGGAGCGCCCTGCGCCCCACGGCCCTGCCGACCGACCTCACCGGCGGCAACACCGCCGCCGACGAGGAGACGGTGACGGTGACCCTCGGCAGCGAGGACACCCGACGGCTGCTCCAGGACGTTCCCGACGCCTACCGCACCCGCGTCAACGACGTCCTGCTGTGCGCCCTCGGCCGTGTCCTGGCCCGCTGGACGGGACAGGACCGGGTGGTGGTCGCGCTGGAGGGCCACGGCCGCGAGGACCTGTTCGACGACGTCGACCTCGCCCGTACCGTCGGCTGGTTCACCACCATGTTCCCCGTGGGCCTCGACGTGCCCCGCGACGCCGGCCTCGGGGCCGCGCTGAAGACGGTCAAGGAGAACCTCCGGGCCGTGCCGCGCGGGGGAGTGGGCTACGGCGCGCTGCGCCACCTGCACCCCACGGCGGGACGCGAGCTGCCGGAACTGCCCCAGGTGGGCTTCAACTACCTGGGACAGCAGGACTGGAACGCGGCCGAGGGAGGTCTGCTGCGCACGCCCCACGGCGGGCTGACCGGTGACATGGACCGCTCGGCGGACCGGCCGCACCTCATCGACGTCCTCGGCCGGGTCACCGACAAGCGGCTGGAGTTCACCTGGTCGTATTCGCGGAACGCGCACCGGCACGACACCGTCGCCCGGCTGGCGGCCGAGACGGCCGAGGAGCTGCGGGAGATCGTCCGGCACTGCGCCGAGCCCGGCGCGGGCGGCCGCACCCCGTCGGACTTCCCGCTGGCCGCACTGGACCAGGCGGCCGTCGACCGGCTCGTCGGCACCGGGCGCGACGTGGTGGACGCCTACCCGCTCACCCCCACGCAGACCGGCATGGTCGTGCACGGCATGGACGAGCCCGGTGAGGGCCTGTACACCGAGCAGATCACGTTCGTGGCGGACGGCGTGCGCGAGCCCCGGCTCCTGGCCGCCGCCTGGCAGCACGTCGTCGACCGGACTCCCGTACTGCGCACCGCCGTGGCCCTCCGAGGGATGCCGGTCCCGCTCCAGAGCGTGCACCGCCACGCCACCCTGCCCGTCACCGAACTCGACTGGAGCGCACTGAAACCGGCGGAGCGGGAGGCCCGGCTGCGGCGGCTGCTCGACGAGGACCGAGCCCGGGGCATCGCCCTGGACCGGCCCCCGCTGCTGCGCGTCACCCTGATCCGCCTCGGCCCGGACGAGGTGCGCGTCGTGTGGACCTTCCACCACGTCCTGCTGGACGGGTGGAGCGTCTTCCACGTGCTGGGCGACGTGATGGCCGCGCACGCCGCACTCGCCGCCGGCACCGAGCCGCCCCCGCCGCAGCGGCGGCCCTTCGCGGACTACATCGCCTGGCTCGCGGGCCGGGACACCGCCGCCGCCGAGGAACACTGGAAGGCGGCCTTCGCGCACTACGCCGCACCCACCCCGCTGCCCTACGACCGCAGGCCCGCACCCGGCGCCGCCGCCCGCTCGGGCACCTGGCTGTCGCGGCGGCTCGGCGCGGACGGCACGGCCCGGCTGACGGAGTTCGCCCGCCGGCACCGCCTCACCCTCAACACGCTGGTGCAGGGCGCGTGGGCGCTGCTGCTGGCGCGCTCCAGCGGCGAGCGGGAGGTGTGCTTCGGGACCACCGTCTCCGGGCGGCCCGCCGACCTGCCCGGCGCCGACACCATCACCGGCCTGTTCATCACCACCCTGCCCGCCCGGGTCACCGTGGACGAGGACGCACACTGTGCCGCGTGGCTGCGTGAGGCGCAGGCCGCGCGGGCGGAGGACCGGCGCTTCGACCACGTCCCGCTGTCCGAGCTGCACCAGTGGAGCGAACTGCCTTCCGGAACGGCCCTGTTCGACAGCCTGCTGGTCTTCGAGAACTACCCGGTCGGCGACGCCACCGCCGGCGCCCACGGCGTCCGGATCCGGGACCTCGACGCCCGCGAGGCCACCAACTACCCGCTCACCGTGGTGATCTCACCCGGCGACGAACTGAGCGTCGAACTCGGCTACGACCCACGCTACTTCGAGGAGTCCACCGCCCACGCCCTGGCCGTCCGGCTGGTGCACACCCTGTCCACCCTCGCCGAATCCGGTGACCGGGCGCCGTTGCACGCCCTCGACGTGCTGCCGCCCGGTGAACGGCACCGGCTGCTGCACGGCCCCGTACGCCCGCAGCTGCCGCCGGTGCCCCCGGCGACGCTGCCGGCACTGATCGAGGCCGGGGCCGACCGGTGGCCCGACCGCACGGCCCTCGACACGGGGGAGTCACCGCTGACCTTCGGCGAGGCGGAGGCACACGCCAACCGGCTCGCGCACCGGCTCATCGCGCGCGGGGCGGGACCCGGCGACATCGTCGCCCTCGTCCTGCCGCGCTCGGCGAACATGGTCCTCGCCCAGCTCGCCGTGGCCAAGGCGGGCGCCGCCTTCCTCCCGGTGGACCCCGGCTACCCGGCTGAACGGGTCGCGCTGATGCTGCGCGACGCGGACCCCGCCGTCACCCTCACCGCCGAGGAGGTCGCCGGCCTGCTCGCCGCGCCGCCCGACGGCACGCCCGGCCACCGTCCCACCGACACCGACCGTGTCCGCCCCCTCCACCTCGACGACCCGGCGTACGTCATCCACACCTCCGGCTCCACCGGCACCCCCAAGGGCGTCGTCGTCCCCCACCGAGGACTGGCCGGCTTCGCCGCCGCCGAGGCCGCGCACTATCAAGTCCGCGCCGGGGACCGCGTCCTGGCCTTCGCCACGCCCAGCTTCGACGCCTCCGTGCTGGAGCTGTGCATGTCCCTGCCGAGCGGCGCGGCCCTCGTCGTACCGCCGCCCGGCCCGCTGCTCGGCGCGGAACTGGCCGACTTCCTGCGCACCGCGCGCATCACGCACACCCTGCTGCCGCCCGCCGCGCTCGCCACCCTCCCGCCGGACACCCCCGGCACCCTGCCGGACCTGCGCACCCTGATCGTCGGCGCGGACGCCTGCCGGGCCGAACTGGTCGCCCGCTGGGCGCCGCACCACCGCATGGTCAACTCCTACGGCCCCACCGAGGCCACCGTCGTCGCCACCTGGTCCGGCCCGCTGGAACCGGACGGCTCCGCACCGCCCATCGGCCGCGCGCTGCCCGCCACCGGCGCCTACGTCCTCGACGCGCGCCTGCGCCCCGTCCCCGACGGCGTGCCCGGCGAACTGTGGCTCGCCGGACCGGCCCTGGCCCGCGGCTACCTGCGCCGACCCGGCCTGACCGCGACCCGCTTCACCGCCGACCCGTTCGGACCGCCCGGCACCCGCATGTACCGCACCGGCGACCTGGTCCGCCGCGACGCCCACGGCGAACTGCACCACCTCGGACGCACCGACCACCAGCTCAAGCTGCGCGGCCACCGCATCGAGGCCGGCGAGGTGGAGGCGACCCTGGTACGCCACCCGGCGGTGCTGGACGCCGTGGTGAGCGTACGGGAGGACGAACCGGGACTGCCGCGCCTGGTGGCCCACCTGCTCGTCGCGCCCGGCGCCGAGCCGCCCGCCGGCGCGGAACTGCGAGCCTTCGTCGCCCGCACCCTGCCCGGACCCATGGTGCCCTCGGCGTTCGTGACCCTGGACCGCTTCCCGCTCACGGAGAACGGCAAGACCGACCGGGCCGCGCTGCCCGCGCCCGGCCCGGACACGCAGGAGCGGGCCGCCGGACACGTGCCGCCCCGCACGCCCACCGAGGAGGCCGTCGCCGCCCTGTGGGAGGAGGCCCTGGGAACCACCGTCGGCGCCGAGGACGACTTCTTCGCCCTGGGCGGCGACTCCCTGCGCGCCCTGCTCATCGCCTCCCGCGCCAACGACACCTTCGGCGTGACCCTCACGCCCCGCGACGTCCTGGTCCACCGCACCGTCGCCGCCCTGGCGGAACTGGTGGAGGAACAGGTGCTGAGCGAACTCGAAGACGCCGCACGCGGCGACAGCGACCACGACGAACGGTGAGGACCGGACAACCATGACGTCTTCGAAGCGAAACCGCGCCGAGGCCCTGCCGCAGGACCTCCAGGAAGCACTCCGCCGCCGGCTCGCCGGACGGGCCGCCGACACCCCCGGCGCCGCCCGGCAGGCCATCGGGCACGCGGACCGCACCCGGCCGCTGCCTCTGTCCTTCGCCCAGCAGCGCCTGTGGTTCCTGGACCGGCTGCGCCCCGGCGACCCGCGCTACAACAGCGCGGTCGCGCTGCGGCTCACCGGAACCCTCGACCACACCGCCCTGGCCGGCGCGCTGGAGCACGTGGTGGGGCGGCACGAGGCACTGCGCACCACCTTCCAGGAGGCCGACGGCATACCCACGCAGACCGTGCACCCCGCCGGACCGCTCCCGCTGCCCGTCCGGGACCTGGCGGTCCCCGGTGACGGGCCGGCGGACCTGGACGCCCTGCTGACGGCCGAGTACGAGCGCCCCTTCGACCTGCGCACCGGGCCGCTGCTGCGCGCCCTGCTGCTGCGTGAGTCGGACCACGCGCACGTCCTGTTGCTGACGGCTCATCACATCATTACCGACGGCTGGTCGATGGGCGTGCTCCTGGAGGAGCTGTGCACCGCCTACGACGCCCTCGCCCAGGGCGCGGAGCCCGCGCTGCCGCCGGTGGCGACGCAGTACCCGGACTTCGCCGTCTGGCAGCGCGAGCAGCTCTCCGGCCCCCGGCTGGAGCGCGAACTGGCGCACTGGAGGGAGCGGTTGACGGATGCGGTGGCGCCCGAACTGCCACTGGACCGGCCGCGCCGCGGCGAGGAGTCCGGCGCGGGCGCGGTGCACGCCTTCGCCGTCTCCGCGGCCACCACCGCCCGGCTGAAGCACCTCGCGGCCGAGCGGCACAGCACGCTGTTCACCGCCCTGGTCGCCGCCTCCCAGGCCCTGCTGGCCCGCTGGTCCGGGCAGGACGACATCACCGTCGGCTCGCTCACCCCCGGGCGCGGACGCACCGACCTGGAACGGGCCGTCGGGTTCTTCGTCAACACCGTCGTGCTGCGCACCCGCGTCGAGACCGGCGGTTCCTTCCGCGGCCTGCTGGCCGCCGCCGCGGACACCGTCAACGACGCCTTCGCGCACGGCGACACGCCGTTCGAACGGTTGGTGGAGGCCGTCGGCGCGACCCGGGAGGCGGGCCGTAACCCCCTGTTCGACGTGATGGTCCTGCTGCACCCCGCGCCGCCCGCCGCCCCCGACCCGCACGGCCTGGCCACCGCCCCGGTCGCCGTACCCCGGCGGGCCGCCACGTTCGACCTGAGCGTGGAGTTCGTACCCGACGGGGACGGGCTGACCGGCCTGCTGGAGTACCGCACCGACCTGTTCGACGCGGCCACCGCCGAGCGCATGGCGGACCAGCTGCTGCGCACGCTGGACGGCGCCGCCGCAGAGCCGGACCGCCCGCTCGGCGCCCTGCCCCTGCTCTCGCCGCGCCGGCTGGAGCAGGTCACCCGGGACTGGAACGCGACCTCCCTGCCCGTCCCCGAGGACACCCTGCCCGAGCTGTGCGGGCGGCAGGCCGCCCGCACTCCGGGCGCCATCGCCCTGGTCGCCGGGGACGAACGCCTGGACTACGCGACGCTCGACGCCCGCGCCGACCGGCTGGCCCGGCAGCTCGTGGCGCGCGGAGCCGGCCCCGAGCGGCTGGTCGCCCTGCAACTGCCGCGCACCGCCGACATGATCGTGGCGATCCTCGCCGTCTGGAAGGCCGGCGCCGGCTATCTGCCCCTGGATCCCGCGCTACCGGAGGACCGCATACGGTTCCTGCTCGACGACGCCCGGCCGGCCCTCGTGCTGGACGGGATCACGCTGCGGGACCTGTCCGGCACCGGCCCCGCCGCCGACGCGGGTCCGCTCGCCCCACCGCACCCCGACACCACCGCCTACGTCCTCTACACCTCCGGCTCCACCGGCCGCCCCAAGGGTGTCGCCGTGACCCACAGGTCCCTGGCGAACCTCCTGGCGGGCCATCGCGAGGGCTTCGTCGCCGAGGCGGGCGGCGGGCCGCTGCGGGTGGCACTGACGGCGTCGTTCTCCTTCGACACCTCGCTGGAGGGCGTGCTGCTGATGGCCGACGGCCATCCGCTGCACCTGGTCGACGAGACGACCCGGCTGGACGCCGCCGCGCTGGTCGAGTACGTCGTCGAGCACCGCATCGACTTCCTCGACCTGACCCCCACCTACCTGCGCCAGCTGCTGCCCGCCGGGCTGCTCACCGATCCGCGCCACCGCCCCCGGGTGCTGATGCTCGGCGGCGAGGCCGTCGGGCCCGGCCTGTGGCGGGAGCTGGCCGAGCGGCGGGACGTGGCCGCGTACAACTTCTACGGGCCCACCGAGTGCACGGTCGACGCCCTGGCCTGCCGCATCGAGGGCGACGGCCGTCCGACCGTCGGCCGGCCGCTCGCCAACGTGCGCGCCTACGTCCTCGACGACCGACTCCGGCCCGTGCCGCCCGGGGTCGGCGGCGAGCTGTACCTGGCCGGCGTGCAGCTGGCGCGCGGCTACGCGGGCAGGCCGGGGCTCACCGCCGCACGGTTCCTGCCCGACCCGTACGGCCCGCCCGGCGCCCGCATGTACCGCACCGGCGACCTGGCCCGCTGGACCGCCGACGGACGCCTGGACCACCTGGGGCGCGCCGACGACCAGGTCAAGGTGCGCGGCCACCGCATCGAGCCCGGCGAGGTCGAGGCGGCCCTGACGGACCTGCCCGGGGTCGCCGCCGCCGCGGTCGTCGCCGTCACCGACCCGCACGGCCACACCCGGCTCGCCGCCTACCTGGTGCCCCGGCGGGCGACGTCCGCCCCGTCGGGACCGGTGCCCGCCGGCCGCGACGCGCGGCTCGCCGCGGCCGAGGTGAGGGCGGCCTGCCGACGTGTGCTGCCCGACCACATGGTGCCGTCCTCCTTCACCGTGCTCGACGCCCTGCCGATGACCGTCAGCGGCAAGGTCGACCGGCGTGCCCTGCCCGCCCCCGACCCCGACGGAGGCGGGCGCGACAAGGAGTTCGTCGTCCCGCGCACCCCGCAGGAGGAGACCCTCGCCCGCATCTGGGCCGAGGTGCTGGGCGCGCGCCGGGTCGGCGTGAACGACAACTTCTTCGAGCTGGGCGGTGACTCCATCCTCAGCATCCAGGCCGTCTCCCGTGCTCGCGCGGCGGGCCTGCACCTGACCTCACGGGACGTCTTCCGCCACCAGACCGTCGCCGACCTCGCCGCCGCCGCGTCCGCGCGCACCGCCGAGGTGCCCGCGCCCCGGCGGCCGCGCGAGGAGGGCCCGGCACCGCTGACGCCGATCCAGGAGTGGTTCTTCGCCACCCACGGCCCGCTGCGGCACTTCAGCATGTCGATGCTGCTGGACCTGCCGCGCGACCTGGACGAGCCGGCCTTGGAACGTGCCCTGGAGGCACTGGCCGCCCACCACCCCGCGCTGCGCACCCGCTTCGTCCGCTCGGGGGACACCTGGCGCCAGCACCCCGGCGACGGCCCGGTCACCGGCCCGGTCACCGGCCTGCTCACCCGCCACGACCTCTCCCGCGCCGTCGACCCGGCGGCCGCCCGCGAGGAGGCCGCCGAGGCCGCCCGCGCCGCCCTCGACCCGGAGACCGGCACCCTGCTGCGCGCCGCCCTGCTGTCCCGCTCCGGCGAGCGCCCCCAACTCTTCGTCACCGCCCACCACCTGGCGGTGGACAGCGTCTCCTGGCGCATTCTCCTCGCCGATCTCGCACAGGCCTACCGGCAGGTGGCCCAGGGTGACCCGGTCCATCTGGAGCCCGTCTCCACGCCGTTCGCCGACTGGGCCGCGCACCTGTCCCGCCGGGTACGCGCCGGTGACCTCGACGCCGACCTGCCGCACTGGGCGGCCGAGGCCGCCGAACTCCGTACCCCGCTGCCCGTGGACCGCCCCGGCACCCCGCTCGCCGGCTCGGTCCGCACCCTGCGCACCCGCGTGGACCGCGCCACCACCGACGCTCTCCTGCGCCAGGTGCCCGCGGTCTACCGCACGCAGGTCAACGACGTGCTGCTCAGCGCGCTGGGCCGGGTCCTCGCCGACTGGACGGGCACCGGGCGGGTGGCCGTCGCCCTGGAGGGCCACGGCCGCGAGGACGACACGCTGGACCTGTCCCGCACGGTGGGCTGGTTCACCACCCAGTACCCCGTCACCCTCACCCCCGCCGGACCGTCCGACGCGCCCGACTGGGGCACCACCCTCAAGACGGTGAAGGAACGGCTGCGGGCCGTTCCCCGGCACGGCCTCGGCTACGAGGCCCTGGCCCGCCTCGGCTCGCCCGACCCGGCCGCCCGCGCCCTGCGGGACCTGCCGCTGCCGCAGGTCTGCTTCAACTACCACGGCCAGTGGGAGGCCGGCGACGGACGGGACTTCGCCCCGGCGGGCGAGACGCCCGGCCGTGACATCGCCGCCGACCAGCCGCCGGCCCACCTGCTGGACGTGTCCGCCGTGGCCGCCGACGGCGAACTGGAGATCACCTGGCACTACAGCGACCAGGTGCACGACGAGGACACCGTCCGCACCCTCGCCGACGGCATGACCCGCGCGCTCGCCGCGATCGCCGAGCACTGCGCCCGCCCCGGCACGGGCGGCCGCACCCCGTCCGACTTCCCGCTGGCCCACCTCGGCCAGGACCGCCTGGACCGGCTGGTCGGCGACGGGCGGGACGTGGAGGACCTCCTGCCGCTGACCCCGCTCCAGGAGGGCATGCTCTTCCACCGGCTGGTCGGCGGCCCCGACGACGTCTACGTCGACCAGGCGGCGCTCCTGCTGGACGGCGCCGCCGACCCGCACGCCCTCGCCGTGGCCTGGCAGCGCGTCACCGACCGCACGCCCGCCCTGCGCACCTGCGTGGTCTGGGAGGACGTACCGGTGCCCCTCCAGGTCGTGCGCCGGGACGTGCGGGTGCCGGTGACCCACCTCGACTGGCGGCATCTGGACGAGCCGGAGCGCGCCGAGCGCCTCGACCGGCTGCGGGCCGACGACCTGGCCCGCGGCATCGACCTCGCCGCCGCGCCGCTGATGAGGCTGACCCTGGTCCGGCTGCCCGACGCGCGGCTGCACCTGCTGTGGACCTCCCACCACCTGATCCTGGACGGCTGGAGCCTGGCCCAGGTACTGACCGAGGTGTTCGAGGAGTACGCGGCGCTCACCGCCGGCGCCGAGTCCCGGCCACCGGTACGGCGCCCCTTCGCCGACTACGTGCACTGGCTCACCGAGCAGGACCCCGACGCCGCCCGCGCGCACTGGCAAGGCGTCCTCGCCGGCTTCACCGCCCCCACCCCGCTGCCCACCGACCGCCCCCTGCGCGAGGCCCACTCGGCCCGCTCCGCCGATGTCCACGTGGCCGGCCTGGACGACGAGGCGTCGGCCCGGCTGGCGCGCACCGCACGCGAGGCCGGACTCACCCTCAACACGGTCGTGCAGGGCGCCTGGGCGCTGCTGCTGGCCCGGTACGGCGCCGAGGACGACGTGGTGTTCGGCACCACCGTCTCCGGCCGGCCCGACGACCTGTCCGGCGTCGAGTCGATGGTGGGCATGTTCATCAACACCGTGCCCACCCGAATACGCGTCGCCCCCGGGCGCACGGCCGGCGCGTGGCTGCGGGAACTCCAGGACGCCCAGGCCGAGTCGAGGCGGTACGCGGCCGTGTCGCTGGCCGAGCTGACCCGGCTGAGCGACGTGCCGTCCGGCAGCCCGCTCTTCCACAGCATGGTCGCCTTCGAGAACTACCCCTTCGACGAGGCCCGCACGGCCGGCTCCGGGGTGCGCCTGGCCGAGGTGACCTCCCGCGACGCCACCAACTACCCGCTCGTCCTGCGCGCTTACCACGGCGAACGCCTCGGCTTCGACCTCGCCTACGATCCCGCCCTGTTCGACGCGGCGACCGTCCGCTCGCTCGCCGACCGGCTGTGCCTGCTGCTCACGGAGATCGCCGACGGCCCCGACCGGCCGCTGCGCGCCCTGGCCCGGCCGACGGCCGGGGAACGGCGGCGCGTACTCACCGACTGGAACGGTACCGAAGAGGGCCGCCCCGACGAGACCCTGGTGGACCTGTTCGAGGCGCAGGCCGCCCGCACGCCCGGCGCCGTCGCCGTCACCTGCCAAGCCGAGCGTCTGGACTACGCGACGCTCGACGCCCGCGCGGGCCGGCTCGCCCACCGGCTCGCCGAACTCGGTGCCGCGCCCGAGCGGTTCGTCGCCCTCGCCCTGCCCCGCTCCTGCGACCAGGTCGTCGCGATCCTCGCCGTGCTGAAGACCGGCGCGGCCTACCTGCCGATCGACCCGGCCTCGCCCGCCGAACGCATCGGCCACCTCCTCGCCGACGCCGCCCCGGTGACCCTGGTGACCACGACCGGCACGGCGGCCCGGGGCGACGGCACCGACGTACCCCTGCTGCTCCTCGACGATCCGCGGGTCGAGGCCGACCTCGCCGGCCGCCCGGCCACCGGCCCCGCCCCGGCCCGCCGGCCCCTGCCGGAGAGCCCCGCCTACGCCATCCACACCTCCGGCTCCACCGGCCGCCCCAAGGGCGTGGTGATCCCGCACGCCAACGTGGTGCGGCTGTTCACCCGCACGAGCCACTGGTTCGGCTTCGGCGAGGACGACGTGTGGACGATGTTCCACTCCTACGCGTTCGACTTCTCCGTGTGGGAGCTGTGGGGCCCGCTGCTGCACGGCGGCCGGCTCGTGATCGTGCCCGACGAGACCGCCCGCTCCCCGGAGGACTTCCTGCGCCTGCTGGCGGACGAGCGGGTCACCGTCCTCAACCAGACGCCGTCCGCGTTCTACCCGCTGATCCGCGCGGACGCCGAACACCCCGGGATCAGCGCCCGCCTCGCGCTGCGCACGGTGGTCCTCGGCGGTGAGGCCCTGGACACCGGCCGGCTCGCCGACTGGTGGACGCGCCACCCGGCCGCCGCCCCGCGGCTGGTCAACATGTACGGCATCACCGAGACCACCGTGCACGTCACCCACGCCCCGCTCGACCCCGACACCGCTGCCGACGGCCCCGCCAGTCCCATCGGCACGGCCATCGAGGACCTGCGGGCGTACGTGCTCGACGCTGACCTGGCCCCCGTGCCGCCCGGCGCGACCGGCGAACTCCACGTGGCGGGCGAGGGCCTGGCCCGCGGCTACCTCGGCCGCCCCGGTCTCACCGCCACCCGCTTCCTCGCCGACCCGTTCGGACCGGCCGGCAGCCGCATGTACCGCACGGGCGACCGGGCGAAGTGGCGGGCCGACGGCACCCTGGAGTACCTGGGCCGCGCGGACGCCCAGGTGAAGATCCGCGGCTACCGCATCGAGCCCGGCGAGATCGAGGCGGCCCTGCACACCCACCCCGGCGTCGCCGAGGCCGCGGCCGGCGTGTTCGAGGACGCCGCCGGCACCCGCCGACTCGTGGCGCACGTCACCGGCTCCGGCGGCGCGCCCCCCGCGGCGGCCGAACTGCGCGCCCACCTGGAGCGCCTGCTGCCCGCCCACATGGTGCCCGCCGCCTACGTGCCGATGGACGTGCTGCCGCTCACCGTCAACGGCAAGCTGGACCGGCGCGCACTGCCCGCGCCGGGACCGGACGGCTACGCCACCGGCACCGACCGGACACCGCCGCGCACGCCCGCCGAACGGCTGGTCGCCGCCGCCTGGGCGGACGTGCTGGGAGTCGAGGAGGTGCACACCGGCGACGACTTCTTCGCGCTCGGCGGCGACTCCATCCTCGCCGTCCGCGTCACCGCCCGGCTGCGCGCCGCGTTCGGCCCCGACGCCTCCCCGAGGCTGCTGTTCACCCGTCCCACGGTGGCCGCCCTGGCCGCCGAGCTCGGCGAACCGGCCGACGACGCGTCCGCCCCGCGGGCCGACGCGATACCGGCCTCCGCCCCGCACATCCCGGCGCCGCTGTCGTACGCCCAGCAACGCCTGTGGTTCCTCGACCGGTTCGAGCCCGGCAGCACCGAGTACACGACGCTGTCCGTGCTCCGCCTGCGCGGACCCCTAGACGTAAGCGCCCTGCGCACCGCGCTGGACGGCCTGGTCGAGCGGCACGAGGCGTTGCGCACCACGTTCGCCGAACAGGACGGACAAGCCCGGCAGTTGGTGCATCCGCCGCACCGGGTCGACCTGCCCGTGGACGACCTCACCACGGCCCCGGACGGACGGGCGGCGCTGGACGCGCTGCTGGAACGCGAGGCCGCCACGCCCTTCGACCTGGCGGCCGGGCCGCTGCTGCGCGCCCGGCTGGCCCGCACGGCCGCCGGCGAGCACGACGAGCACGGCGAGCACGTCCTCGTACTCGCCGTCCACCACATCGTCACCGACGGCTGGTCGCTCGGCGTTCTCGGCCGGGACCTGGGCGAGCTGTACGCGGCGGCATACGAGGGCCGCGAGCCCGAACTCCCGTCGCTGCCCGTCCGGTACGCCGACCACGCCACCTGGCAGCGCACCCGCACCGACCACGTCGAGGACCAACTCGCCCACTGGCGCGAGACGCTGGACGGAGTGCCACCGCTGGAGCTCCCGACCGACCGTCCGCGCCCCGCCGTACGCACCAGGGACGGTGCGCTGGTGACCTTCACCCTGCCCGCCGAGCTGACCGACCGGCTGCGCGAGCGGGGCCGGGAGGCCGACGCCACTCTGTACATGACGCTGCTGACGGCCTGCACGGCCCTGCTGTCCCGCTGGGCCGACCAGGACGACTTCGCCGTCGGCACCGTCACCGCGGGCCGTGAACGCCCCGAGGTGCACGACGTGGTCGGCATGTTCGTGAACACGCTGGTGCTGCGCAACCGGGTGCGCCCCGGCACGTCGTTCCGCGCGCTGCTGGAGCAGGTGCGCGGCACCGTCCTGGAGGCGTTCGCCCACCAGGACGTGCCCTTCGAGCGGCTGGTGGACGCCCTCCAGCCCGAGCGGGACACCAGCCGCACCCCCCTGTTCCAGGTCATGGTCGCCCTGCACAACCTGGGCGCCGAGGCCCCCGCGCTCTTGGACCTGGACGTCGAGCCGGTCGCCCCGCCGGTCCGGCACGCCACGTTCGACCTGGCCTTCGACTTCGTGGAGACGGACGGCGGCGTCACCGGCCACCTGGAGTACGACACCGCCCTGTTCGACGAGGACACCGTCCACCGTCTGGCCGCCCGCCTGCGGCTGCTCCTGGAGGCCGCGGCGCAGGACCCCGACCGGGACGTGCGGGCACTGGAACTGATGACCGCCGCCGAGCGGCACCGGGTGCTCCACGACTGGCAGGGGCCGCGGCTCGCGGTCCCCGACACCACCTTCCCCGCCCTGTTCGAGGCGCAGGCCGCCCGCACCCCGCACGTCACCGCCCTGGTGGCACGGGACGCCACGCTCGACTTCGCCGCCCTCAACGAGCGCGCCAACCGGCTCGCCCACCACCTCCTCGCCCGGGGCGTCGCCCCCGAGAAGGTGGTCGCCGTACGGCTGCCGCGCACCTCCGACCTGCTCGTGGCGGTGCTCGCCGTCGCCAAGGCGGGCGGCATCCTCCTCTGTCTCGACCCCGACCTGCCAGCCGAACGCGTCACCCACCTCCTCGCGGACGCGGCCCCGCACACCGTGCTGACCGCCGACGCACTGCGCGAGGTGCCGTGGGACCGGCTGCCCGCCCACGACCCCACCGACCGCGACCGCCCGGCCCCGCTGCGCCCGGACCACGCCGCCTACATCGTCTACACCTCCGGCTCCACCGGCCGCCCCAAGGGCGTCGTCGTCGAACACCGCCACCTGGTCAACCTCTGCCACGACCACCGCGAAGGGCTCGTCGCCCCGCACACCGCGGACGGGCGGCGGCTGCGCGCCGCGCTGAGCGCCTCGTTCTCCTTCGACACCTCCTGGGAGGGGCCGCTGCTGCTCGCCCTCGGGCAGGAGGTCCACCTCGTCGACGAGGACGTGCGCCTGGACCCGGACGCGTTCTGCGCCCAGATCGCCGAGCGCGGCCTGGACCTGGTGAACGTCACCCCGTCCTTCCTGCGCGAACTCACCGCCGCCGGACTCCTCGCACCCGGCCGCCACCACCCGCGCGTCCTCATGGTCGGCGGCGAGGCGACCGGCCCCGACACCTGGCGGGAGCTGTGCGCCGCCGCAGACCTCGGCGTCACCGCGTACAACATGTACGGGCCCACCGAGTGCACCGTCGACGCCACCTACGGGCGTGTCACCGACCACCCGGACCGGCCGGTCGTCGGGCGTCCCGGCAGCAACCTGCGCGCCCACGTCCTGGACGGCGCCCTGCGCCCGGTGCCGCCCGGCGTGCCCGGCGAGCTGTACCTCGCCGGCGCGCAGGTGGCCCGCGGCTACCTGGGCCGCCCCGGCCCGACCGCGTCACGCTTCCTCGCCTACCCGTTCGGCGCGCCGGGGGAGCGGATGTACCGCACCGGCGACCGCGCCCGCTGGGACGAGCGAGGACTGCTGGAGTTCCTGGGCCGCGCCGACGAGCAGATCAAGATCCGCGGGTTCCGCATCGAACCCGGCGAGGTCGAGGCCGCGCTGCTCGCCCACCCGGACGTGTCCGAGGCAGTGGTGACGGCACGCGAACACGCGGGCCGGCTCATGCTCGTGGCCCACCTGGTGCCCACCCAGGACGCCGCCCCGACCGCCGACGAACTGCGCCTCGCGCTCCGGCGCACCCTGCCGGACCACATGGTGCCGGCCGCGTACGTCCCGCTGGCGCGCATCCCGCGCACCAGCAGCGGCAAGACCGACCGGCGTGCCCTGCCCGCCCCGCCCACGCAACCGGACCCCGCCACGACGTACGTGCCACCGCGCCCCGGCACCGAGGAGACGCTGGCCGCGATCTGGGCGGACGTCCTGCGGACCGAACGGGTGGGCGCGCGGGACAACTTCTTCGCGCTCGGCGGCGACTCCATCCTCAGCATCCAGATCGTCTCCCGGGCCCGCCGGGCCGGACTGGCGCTGACCACCAAGGACGTCTTCCGCCACCAGACCGTCGCCGAACTCGCCCTGCACGTCACCGAGGCGGCACCGGCCGAGGCGGAGGTGTCCGCGCCCGCCGAGGCGCCGCTCACCCCGATCCAGCGCTGGTACCTCGACGGCCGCCGCCCCGGCGACCCGCTGCGCTTCACCATGTCGCAGCGGATCGAACTAGCCCCCGGCACCGACATATCCGCCCTGCGCCCCGCCGTGGACGCCCTCGTCCACCACCACCCGGCCCTGCGCACCCGCTTCCGCCGCACCGACGACGCCTGGCGCCAGGAGGTTCTGCCGGACGTCCCCGGAGGCATCCTCACCCACCACGACGTGACCGGCCTGGACGGCCCCGTGCTGGAGGCCGAGGTGCGGCGCGCCGCGGACGCGGCCCGGGACTCCCTCGACCCGGCCGAGGGCCGGGTGGTGCACGTTCTGCTCTTCGACCGTGGCCCGGACCTGCCCGCGCAACTCCTCTTCACCGTCCACCACCTGGTCGTCGACGGCGTCTCCTGGCGGATCCTGCTGGCCGACCTGGAGACCGCCCACCGTTGCGCCGCGGACGGGCGCCCCGTTGAACTGCCCCCGGCCGGAACCCCGTTCGGCCACTGGGCGGCCCGGCTGGAGACGCACACCCGGTCCGGCGCCCTGGACGGCGACCTCCCCCACTGGGAGCGCACCGGGCAGGCCCCCGCCGACCTGCCCGCGGGCCTGCCCGGCCCCAACACCCACGGCACCGCCGCCACGGTCACCGTGCTGCTCGAACCGGAGACGACCGGGGCCCTGCTGCGCCGGGTCCCGGAGGTCTACCGCACCCAGGTCAACGACGTCCTCCTCAGCGCCCTCGGCCGCACCCTGACCCGCTGGTGCGGGCGCGAGACCGTGCTGGTCGGCGTGGAGGGCCACGGCCGCGAGGACCTCTTCGACGACGCGGACCTCTCCCGGACGGTCGGCTGGTTCACCGCCGAGTTCCCCCTCGCGCTGAGCGTCGCCCCCGACGCCGGCTGGCACGACACCCTGCGCTCGGTCAAGGAGCAACTGCGCGCGGTGCCGCTGCACGGCCTGAGCCACGGCGCGCTGCGCCACCTGCTGCCCGACAGCCCGCTGACCGGCGCTCCCGTGCCGCAGGTCGGCTTCAACTACCACGGCCGGTGGGACGCCGACGGCGGAGGGAGCGGCCTCTACGGCGCCGCCCTGCCCCCGGCCGGCTCCGACGCCGACCCCGACGCGCCCCGCCCCTACCTGCTGGACATCACCGGTGTGGTCCAGGACGGCCGCCTCGAACTCGGCTGGACCTATCCGCCGGCCGTCTACGACGAGTCCACCGTCCGTGAGCTCGCCGACGGGATGTGCGCGGCGCTGCGCGACATCGCGGCCCACTGCGCCGACCCGGGCGCGGGCGGCCGCACCCCGTCGGACTTCCCGCTCGCCGGGCTCGGCCAGCCGGAGCTGGACCGCCTCGTGGGCGACGGCCGGCAGGTGGCGGACGTCCTGCCGCTGACGCCCCTGCAGGCCGGGATGCTCTTCCACGGCCTGGTGGACACCGCGGGCGCCTACTTCGACCGGACGGCCGTACGACTGTCCGGGGTGGCCGACCCGCGGGCCTTCGCCGCGGCCTGGCAGCAGGTCGCCGACCGCACCGAGGCCCTGCGCACCAGCGTCCACTGGCAGGGCCTGCCGCACCCGGTGCAGGTCGTCCGCCACCGCGTGGAGCTGCCCGTCACCCACCTGGACTGGCGGCACCTGACACCCGGGCAGCGAGAGAGGGAGACCGAGGACCTGCTGGCCGCCGACCGCGCGGCGGGCATGGACCTCACCACCGCACCCCTCACCCGCATCACCCTGGCCGCGCTGCCCGGCGACGAGATCCTGCTGCTGTGGTCCTCCCACCACCTGATCCTGGACGGCTGGAGCACCGGGCAGCTGCTCACCGAGGTGTGCGAGCGCTACGCCGCGCTCACCGGTGGCCGCGAGGCCCCCGCGCCGGTCAGGCGCCCGTTCTCCGACTTCCTGCGCTGGCTGCAGGACCAGCACGCCACGGCCGAGCACGCGGCCGAGGCGTACTGGGCCGACACCCTCTCCGGCTTCCCGGCCCGCACCCCGCTGCCGTACGACCGCACACCGGCCGAGGCGCACCGCGCCCGCGCCGCCGCCACGGCGCACCGGCAGCTGGACGAGCACATGTCGGCGCGGCTGCGGGAGACGGCGGCACGGGCCGGGCTGACGGTGAACACCGTGATCGAGGGAGCCTGGGCGCTGCTACTGGCCCGCCACGGCGGACGCGACGACGTCGTGTTCGGCACGACCGTCTCCGGGCGTCCGGCCGAACTGCCGGGCGTGGAGACGGTGATCGGCATGTTCATCAACACCGTGCCCACCCGGATCCAGGTCACGGGCGGGGGAGCGGCGTCCTGGCTGCGGGGCGTGCAGGAGCGGCAGAGCGACGCGCGGCGCTTCGACTTCCTCGCGCTGCCCCGCATCCAGACGCTGAGCGGGGTCCCGGCGGGCGAGGCGCTGTTCGACAGCATGGTGGTCTTCGAGAACTACCCCGTCGACGAGTCCGCCACGGCCCGCACGGGCGTGCACGTCGAGGAGGTGCGGGCCGACGACGCGCCGACCTTCCCGCTGTGCCTGCGCGCCCACCTCGGCGACCGGCTCGGCATCGACCTCGCCTACGACGCCGACCTGTTCGACGCGGACACGGCCGAATGCCTCGCGGCCCGGCTCGCGGTCGTCCTGACCGCCCTCGCCGACGCCATCGAGGCCGACGCGGACGTGATGGGCCTGCCGCTGCTGACCGAGGAGGACCGCGCCCTGCTCCAGCGGTGGAACGCCACCACCCGGCAGGCGGCGCCGCGCAGTCCCGTCGGGCTGTTCGCCGAGCAGGCCCGGCGCACCCCCGACGCGCCCGCCCTGCGCGACGTCGACACGGAGCTGACGTACCGCGGCCTCGACGAGTGGTCCGACGCCGTGGCGTTCCGGCTCCTCGCCGGCGGCCTGCGGGCCGAGGACCGGGTGGCGCTGCCGATGGACCGCTGCGCCGAACTCGTCGTCGCCCAGCTCGCCGTCCTCAAGGCGGGCGGCGCCTACGTGCCGGTGGACGCCCGCGCCCCCGAGGAGCGACGCCGGGCGCTGGCCGAACGGGCGGGCGCGACGGCCCGGCTGACCGTCGCGGACGTCGCCGCCGCACGCACTCCCGTGCCGGGCGCGCCCGTCGTCGTACCCGCGGACGCCGACCGGCCGGCGTACGTGATGTTCACCTCCGGGTCGACCGGCGAGCCCAAGGCGGTCGCGGTACGGCACCGCGACGTGGCCGCCCTCGCCACCGACGGCCGCTTCACCGGCGGGGTGTGCGACCGGGTGCTGCTGCACTCCCCGGTGGCCTTCGACGCCGCCACCTTCGAGGTGTGGGCGCCCCTGCTCAACGGCGGCTGCGTGGTCGTGGCACCGCCCCGGCCCGTGGACGCGGCACTGCTGCGGCGCCTGGTCCGCGACGACGGCCTGAGCGCGCTGTGGCTGACCGCCGGCCTCTTCCGGCTGCTGGCGCAGGACGCGCCGGACTGCTTCGCCGGCCTGCGCCAGGTGTGGACCGGAGGCGACGTGGTGCCCGCCGCGGCCGTACGCCGCGTACTGTCCGCCTGTCCCGGCCTGACCGTCGTGGACGGCTACGGCCCCACCGAGACGACGACGTTCGCGACGTCCTTCGCGCTCACCGACGCGGCGGCCGTGCCGGACACCGTGCCCATCGGCCACCCGCTCGACGACATGCGGGTCCACGTCCTCGACGGCCGGCTGCGACCTGTGCCGCCGGGCTGCGCCGGCGAGCTGTACCTCGCCGGCGAGGGCGTGGCACGCGGCTACCTGGGCCGGCCCGGCGACACCGCCGCCCGCTTCCTCGCCGACCCCGCCGGCCCGCCCGGCAGCCGCATGTACCGCACCGGCGACCTGGCCCGCCGCCGCCCCGACGGCACGGTCGAGTTCCTGGGCCGTGCCGACGACCAGGTGAAGATCCGCGGCTTCCGCGTCGAACCCGGCGAGGTGGAGGCGGCCCTCGCGGCGCATCCCGGCGTCGCGGACGTGGCGGTGCTGGCCCGCGAGGACCGGCCCGGCAGCCGGCGCCTGGTGGCCTACGTGGTCGGCCCCGAAGACCTGACCGAACTGCGGGAGTTCGCCCGGCGCTCACTCCCCGACTACCTCGTGCCCTCGGCGTTCGTCGCCCTGCCCGCGCTGCCGCTCAGCGGCAACGGCAAGGTCGACCGGGCGGCCCTTCCCGCACCGGAGACCGCCGGCGGCGACCGGCGGGATACGCCGACCGAGCCGCGCACCGACGCCGAGCGGCGCACCGCCGACGTCTTCGCGGAGGTCCTGTCCGTGGAGCGGCCCGGCGTGGAGGACGACTTCTTCCAGCTGGGCGGGGACTCCATCCTCAGCATCCGGCTGGCCGCCCGCCTGTCCGAGGCGTTCGGCGCCGACCTGTCACCGCGCGCGGTGTTCACCCACCCCACCCCCGCCGCCCTCACCGTCCTGCTCACCGAGCAGTCGTCCGGCGACACCGCGCCCACCGCGATCGTCCCGGTCCTCCGCGACACGTCCGCCCCGATGTCGTACGCCCAGCAACGCCTATGGTTCCTGGAGGAGTTCGCGCCGGGCAGCGGCGAGTACGTCACCGCGCTCGCCCTGCGCCTGCGCGGCCGGCTCGACGTGCCCGCTTTCACCGCGGCCCTGCGTGCCCTGGTCGAGCGGCACGAGGCGCTGCGCACCACCTTCGACACGGTGGACGGCCGCGGCGTGCAGCTCGTCCACCCGGCGCCGGACGTGCCGCTGCCGCTGCACGATCTGTCGGGAACGGCGGAGCCCCACCGGGCGGCCCGGCTGGAGGAGCTGCTGGAGGCCGAGCGTGCCCGCACGTTCGACCTGCGGCGCGGCCCGCTGCTGTACGCGGGGCTGATCAGGCTCTCGGACGAGGAGCACGTCCTGACGCTGACCCTGCACCACATCGTCACCGACGGCTGGTCCACCGGGGTCCTCACCGGCGACCTCGCCCACTTCTACCGCGCCGAACTGGGCTCGGACAAAGGGAAGTTGCCGCCGCTGCCGGTGCAGTACGCCGACTACGCCCACTGGCAGCGCGGCAGCGGCACGGACGAACACCTCGCGTACTGGAAGGAGCACCTGACCGGTCTGGAGACGCTGGACCTGCCCACCGACCGGCCGCGTCCGGTGGTGCGCACCCACGACGGCGCCACCGTGCGCCTCGTCCTGCCACGCGGCACCACCCGCCGCCTCGTCCAGGTGGGCCGGGACCGGCAGACCACCCTGTTCACCACGCTGGTCGCCGCCGCGCAGACCTACCTGGCCCGCCTGACCGGCGGCCGGGACATCACCGTCGGCACGGTCACCTCCGGCCGCGACCGTTCCGAGACCCAGAACCTCGTCGGATTCTTCGTCAACACCCTCGTCCTGCGCTCCCGCGTCGAACCCGACCGCCCCTTCCCCGAGTTCCTCACCGAGGTGCGCGGGACCGTACGGGACGCCTTCGCCCACCAGGAGGCGCCGTTCGAGCGGGTGGTGGACGAGGTGCAGCCGGTCCGCGACACCAGCCGCACCCCCCTGTTCCAGGTCATGGTGGTGCTGCAGAACGCCCCGGCCGCCGACCTCGACCTGCCCGGCATCGAGGTCACCGACGTCGACACGGACCTGCGGCACGCGGCGTTCGACCTCACCCTGGAGTTCGCCGAGACCCCCGCCGGGGAACTGCACGGCCTGCTCACCTACAACACCGACCTGTTCGACGCGGCCACCGCCGAACGGATGGCCGACCAGCTCGGCACGCTCCTGACCGCCGTCGCCGATGACCCCGGCCGGCCCGTGGGCACCCTGCCCCTCGCCACCGACGAGACGCTCAAGGCCGTCCTCGTCCAGGGACGCCCCGCCGCCCGCCCGGTACCGGCGGCGACGCTGCCGGAGCTGTTCGAACAGCAGGCCGCCCGCACGCCCGACGCCGTGGCCCTGGCCGACGCCGACGGCCGCGAGCTGACGTACGCGCAGGTCGAGCGCGCCGCCAACCGGCTGGCGCACCGGCTCATCGCCCGGGGCGTGGGACCCGAGCGGGTCGTGGCGCTGGCCCTGCCCCGCGGGGCGGAGACGGTGGTGGCCCAGCTCGCCGTGGCCAAGGCCGGCGGCGCCTTCCTGCCCGTCGACCCGGACTACCCCGAGCAGCGACGGGAGTTCATGCTGCGCGACGCGGGCGCCCGGCTCGTCCTGGACGACCCCGCCGCCGTACGGGACGCGGAGGGGCCGGACACCGCGCCCACGGACGCCGACCGCACGGCCGCGCTGACCGTCGACCACCCGGCGTACGTGATCTACACGTCCGGTTCCACCGGCACACCCAAGGGCGTGGCGGTGACGCACAGTGGCCTGGCCGCCTTCGCAGCGGCCGCCGCCGACCGCTACGACGCGGGCCCCGGCGACCGGGTCCTGCAGTTCGCCTCGCCCAGCTTCGACGCCTCCGTGCTGGAACTGTGCGTGTCCCTGCTCGCCGGAGCCACCCTCGTCACCGGGGAGGAGGGCCCACTGGTCGGCGAGCGGCTCGCCGAGGTCCTCGCCGGGCGGCGCGTCAGCCACACGCTGATCCCGCCCGCCGCCCTGGCCACGGTCGCCCCCGGAACCGCCGACGCCCTGCCGCACCTGCGCACCCTCATCGTCGGCGCCGAGGCGTGCCCGGCCCACCTCGTCGAACGGTGGGCACCCGGCCGACGCATGATCAACTCGTACGGCCCGACCGAGGCCACCGTCGTCGCCACCTGGACCGGCCCCCTCGCCCCCGGCACGGGCGCCCCACCGATCGGACGCCCGGCCGGCGCCACCCGCGTCCACGTCCTCGACGCCGCCCTGCGCCCCGTCCCGCCCGGCGTCACCGGCGACCTCTACGTGGCCGGACCCGGGCTGGCCCGCGGCTACCTGAACCGGCCCGGCCCGACCGCCTCGCGTTTCGTCGCCGACCCGTTCGGCGCGCCGGGGGAGCGGATGTACCGCACCGGTGACCTGGCCCGCTGGGACGCGGCCGGCGAACTGCGCTTCGCCGGACGCGCCGACGACCAGGTCAAGCTGCGCGGCTTCCGTATCGAACCCGGAGAGATCGAGAGCGCGCTGCGCCGCAGCCCGCGGGTGCGCGACGCGGTGGTCACCGTGCGCGGTGGCGGGACCGACCCGGACGGCCGGTCCGGCGGACGGCTCGTGGCCCATGTCGTGCCCGCCGAGGGCACAACGGAGGAACTGCCGGTGCCGGAGCTGCGCGACCACCTCGCCGGGCTGCTCCCGCCGCACATGGTGCCGTCGGCGTTCGTGCCGCTGGAGCGCCTGCCGCTCACCCCGAACGGCAAGACCGACCGCGGCGCCCTGCCCGAACCCGGCCCCACGCACTCTGCCGCCGGGCCGCGCACGGCACCGCGCACCGACACCGAACGCCGCATCGCCCGCATCTGGGCCGACGTCCTCGGAGTGGCGGACGTCGGCGCGCACGACAACTTCTTCCACCTCGGCGGCGACTCCATCCTCAGCATGCAGGTCGTCTCCCGGCTGCGGCGGGACGGACTGCACCTGGCCACCCGCGACCTGTTCACCCACCAGACGGTCGCCGAACTGGCCGGCGTCGTCACCGGCGAGCCCCGGCACTCCGGCGACGGCCCGGTGAGCGGGGACGTGCCGCTCACCCCCATCCAGGAGTGGTTCCTGACCGGCCCGCGCGCCAGTCACGGCCACTTCAACCAGTCGCTGCTGCTGGAGCTCGGCGCCCACCCGGACGCCACCGCCCTGGAAACGGCCCTGAACGCCCTGCTCGACCACCACGACGCCCTGCGCATGCGCTTCACTGAGGACGAAGGCGGCCGGCGTCAGTTCAACCCGCCGCCGTCCGACACCGACCGCGACCGGCTCCTGAACCGCCACGACCTGAGCGGGCTGACCTCCGCCGAGGCCGACGCGGCGATGGAGAAGGCAGCAGACGACCTGCACACCGGCTTCGACCTGGCGCGCGGCCCGCTGCTGCGGGCGGCCCTGTTCACCGGGGACGCCGGCCGGCCCGCCTTCCTCCTCCTGGTCGCCCACCACCTCGTCGTGGACGCCGTCTCCTGGCGCGTCCTGCGCGACGACCTGGAAGCCGCCTACCGGCAGGCCCTCCAGGGCGAGCCCGTCGCACTGGGAGAACGCACCACCTCCTTCCGCGACTGGGCCCGAGGCCTCGCCGCACACGTCGCGGCCGGAGCCCTCGACGACGAACTGCCCTACTGGGAAAGTGCGGTCGCCGCCGAGCCGCTGCCCACCGGAATACCGGGCGGGATACCGGCCGGGCCGCAGGCGGGCCCCGTCGACACGCTCACCGTCGAACTGGACGAGGCGGACACCGAGGCGCTGCTGCGCGCCGCGCCGACCGCCTACCGCACCCGCGTCAACGACGTGCTGCTCACCGCCCTCGCCCTGGCCCTGGCCCGCTGGACCGGCCGCGAGGAGGTCCGCCTGGATCTGGAGGGACACGGCCGCGAGGACGTCCTCGACGATGTGGACCTCTCCCGCACGGTCGGCTGGTTCACCACCGTCCACCCCGTCGCCCTCCGGGTGCCCGAATCCGCCGACCTCGGCCCCGGGCGGGACTGGCGGACCCTGGTGAAGTCGGTGCGCCGACAGTTGCGCGCCGTGCCCGGCAACGGCCTGGGCTTCGGCGCGTTGCGCACCTTCGGCCCGCCCGAGGTGCGCGAACGGCTCGGACGGGCCGCGCACGGGCAGGTCGTGTTCAACTACCTCGGCCAGTGGGACGCCCGCCCGGAAAGCCCCGGCGAGGGCCTGATACGCGCCGAGCGCGGCTCGTTCGGCCGGCACCACGACCCGCGCGACAGCGGCTCCCACCCGCTGGAGATCGTCGGCGCGGTGCAGGGCGGCCGGCTGTCCTTCACCTGGCACCACCGGCCCGCCCTCCACGCCACGGACACCGTGCGACGCGTCGCGGACGACTTCGCCGAGGCTCTGCGCCACATCGCCCACCACGCCCGGGACAACCGGTGACGCCCCGCCCCGCGGCCCGCGCCCCGCCGCCGGACACCCCGCCACCACCAAGCCCGTTTTCCGCCATCCGCCCGACCCGAGAGAGCGAGACCGACAGACATGGACGAGAACACCCGCTACCAGGTGCTGCGCAACGACGAGGAGCAGTACTCGCTGTGGCCCGTCGACGTCGAGGTGCCCGCCGGCTGGCAGCCCGTCGGCAAGGAGGGCACGGAGGCGGAGTGCTCCGCCTACGTCGACGAGGTCTGGACCGACATGCGCCCGCGCAGCCTGCGGGAGCGCATGGAGAACGCCGAAGCCTGACGCGTCCCGCACCACCGCGAAGGACGGACCGGGGTGCGTCCCGCAACCGCACCCCGGTCCCCGCCCTGCCCGACCGCCCTGCCCGTCGCCCGTCCATCCTGAGGAGCCGTCATGACACCGGTCCTGCACACCGAACGACTCACCTTCCGGCCCTACCGCCCCGAGGACGAGGACCACTTCGTGGCCCTGCTGCGCGACGAGGAGGTCTGCCGCTGGATGGGCCAGGACCGCGTGCCGGAGGCCGACCTGCGCACGCTGTTCCGCGCCATCCTCACCGACGTCTACCCGCAGCGCAGGTTCGACGTGTGGGGACTGTGGCGCGAGGAGGTCTACGTCGGCCACGCGGAGGTGAAGAAGACCGGCAACGTCGACGGGCACGAACTGGTCACCGCCCTCGTCCCCGAGTACTGGGGTCAGGGCCTGGGCACCGAAGTGGTCCGCGGCCTGCTCCGCCACGCCGCCGACGACCTGGGCCTGAAGGATGCCTACGGCATGGTCGGCGCCGACAACGCCGCCAGCCTGGCCATGGCCCGCCGACTGGGCTTCCGGCACGTGCGCGACGTGGTCGGCGACGACGGCACCGTGACCAAGATGGTGGTGATCTCGACGACGGACCCGGCCTGACGCCGGGAGCCGGTCCGGAGCACCGCCGTCCGTCCGGCGACCTCACACGCGACGATTTTGGAGTCTGCGGCTTTGGAGTCTGCGGCCCAAGGCGCCCCTGGTCCGCGTTGTCGTCGTCGACCGAGGCCGTTCGACCTGCTGCCGGTCAACCGCCACGTCGAGCGGGCGTTCTGTTCGTGACCCGGCGCTTCCCCGACTGTGCCGCAAGGGTGCTGCCCGGGTGACGGACGCGGGCGGGCGACCGATCGCCGCGACTGATCCACAGGACGGTCGGCTGGAGTACGGCCTCGGTGCGGACTCACGCAGTCGCGTCCGGGATGCCGTGGGAGCCCGCCCTCATGGCCGTCGGAGCGTGACCGAGGGGGAGCCACGAGGGAGACCCACGGCATCGCGTACGTGCGGACAACAGGGCGCCGTCGAGCACCCGGCGGTCGAGTGAGTGACCGGCCTTCGCAGGGCGGCCCGGTGTCGTTACTCCGGGGCGAGGGCCACCGTCGTCGTGACCCGGGTGACGGCGGGTTTCGGCGGCGTCGAACCGAACCCGAAACGCACGGGCGGTTCGACCGGTGCCATCACTCCGAGGTCGGTGCTCCCGAAAGCCGCCGACCCCGCACGGATCGGCAGCAGGTCCCGGGCGCCATACCACTCGCGGCGGCCCTCACCGGCGCTGCCGCGGGTCCGTACGCCCGACAGCAGCAGGCGGGCGAACGGGTCGGTCAACGTGCTCCATGCCGGACGGCGGACGAGCGCGCCGGGAACGGCACGCAGCGCAAGGCCCAAAAGCCCTCGCCGACCGGTGGCGAACCACAGGTCGAGTGGTCCCGCGGCGACGGTCCAGGTGTGGTCCGTGACGCTCACGCCGACCGGGACGACACGCACCGTGTCGAAGACGTAAGTACCGCTGATGAAGGCGGCCACCTCCTGCGTGGGGGCCAGCAGCAGTCTCTCCCCGTCGGCCCGTTCCAGCATCACGTCGCTGAACGGGCCGAACGGTGAACGTTGCCAGTGCCCGAGCACGATCCGCGTGCCCGAGGAGGTGCCCATGCCCGCGATCCACCCGTCGAAGCGCAGTCGCGGGCGTCGTACGGCTCCGCCGAACATCCGGTTCATCCGCTCGTCCCCGCTCTGAGTGCTCCCCGGGCCTTGCCCGGAGCGGGGTTCGCCGGGGAGTCGGAAACGCCGGGGGACACACCCTGGGACGTCGGGGTCGAAAGACTCCAGCCGTGCATGCCCGACTCCTTCCGAGAGGTGCGCCACGGGCTTGCCGAGAGGGCGTCCGCAGGCCCGTCGCGATGGCCGGTGTCTCTTCCAAAGCATCGACGGTGGCATCGCCGACGGCCACTGGTCATGCGCGACGGACCTTTTCCGGAGCAAGCCGAACCGGCGCGCGTCCCTCGACGCGAGGCCGGCCACAGGATGCCGTGCTGCTCACCGGGGAGTCGGACACGCCCGTGGCTTCGGTGACCCAGTAGCTCCACGCACGGGCGGCGAAGGGTCCGTAGGTCATGTCTCAAGCCCTCTGCAACCGAGCCGTGCTCTGTCGTACCACCAGGTGTGTCGCCAGTTCGATGCGCTGTGCCGCCGTGCCGGGGTCGTCCGGGCGGAGGAGCATGCGGGTGGCCTCCTCGGCCATGTGCCGCAGGGGCTGGTGGACCGTGGTGAGGGGCGGGCTCGACCACTGGGCCAGTGGTACGTCGTCGTAGCCCACCACCGACAGGTCCTCCGGCACGCGCAGGCCCCTGATCCTGGCCGCCTCCAGGACGCCGAGTGCCTGGAGGTCACTGCCCGCGAAGACCGCCGTCGGCCGGTCGGTGCCGTTCAGCAGGTCCATGGCGTGTTCGAAGCCGCTCTGTACGTGGAAGTCGCCGAAGCGCATCAGACGCGGGTCGGTCTCCAACCCCGCCATCGCCATGGCGGAGCGGTAGCCGTCGAGGCGGGCGAGCGAACAGAGCATGTCCTCGGGGCCGGTGATGATCGCGACCCGCTCGTGACCGAGGTCGGTGAGATGGCGGGTGGCGGCGAGGCCGCCGGCCCAGTTCGCGGAGCCGACAGAGGGGACGTCGGGGGCGGGGTCGCCCGCCGGGTCGATGACGACGAGGGGGATGGCCGCCGCTCTGAGCTGGCGTTTGATGTCCTCCGGGAGGGTGGAGAGGACCAGCACGACGCCGAGCGGCCTGCGTTGCAGCACGCCCGGGAGCCACTCCGGAGCGGGGGTGTGCCGGGTGCCGCTCTCGGTGAGCGCCACCGTCGCGCGGTTCTCCTTGGCGACGTTCTGCACGCCCCGGATCAGCTCCATCGCCCAGACGCTCTCCAGCTCGTGGAAGACGACTTCGATGAGCGGGGAGCGGGAGGCCGACTGGGTGCGACGACGGTAACCGTGGACGTCCAGCAGCCGTTCCACCCTGGCTCGGGTCGTGCGAGAGACGTCCGATCGGCCGTTGAGGACCTTCGAAACTGTCGGCATCGAAACGCCGGCCTCTTTCGCCACCGTGGCCAGGGTGACTCTGCCGCTCGTCTCGTGGTCATCGTGCATGGACGCAGGATACGGCACCGCGCGTCGATAACGGTTTGAGTGAGTACCGACTCGACCGTTGACCGGAACTCCCGTCCGACCTACTGTCCCACGGCATGGACTTTCGGTGATGAGGCCGAAACTTTCGAAAGGCGAACGATGAAGACACGTGCGCGCTTGCCCAGACTGGTCGCCGGTGGTGCGACGCTCACCCTGGTACTGACCCTTTCGGCCTGCGGTGACGGGGGCGGCGGGGCGTCGTCGGACGACGGCAAGATCCACGTCCTTGTCTACGGTGACGCCACCAACAAGGTCGAGAAGCAGCTCGTCGACACGTTCAACAAGACGTCCGACGTCAAGGTCGTCCTCGACACCATCCCCGGTGCGGACTACCAGAAGAAGCTTCAGACGATCATCAGCACCCCCCAGGCCCCGGACGTCTTCTTCAACTGGGGCGGCGGCAGTATCAAGCCGTTCGTCAAGGCCGATCTGCTGATGCCGCTCGACGACTTCATCAAGAAGGACCCGGGCCTGGAGAACAACTTCCTGCCGTCCGTCTTCAACAACGCCGTCGTCGACGGCAAGCCGTACGGCGTCCCGATGCGCGGCACCCAGCCGGTCCTGCTCTTCCATAACAAGAAGGTCCTCGACGAGGCGGGCGTCAAGCCGCCGAAGACCTGGGACGAACTGCTCGACGCGGTCGGGAAGCTCAAGGCCGCGGGCGTCACGCCGATCGCGCTCGGCGGCGGCGACGTCTGGCCGACGCAGATGTGGTTCCAGTACCTCTACGACCGCGTGGCCGGCCCCGGGCTGTTCGAGAAGGCCGTCGGGGGCGACAAGAGCGCCTGGGAGAGCGCGGACAGCAAGAAGGCCCTGGGCATGATCAGGGAACTCGTCGACGCCGGCGCCTTCGGCAAGAACTACGACTCCGTCAAGTACACCAACGGCGGCTCGGTCCAGCTGGTGTCCTCGGGCAAGGCCGGCTTCGAGCTGATGGGCTCCTGGTACTACTCCCAGCAGCTGACGGACCACAAGGCGTTCGCCGAGAAGGACCTCGGCTACACCGCCTTCCCGACCGTCGAGGGCGGCAAGGGCGACCCGGCCGACGTCGCCGGCAACACCAACAACTACTACTCGGTGATGAAGAAGACCGAGCACCCCGAGGCCGTCGCCGAGTTCCTGAAGCTCATGTACTCCGACGACTTCGTCAAGGCACAGCTGGACATCGGCAACCTGCCGACCACGACCAACACCGACAAGTTCATCGAGACCGCGGGCACCCCCGAGTACTCGCGCTTCCAGTACGACCTCGTCGCCGACGCCCCGTCGTTCCAGCTGTCCTGGGACCAGGCGTACCCGCAGAAGGCGAGCTCGTCCATGCACAAGGCCATCCAGCAGTTCTTCAACGGACAGCTCGACACGGACGGCTTCATCAAGGCCATGCAGGCCCTCCCGACCGAGTGACGAACGGCTGATGACCACAAAGACCACGAGCGCTCCGCCCGCCGCCGGACCCCGCAAGGGGTCCCGGCGGCGGCCGCCCGCCTCGTCCGCAACGAAGGTGGGCCGCCCCGGCTTCGCCTGGGCGCTGCCCGCCGCAGTGTTCTTCGCCCTCTTCGCGATCACCCCGCTGATCATGGTGGCGGTGCTGTCCTTCATGAGCTGGGACGGAATCGGCTCGCCCGAATTCGTCGGCATGGACAACTGGTCGCGCCTGATGGACGACCCGGTGATGCTCCAGAGCATCTGGCTGACCCTGCTGCTGACCGTGCTCGGCGTGGTCATCCAGACGCCGCTGAGCATCGTGCTCGGCGTCTGGGCCGCCGGCCATCAGCGCAACCGGGCCGTGCTGTCCGTCATCTACTTCATCCCGCTGCTGCTGTCCGCGACGGCCGTCTCCGTGCTGTGGCGAGCGCTGCTCGACCCGAACTTCGGCATCCCGGCCGAAGCCACCTGGCTGTTCGGCGACGGCAACCTGTTCGGTGAACAGGCCACCGCCATCGGGGTGCTGGCGTTCGTCAGCACCTGGCAGTTCACCCCGTTCCACACGCTGATCTATCAGGGCGCAGCCCGGGCCGTCCCGCCGGTGCTCTACCAGGCGGCCGAGATCGACGGGGCGGGCCGCTACCGGCAGTTCTTCCACATCACCCTGCCGCAGCTGCGCAACTCGATGATCACCTCGATGATCCTGATGATCGTCGGCGGCCTGACCACCTTCGAGACGGTCCTCATCCTGACCCAGGGCGGCCCCGGCACCGACACCACCATCAGCGCCTACTACATGTACGACAAGGCGTTCAAGAGCTTCGACTTCGGCGCCGGCTCCGCCATCGCCCTGGCCCTGGTCGTCGCGGCCACCATCATCTCGCTGATCGTCGTCCGGGTCTCCGGCTACGACAAGATGCGCAGCACCATGGAGGGTGTGTCATGAGGCGCCGCCCCAACTACCTGGCCGGCGCCGGCTCGCTCTTCTGGCTCTTGCTGGTAGGCCTGCCGCTGTACGTGATGCTCGCCGCGACCGTGCGCACCCGCCAGGACTACGCCGAGAACGGCCCGGTCTCGATCCCGGACAGCTTCACCCTGGACAACTACACCGGCGCCTTCGACTCGGGCTTCGGCCAGTACTTCTTCAACACGCTCGTCGTCACCGGCTGCGTGATCGGGATCGTGCTGCTGCTGGTCCCGCCGCTCGCCTACGCGATCGTACGCAGCCGCGGCCGGACCACGTCGGCGATCTTCCGGCTGTTCCTGCTCGGCCTCGCCATCCCCGCCCAGGCCGTCATCGTGCCGATGTTCTACCTGATCAGCAAAGCCGGGCTGTACGACAACCTGCTGGGCGTCATCCTGCCCACGGCCGCGTTCTGCCTGCCGATGTCGGCGCTCATCCTCAGCGGCGCGATGCGCGACATCTCCCCGGAGCTGTACGAGGCCATGGCCATGGACGGCGCCTCCCCGCGGCGCGTGTTCTTCCAGCTCGTACTGCCGCTGTCGAGGGGCGGACTGTCCACGATCGTGGTCTTCTCCGCGCTCCAGGCATGGAACGGCTTCCTGTTCCCGCTCGTCCTGACCCAGTCCGACTCCGCCAAGGTGGTCACCCTGGGCCTGTACAACTTCCAGACCGAACACGGCATCGACATCCCCGGCCTGCTGGGAGCCGTGGTGCTGTCCATGGTGCCCATCCTGCTCGTCTACCTGTTCGCCCGTCGCGCCCTGGTCCAGGGTCTGATGGGCGTCGGAGGAAAGTGACTGCCGACGTGGCCGTAGAGACCACCCCCGAAATCCCCCTCTGGAACGACCCCGAGCGCCCCGTCGCCGCCAGAGTCGACGCGCTGATCGGCGCGATGACCCTGGACGAGAAGATCGCCCAGCTGTACGGCGTGTGGGTCGGCGCGTCCGCCAACGGCGGCGAAGTAGCCCCGCACCAACACGACATGGAGGAGGCCGTCGACCTCGACGCGCTTCTGCCCGCCGGACTGGGCCAGCTGACCCGCCCCTTCGGCACCGCACCCGTCGACCCGGCGCTCGGCGCGCTCTCCCTGCTGCGCACCCAGTCCCGTATCACCTCGGCCAACCGCTTCGGCATTCCCGCCGTCGCGCACGAGGAATGCCTGGCCGGCTTCGCCGCCTGGGGCGCCACCGCCTACCCCGTCCCGCTGTCCTGGGGCGCCACCTTCGACCCGGACGTGGTGCGCCGGATGGCCACCGCCATCGGCCGCGACATGCGGTCCGTCGGTGTCCACCAGGGTCTCGCGCCCGTCCTCGACGTGGTGCGCGACGCCCGCTGGGGCCGGGTGGAGGAGACCATCGGCGAGGACCCCTACCTCGTCGGCACCATCGGCACCGCGTACGTCCAGGGCCTGGAGTCCGCCGGGATCGTCGCCACCCTCAAGCACTTCGTCGGCTACTCGGCCTCCCGCGCCGGACGCAACCTCGCCCCCGCGCCCATGGGCGCCCGCGAACGGGCCGACGTCCTGCTGCCGCCGTTCGAGATGGCCATACGCGAGGGCGGCGCCCGCTCCGTGATGCACTCCTACACGGACACCGACGGCGTCCCCGCCGCGGCCGACGAGAACCTGCTGACCGGACTGCTCCGCGACACCTGGGGCTTCGACGGCACCGTCGTCGCCGACTACTTCGGCATCGCCTTCCTCAAGACCCTGCACGGCGTCGCGGGCGACTGGGCGGAGGCCGCGGGCGCCGCGCTGAAGGCCGGCGTCGACGTCGAACTGCCCACCGTCAAGACGTTCGGCGCACCGCTCGCCGAGGCCGTCGCCGACGGCCGGGTACCGGAGTCGGTCATCGACCGCGCCCTGCGCCGCGTCCTCGGCCAGAAGGCGGTCCTCGGCCTGCTCGACCCGGACTGGAGCCCGGTCCCGCCCGTGCTCGAGGGCGTCGACCTGGACGACCCCGAGGCGCTGCGAGGCAGGGTCGACCTGGACCGGCCCGAGAACCGGGAACTGGCCCGCGAGGTCGCCGAGAAGGCGGTCGTCCTGCTCACCAACGACGGCACCCTGCCGCTCGCCCGGCCCCGCCGCATCGCCCTGGTCGGCCCCAACGCGGCCGAGGCCACTGCCGTACTGGGCTGCTACTCCTTCCCCCAGCACGTGGGCGTGCAGCACCCGGACGTCCCGGTCGGGATCGACCTGCCCACCCTGCGGGGCACCCTGGCCGCCGAGTTCCCCGACGCGGACATCACCGTCGCCCGCGGCACCGGCGTCGACGACGGAGACCTCTCCGGCATCGGCGAAGCGGTCGACGCGGCCAGGGAGGCGGACCTCGTCATCGCCGTACTCGGCGACCGCGCGGGCCTGTTCGGCCGCGGCACCAGCGGCGAGGGCTGCGACGCGGAGTCCCTCGCCCTGCCCGGTGCCCAGCAGCACCTGCTCGACGCGCTGCTCGACTCCGGCAGGCCGGTGGTGACCGTCCTGCTCGCCGGGCGGCCGTACGCGCTCGGCCGTGCCGTCGCCGAGTCCGCGGCGATCGTGCAGTCCTTCTTCCCCGGAGTCGAGGGCACCCACGCGATCGCCGGAATCCTCAGCGGCCGCACCGACCCCTCCGGACGGCTCCCGGTCAGCGTGCCGCGCGGCCCGGGCGCCCAGCCGACCACCTACCTCGGTGCACGGCTCGCCCAGGTCAGCGAGGTGTCCAACATCGACCCGACGCCGGCGTTCGGCTTCGGCCACGGCCTGACGTACACGGCGTTCGCCTGGAACGACCTAGCTGTGGACGCCGAACAGGCTTCGACGGACGGCGAGTTCACCCTCTCCCTCACCGTCCGCAACATCGGTGGGCGGTCCGGCACCGAAGTCGTCCAGCTCTATCTCCACGACCCGGTCGCCTCCGTCGTCCAGCCGGTGCAGCGGCTCGTCGGCTACACCCGGGTGCCGCTGGAGCCGGGAGAGGCCCGTCGCGTCCGCGTCACGGTTCCGGCCGACGTGGCCTCCTTCACCGGCCGCACCGGCCACCGGATCGTCGAACCCGGCGACCTGCAACTCCGCCTGGCCGCCTCGAGCACCGACGCGCGCCTGACGGCGACGGTCACCCTGACCGGCCCGGAGCGCCAGGTGGACCACACCCGCCGCTTCCACGCGGCCTTCACCCAGGAACCGGCTGCCCAGGCCTGAGCCGGATCGCACGAGACGGCCCCCGGCCGGTGGGAACCGGCCGGGGGCCGTCTCGTGCTGAGCCTGCCTCGGTAGCTTCGGACAGGGGCCGTCCGATCAGGTCTCCCCGGGCCCCGAACGCCGCCTCTACAAAGAACTTCTCGACTTCGGCCGCATTCCCGGCATCAAACAGCGGGACATGCCATGGATCCCAGAGGAGTTCCGGCCGTACTTCGACACGATGATCCGGGACGAACAGGAGAAGACGGTCGTCGTCTCGGAACCGCTCGCGACCACCTACGACTCCGACGCGCCGATCGCCGAACACGGTGCGCTCACCCCGAAGTCCCACGCCTTCCGGGATCTCCTGCACACGGCCGCCGGAGCAGCGCGACGCCCGCTGCCCGCCGACCCGCCCCTGCTGTCCACCGCACGGTCCCCGTCACCGCCGGAGCCGCCCTGCTGGAGGCGCTCCGCGCGGTCTCCGACCCGGTGGCCCCCCACCCGCTGAGCTTCGAGGAACTGGACCAGACCTCGGGCCTCCTCCTCTACCGGGCCGAGCCGCGCCTGCCCGGCAGCGTCCACCCGTTCATGGTCCACGGGCTGCGCGACCGCGCCCAGGTCTTCCTCGACGGCGCCCCCCTCGGTGTCCTCGGCCGGCCCGGCCTCGGGCCGACCGAGGAAGTACATCGAAACCTTCTGACGAGCGAGAGGCGAAACCACGGCATTATCGTCGCCCCGCCCACCCGGGCGCAGACGCGTTCCGCGCCCCCGCGGCCCTCTGTTCGGCAACTGCAGCCCAAATTCCGGGTATTCGGCGCTCATGGGTCCCCTGCACCTCCACGAGGGAGATCTTGCGGCAGCCCACCGGGACCCACTGGCAACCGCCGTTCAGTGGGCCGCCCGGCCCTTGGACGTGAACTCGTTTCCGATCGCGGGGTGGGGCCGGCCGGTGCCGGTGCCGCCGCCGGGGGAGGGTTGTGCCAGGAGGCCTGCGCGCCATGGCCTCGGGTGCGGCAGGTCAGCTCCGGTCCCGCCCCAGGTCCGCGACGAACCCGGACCATGCGCTCCGCGCGAACGCGAGCCGAGGGCACCGCGTTCCTTGGAATCCTGTACGTGTACGGCGGTGGCGTCGACGGCGGTCTCGACGCACGCCCCTCCCTTGCCGCCGCTGCGGCTGCCTCCAGTGACTCTCCCGGAGTAAGCGCCTGCGCCCTGATGCTGCCGTGGCGTGGGGCAAGGCTGCGTACCTCGTCCGGATCTGTGATCAGACGGCTGAGGTGCTGTACCTCCAGGTACGCAACCTGTGGTCCGCCCTCCTGCGCGTCATAGGCGGCCGTACCGCCACCGGACGCCCCTGAGACCGGCACCGGCTCCGTCGACGGCGGGCGGAGCCCGGATGCCGGGATGCTGCCGGGCGTCGTGCCGGTCGGAGAACCGGCAGACCGCGGAGGAACGCGAGCCGCCGGACCGCCCGGGCCCCGGTCAGGCCGTCGGCCCAGGTGCCCCGCCCCCTGCCGGCCTCGCGCCGTGGACAGCATCTCGCGCCCCCGCACCGGGGTCAGCAGTGGCCCGAGTACCGGGTCGGCCACCCACCCCAGCGGCGCCAGGAGGTCGGGGCCGAGCGGATCCCACAGGGGCAGAACGTCCATCAGTGTCTGCCAAGCCCCGTTGGAGTCCCCCCCACTGTGCCCGCTCCCGGGCCCGTTCGACCGCCGCTCCGAACGGGCCGTCCGCCGTGTACCGGTAGGTGCCGCTCCGCACCTGCCCCAGCGTCGCGTGAGCCGGCGCCATCGGTTCGGCGTCGGCACCGCGCAGGGGGGAACTCGAGCCGGGAATCGTCCTGGTACCGCCGCGCCGCGTGCTCGGCCACCAGCGGCGGGAGTAACTCGGGCGCATACCGCGGGTCCGTCACCAGGTCCGTGCAGTCCAGCCCGGAGGCGCCTCCGAGCAGGCGGCGTATCTGGTCCCCCAGCCCGGCGGCACGGGGTCTGCCGTACTCCGTGGCCTCGTCCAGCGCCCGCACAGCACGCTCTCAATCGCCGCGTAACGCCTCCAGCCGGGCCTCCTCCACCAGGGCGTCCAGCCTGCGCGTGGTGGCGTTGACGAACTCCGGCTCAGGCCCGCTCCGGTGCGCTTGCAGGCTGTGGAACTCGCGGTGCATGCCCTGCATGAACGCGAGGAAGTCCGCGTACCGCTGCGGCGGCTCCGCCCACCAGCTTGCCCAGGTGTACACCGCCCACTCGCCGTGCTCGTCCACGTCCTCGGGATCCATCAGGACGCAGGTGGCGTCGGACTCCACGTCCAGCCGCAGTCCGCGCCGCCAGAGGTCCGCCTCCCGCCGCTCCTCGGGCCCGGCGTCCTCGTCCCGCATCTCCTTGAAGACCTCCGCGAACCCCATGGGTTCGTGCACCTGCCAGTGCGCGTGCTCGGTCCCGGCCAGCAGGTACACGAATCCCCCGGCGTCCTGCCACCCGTCGCTTACCTTGAGGAACTCCCGGTAGGACGGGGGCATCCGCCGGCCGAGGAGCTCCTCCAGGGCGGCGATCCGCTCCTCGGACGCGGGTGGTGACCCCAGCCACCGCGCCTCCCTGGCGGCCTCGCCGATCTCGTCCAGTTCCTCGTCCTGCGGCAGGGAGTCCGCCCATTATTCCGCGCTCCACATGCGCAGGAAGGACCGTCAGTACCCCGGCGCGCGCCGTTTGCTCGTCGAACGCCCAGATGGGACGGCGCTCCGTGGGTTGACCGAGGCACGTCGGTCAACGCCGCCCCCCACTGACTTCGAAGACCCGACATCCCTGCCGCCCGGCCCGCCCTCCTGGGACGAGCCGAACTCCTGGACTTTTCCCGTTCTTTACAACCCGCCCGCCCCGTACCTCGTCTCTCTGCCCGACCGATGGTCCGGACCGTCGTGCCCGTACCGGGCGAACCGCCGGCGACCGGGCCGACGACCCGTCACCTCTCATGACGAATCCTTCTGGAGGACTGTTGAGCCTGCGAAGACTGAGGCTGCACGCGACTGCGGCCGGTACGGCGATGGCGTTGGCGGCGACGGTCACGCCGTCCCACGCGGCGGATGCCCTCACCGGCGGCGGGGGCCTGGCGGCGCGGGCTCCGGGTGCGGCATCGGTCACCCTGATCACGGGTGACCGGGTGACGCTCGATGCCGGCGGAGACATCACCGCGGTGGTGCGGGCGAAAGGGCGGGAGAACATACCGATCCGCGTGTACCGGCAGGACGAGGCCACCATGGTGGTGCCTCTGGACGCGCACGGGCTGATCGAGGACGGAACCGTGGACGCGGGCCTGTTCGACGTCACCGAACTCTCCCGGCGGGAGTACCGCGCCGTCGACGGGCTGCCCGTGATCGTCAGCTACGAAGGGGACTCGAAGCCGGTCGCGAAGGCGTTGCGCCGCGATGAGGACGTCCGGATCCGCGCCGAGTTCAACACCGTGCGGGCCGAAGCGCTGACCGCGCGTCAGGGGCACGGAGTGTCCCTGTGGAAGACGCTCACCGACCGCAAGCGGGCGAGTGACGGCGGGATGTCCCTGGAAGCCGCTCCCGGCGTCCGGGCGGTCAGCCTCGACCGGGTGAAGCAGCTCACCCTTGACGAGAGCCTCCGGCAGGTGGGCGCCGACGCGGCGCGGCGGGCCGGACTCGACGGCAGCGGAACGAGGATCGCCGTACTCGACTCCGGCATCGACGCCGGTCACGGCGACTTCGGCGACGGCAGGATCCTCGCTTCGGCGGACTTCACCGAGGAAGGCGACAAAGACACCGTCGGGCACGGCACGCACGTGGCGTCCACGGCGGCCGGGTCCGGGGCCCGTTCCGGCGGTACCTACCGCGGTGTCGCCCCCGGGGCCGATCTCATGGTGGGCAAGGTCATCGGAGAGTACGGGGGCCTCACCTCCTGGATCATCGAGGGCATGGAGTGGGCCGTCGGCCAGGGCGCCGACATCGTCAACATGAGCCTCGGCGGTCCCGCGTCCACGGGGCACGACCCCCTGGTGGAGACGGTCGACCGGCTGTCGAGGGACAGCGGCACGCTCTTCGTCGTGGCCGCGGGCAACGAGGGGCCCACCCGGGGGACCGTGGGCTCACCGGGCGTGGCGGCGTCGGCGCTGACCGTCGGCGCGGTCGACGGCAAGGACGCGGTCGCGTCGTTCTCCTCGGCGGGGCCGGGGCTGCCGGGCGGAGCGCTCAAGCCGGACATGTCCGCACCGGGAGTCCAGATCGCCGCGGCCTCGGCCGCCGGCAGCGAAATGGACCTGCTGGGCACACCGGTGGCGGACGGGTACGTCGCCATCGACGGCACGTCGATGGCCACCCCGCACGTGGCGGGCGCGGCCGCGCTGCTCCTGCAGAAGCACCCGGACTGGACCGGCGAGCAGCTCAAGAGGGCTCTCGTCGGTTCCGCCGAGGGCATCGACGCCGCGCCCGTCCAGACCGGCACGGGACGGCTGGACATACCACGGGCCCTGGCCCAGACGGTGACCGCCGACTCCGGCACGCCGAACTTCGGAACCGTCACGTCGCCGCAGGCCGGGGCCGACCCTGTTACGAAGAGCATCACCTACCGCAACAGCGGTACGGCCGACGTGACGCTGCGGCTGGATGCCCGCACCACCTCCGCGAACGGGGGACGCGCCCCCGAAGGGCTCTTCTCGCTCGGCGCGTCGTCGGTGACCGTGCCGGCCCGGGGCAGCGCCACGGCCGAGGTCACGGCCCACCCGGCCGCGCTCGCCGGGGCGAAGGCCGGTGACCACGGCATCGTCGTCACCGCGAAGGCCGGTGAGATCCAGGTCCGCACCGCGGGCAACCTCGCGGTCGAAGCGGAAAGGGTGGACGTCACCCTGGAGATCACCGGCTCCGACGGCGAACCCGCGCAAGGCGCCCGGGCCTTCGTGATCGGTGAGTCGGACGGCTTCAACGCGGTGAGCAAGGACGGCGTCATCACCGGAAGCGTGGAACGCGGCGACCACTTCATCGAGGTGCTCTCGCCCGATTCCTGGGAATCCGGCGGTGACGACGTGCGGATCGACTGGGCGCTCGCACCGCGGCTGACGGTCGACGGCCCGACCACCGTGAAGGTGGACCTGCGCAAGGGCAGGAAGCTGGACTTCACCGTCCCGGATCCGGACGCTTCCCTGAAGGAGATGGCGGCGAACTTCGACTCCGACCTGAGCGGCTGGTCCTGGTACTTCGGTGCGCCCGAAGGCGGCGTGCACACGCACGCGATCGCCGGCTCGGCAGCCGACACGTCCCTGCGTCTGTCGGTGCGCACTCTCCACGAGGGTTCCGACGGCGGGCGCTACTACGGATACCGTGAGACGCGGGACACGTTCCCGACCGGCCTCGTCAACAACCCCGGGCGCGAGGACATGGCGCAGGTCACCGCGGTCACGGGCCTGAGCACCGAGCGGGCCGAGGGCTGGCTGGACGCCGCGCCCGAGGGCGCAAGGCTGGGTATGGGCGCTGCCGTCAGCCTGCCGGGCGAGACCGGCATGTGGCTCCAGAGCGGCACTCCGTGGACGCTCAGCAGCTCGCAGTACGACGCGGACGAGTCCCTCGTGCAGATCTCGCAGACGCCGGACGAGGTGTTCGCACCGGGCAAGCACCACGAACGGACCCTGAACGTGGGCGTGTTCGGACCGGCCCTTTTCGGTGAGGCCCCCGCGTTCCTGTTGGAGGGGAACCTGCTCACCGGGCAGTTCGCCATGTTCGCGCCGGGTACCTCCGCCGACGGCTGGGCCCACGCGGACGAGGCTCGCACCCGGGTCTACCGCAACGGGACCCTCGTCCGCGACCTGCCGGTGCCCATGAACGAACTCGCCTTCGGCATCGCCGACGGCAGGGCCGAGTACCGGATCGTCTCCTCCGCCTCCCGGGCCGGCCTGGACTACACGAGCGTCTCCCGGGAGGTGACGGTCGACTACACCTTCGCCGTCGAGCCGGGCGGCGAGGAGATGAAGCCCGTGACCGGGCCGCTGGCCGTGCGGTTCTCCCCGGACCTCGCCACGGACAACACCGCGCCCGCGGGCAGGAAGCGCTTCCGCGTCCCGGTGGCGGTGCAGGGCGGCACTGCCGCGTCGTTGACGATCGAGACGTCCGTCGACGGCGGCACGCGCTGGACCACGGTCCACAAGGGGGCGGGGAACATCGCCGAGGTCGCGGTCCGCACGCCGGACGCGGGCGGTTCGGTGTCCCTGCGGGCCACCGCGGTCGACACCGCGGGCAACCGGAGTGTCCAGACCATCCTGGACGCCTTCCGGACCCGCTGATCCCGGTCCCTTCCGCGCTCCGACGAGGCGGGGGGGGGGGGGGGGGGGGGGGGGGCCCCCCCCCCCCCCCCCCCCCCCCGCCGCGGCATGCGTGCGTCGCGCTGCCGCGCGCACCGTGCCGCCGGTCTTGGACCGGGGCTCCCACGGGTGGCTCCGGCAGTGCTTCCCCCCAAGGCACCGACCCGTCGAGTCGGCCACCGCCGAGTGGACCGACCGGTACAACCACCGGCGACTCCACGGTGAGACAGGCCACGTTCCGCCCGTCGAATACGAAGCCGACCACTCCGTCGAACTCACGAAACCCCAGGTCATCACCACCGTCCGAGATCTCTGCCGAACCCGGGGCGGTTCAGCCCACACTGCGCCCGGCATGACAAGCTGTGCTTGCCCACTCCCGAACCCAGGAGGTCACCATGACCGCAGAGCCCGTATCCACGGAAGGTTCGGAGGCAGCTGCCCCCGAGACGTCCTCTCTGGCGCCCGACAGCGACGGCAACTACGACCTCAAACGCAAGTTCCGTGAAGCTCTGGCGCGCAAGCGTGGTGCGCAGACGGACGCGGCCGATGCTGCCGCCAACCCGAATGCGTCGAAGGTGCGTGCGGCGCACGGCCCGGCCGGGAGCCAGCGGTCGTTCAGGCGTAAGAGCGGCGGCTGAGTCGATCAGTCCTGCGGTCTGGCCGTTTCACCGGCACTCTGTGCGCTATCCATGGCTTCCAGATAGAGCCGCGCCCTGGGGTGGTTGGAGGAGTCGTCGGGGACCAGCGTGGTCTTCCTCGGGTCGAGGACCGTGATCTCGTCGAGGTGGCTGCAGAAGACGGCGTCCGTACCGCGTACGAACGCCGAGACACCGGTGACCTCCACCATCCAGCCGTCCCGGGCCGTGGGGGAGACCTTCTTCACCAGCCACTGCTCGTCACGGATGCGGACCTGGGCACCCGGGGCGTACGCGGCCTGGCCGCTCGGGCGGGCCACGTCCCCCGACGCGTCGAGGACGATCCCGTCGTCGCTCACCACGTCGAGCACGCCCTGGCCGTCACCGGCCTCCGCAACGGTGGTCACGTGCTGCTCCATTTCCCGCCCTCGATCTTCCTGAACCGCCGTCGTGCACGGCTCGTCCGCGTCTCTGCTTGTCGCATGCCACCGACACCGTGTCTCCCACGGCGCCACCGGAAGCCGGGCTCAGAGACCTGGCTGTGCGGCGTACCGGGTTCGCAACTCCTCGGTCACGCGCAGTGACGCGGGTGGGCGCCCCGGCTTCCGGGCCGCGGGCACGGGGACCCCGGCCGCCGGGCTGTGGGGTGCCGTGCTGCTCACCGGGGAGTCGGCCACGTCCGTGGCCTCGGTGACCCCGGTGGCCTCGGCGGTGTCTTCCTCGTTCGGCTCCGGTGCGGCCGGTGGAGGGCTGTCCAGGGGACTGCCCGACTCGTCCTCGTCGATGTCGACCGCCCGCTCGGCGAGCCGCTCCCACACGGTCGGCGGGTCGTTCTCGGGTGCTGCCGAGGCCGCCCCGTCCGTGGCAGTGGCGTCGATCAGGGCGTGCCGGGCCTCCATGGGGGACAGGCCCGCCGCGGACAACACGCTCGTGCATCCGGCCATCACCTCGTCGAGGGAAGGCCGGTCGGCCGGGTCGTGGGCCAGCATGGAGCTGATCAGCGGGACCAAGGCCTCGGGGAGGCCGCTCAGGTCCGGAGCGTGATCGGGGTTGGCGACCTGCCCGACGATCGCCTCCCAGCGTGCCCCGTCGTAGGGGTAGTGCCCGGTGGCCGCGTACAGCAGAACCGTGCCGAGTCCGTACACGTTGGCGGACTCCTTGACCTTCGTCCGCCCCAGAGCCTGCTCGGGCGGCATGCAACGCACGGTGTCAATGATCATTCCGCTGTGGGACAGCGTGTCCTTGGCGGTGTCGAGTAACGCCCCGAGGCCGAAGTCGATCAGGATGGGGACGTACACGCCCAGCATGACGTTCTGCGGCTTCAGGTCCCGGTGGAGGAGCCCCACCGCGTGAACGGCCTGAAGCCCCTCCGCCAGCAGAGCGCCGAGGCTCGCCACCGGGGGGCAGTGGACCCTGCCCGTCGACGTATACCAGCAGCGTCTGGCCCGGCACGTATTGCATGGCCAGCCACGGCCGCTCCGCGGAGGGGTCGGCGTCCAGGAACCGGGCGACCCGGTTCGTCCCCATCACCGTCCTGGCGATGAGCGCTTCCTTCTCGAAACGCGCCCGGGTGACCGGATCCAGCCGGTCCGAGCGGATCAGCTTCAACGCGACCGGATCGCCGGCGGGCGAGAAGGCCAGATAGACCTCGCCCATTCCCCCCGAGCCCAGCTCCCGTTCGACCGCATACCGGCCGATCTGCTCGGGCACCCCGTTCATGAACCGTGCGTATCCTCTCGCGCACCACGCGTCCCCCTGCGCGGCCTTGACCAAGCCCACACCATAGTCCGCAAAGCGAAGCAGGGGGACCCACCCCGTCCATTAACGTGCGAAAAGGCCATCGCCCTGAGAAAGGGAGAGCGGGACGGTCGCATCCGTGGCCGATTTTCGGGCGACCGGTGGCGCGGCCCTCCCCAGGTGCCGGGGCCGTCACCGGGGGAGGGCCGCCGTGCCGGGAAGCCTGAGCGTCACGGCCTCGGGCGCGGCAGGTCAGATCCGGTCCCGCCCCAGGTCCGCGACGAACCCGGACCATGCGCTCCGCGCGAACGCGAGCCGAGGGCCACCGCGCTCCTTGGAATCCCGGACGTGTATGGCGGTCGCGTCGGCGGCGACTTCTACGCACGCCCCTCCTTCGCCGCTGCTGTAGCTGCTCTTGAACCAGTCCAGCCGTGCGAGCTGTTCAGTGTTCATCGGTCTCCCAGCATCTTCTCGATCAGGGTCAGTGACTCTTCTGGCGTGAGCGCCTGCGCCCTGATGCTGCCGTAGCGTGCGGCAAGGATACGTACCTCGTCCGGATCCGTGGCCAGACGGCTGACGTGCTGTACTTCCAGGTACGCCACCTGGGGCTTGCCCTTCGGAGTGAGCAGGATGAAGGGCCCACCCAAGCTGGGATGCTCCTTGCGTTCCGTCGGCAGCACCTGAAGCTCCACGCTGCGTAGCCTGCCGAACTTCAGCAGCGCTTCAAGTTGCTCCCGATGAACGTTCCACCCGCCGAGCGGCCGACGCAATACGGATTCCTCGATGGTGAAGGTGGTGAAAGGCGGAGGCCAGCGGTCGAAGATCTGCTGGCGGTCCAGCCGTGCGGCCACGCGCTGTTCGACGGTTGCCTCGTCCAGCAGAGGTTGGCGGGTACCGAATACCACATGTGCGTGAGCCTCCGTCTGAAGGAGCCCGGGGATCGCGAGCGAGCTGTAGTCGTGCAGCTCGACTGCCTCCGCCTCCAACCGCGCGTAATTCCGAAACCACTCCGGATGCCGCACCCTCCGCCGGTTCTTCGCCCGTTCCACGTCTTCCGCCGCGGACGCGAGCAGGCCCCCGCAGTCCAGCAACTGGTCCACCGCGACGAGCAGTTCGGGTTGAGGCGTGCGCCGTGCCCGCTCGACCGACGAGATCGTCTCCTCGCCGTACCCGAGCCGGTCGCCCAGCTCCTTCTGGCTCAGACCGGCCCGCTCCCGGGCCACCTTGATCTGGCGGCCGAGGGCCCGGAACAGGTCCGCGACCTCGTCCGTGCCGTCCGCCTCATCGCCCGTGGGAGTCCCCGTACCCGGCTGTGCTGCCATGCCGTACCACCACCCTGTTCCTTGTGCAGAGGACGAACCGGCGAAAGCGCGGCCGGGACACGGCCGTACGCCCGTACATCACACCTTTCGTGCCGGGACAGTCGCCCTGCGTACTGCCCGGAGTGCTCCACGCAGTAGGACGAATCGGTCACCCTCGGTGATGTGAATCAGGAAACCGTCACCGCACCCGGTGAACCGACCGTCGGCACAGCCCACTTCCGCACCATGTTTCCCACCACGGCGCACGGCGCGCACACCGCACGCCATGCGGCCGAGCGCTGGCTCGCCGCACAGCAGGGGCGGCCGGAGCCCGCCGACGACGACAGCACGGCGACGGCCTCCCTCCTCATCGCCGAACTGACCGCGAACGCGGCCCTGCACGGCCGGGTGCGAGGAAGGAACGCACGCCTCGCCCTCACCCTGACCCCCGCCACCCTGCGGATCGAGGTCACCGACGCGAGGAGCGAACGTCTGCCCGCGCCGACCCCGGCCGCCGATGCCGACGGTGAGTCCGGACGGGGCCTGCTCCTCGTCGCCTTGCTGGCGGATGCCTGGGGCTGCGAGCCGCACCACCCGGGCGGCAAGACGGTGTGGGCGGAGTGCGCCCTGCGGGCCGCCCGGACAGGACGGTAGGCAGGGCAAGGGCACTCTGCCGCCCGGTGTCCCGCCCGCCCTGCTCACCACAGCCCGGCCGTCGGCCGGCCCGTCCTCAGGACGTGTCCCGGCTCTCCCAGCGGTCCCGGAACCACGTCAGCGTCTCGGTGAGCAGCTCCCGGTTGCGGTCCTTCTCCAGCAGGGACAGCCGGATGTTGGGGCGCAGCTCGAGCGAAGCCCTCTCCTTGGTCGCCGATGGCCTGTCCGATCAGGCCATCGGTCGCCGTCGCCGTCGCCACCGCCACCGCCACCGACTTCGGCCTCATCCACTGCTGACCCGAGCACGCGCCCTCCGTTCGACAGCTGCGGGAGGACGCCGAGCGCCGGCCGGCGGCCCTGCTCGCGGTGCCCGGTTCTCACCCGTACGTGGTAAATGCCTGGACCGGCGCCGTCTTTCAACGGAAGACTTCCGACTTCCGAACTTCCGGGAGTGTGATGGGGACCGTAGATACACGAGGGCCGACGCCGGGCAGGAGCGCGGTCGTTCTCGCGCTGCGCCGCTACGGCCGGGAACTGCTGCGCCTAAGACGGCTGGCCCTGCCCGCGCTGCTGCTGCCGGCCGTGGGCAACATCGGTATCCGCTACGTCGCCCCCCTGCTGATCGCCAAACTCGCGGGGCAGGCCGCCGGCGACGATGGTCTCACCCTCGGCTCGGCGCTGCCGTACGTGCTGGGCTTCGGCGCGGTGCTGCTGCTCGCCGAGACCGTGTGGCGGATCGGGCAGCACTGCCTGAACCGCGTGGATGCCCTCGGCGTGGAGCACCTGTACGTGAGCGGCATGGACGAACTCCTCGCCAAGGACGCCGCGTTCTTCCACGACAACTTCGCCGGCTCCCTGACCAAACGGGTGCTGAGCTTCGGCAAGCGCTTCGAGGACTTCGTCGACACGCTGACGTACCGGATCGTGGGCAGCCTCGTACCCCTGGTGTTCGGCGCCGTGGTGCTGTGGCACTACGAACCGATGCTCGTCGCCGGCCTTCTTGCGATGATCGCGCTGACCGTGGTGGCCGCGACGCCTCTCATCCGTCGCCGTCAGGCGCTCGTCAACGACCGTGAGGTGGCGATCGCCCGGGTCTCCGGCCATGTCGCCGACAGTCTCATGAACATGGAGACCATCCGGGCGTTCGCGGCCGAGCGGCGGGAGGCCGAAGAACACCGCAGCCGTGTCGCGGACTCCCGGCGCCTGACGTTGAAGTCGTGGGACTACGGCAACCTGCGCGTCGACACCCTGGTCGCCCCCATGGCCGTGCTGACCAACGTGCTGGGTCTGCTGGTCGCCGTCGCCTTCGGTGGCCCGGATCAGGGAGTGGAGGAGATCATTGTCGCTTTCACCTACTACTCCAACGCGACCCAGATCATGTTCGAGTTCAACCAGATCTACCGGCGTCTGGAGAGCTCGATGACCGAGGCCGCACAGTTCACGGAGTTGCTGCTGGACCCGCCCACCGTGCTGGACCCGGCGGAAGCCGAACCGCTCGCGCCGCGGAACACCGACATCCGCTTCGAGGCGGTGACCTTCGCCCACGAGGGTGCGAAGCCGATCTTTCAGGGCCTCGACCTGGACGTGCCCGGCGGCGCACGGATCGGCCTGGTCGGCAGGTCCGGCGGTGGCAAGACCACACTCACCCGACTCCTGCTGCGGATGGCGGACATCGACGACGGACGTGTCCTGATCGGCGGTCAGGACATCAGCCGGCTGCGCCAGGCCGACCTGCGCTCACTGATCGCCTACGTTCCGCAGGAACCCGCGATGTTCCACCGCAGCCTGCGGGACAACATCGCCTTCGCCCGGCCCGGCGCCACCGACGAGGAGGTCCACGCGGCGGCCGAGGCCGCCCACGTCACGGAGTTCGCCGAGCAACTGCCCGAGGGCTTCGCCACCCTGGTGGGGGAGAGGGGAGTGAAGCTGTCGGGCGGTCAGCGCCAACGGGTCGCCCTCGCCAGGGCGGTCCTTCGCGACGCCCCGATCCTGCTGCTCGACGAGGCGACCAGCGCGCTGGACTCAGAGAGCGAGATCCTCGTCCAGGACGCCCTGTGGCGGCTGATGGACGGACGTACGGCCCTCGTCGTCGCCCACCGCCTGAGCACCGTCGCCGGCATGGACCGTCTCGTCGTCCTCGACCGGGGACGCGTCGTCGAGCAGGGCACTCACGGGGAACTGCTCGCCGCGGACGGCGCCTACGCCAAGCTGTGGCGGCACCAGTCGGGCGGTTTCCTCGGCGAGAATGCTGAGCCGGCCCCCGACGGCGACCCACCGGGAACCGGTCTCGCCGCACTGCCGGGACCGGCCGAACCGGCGCCGGACCGGGGTGGGAAGGCGTCGCCGCAGGCTCGCACGAGCACCGGGCCCGCATGATCGAGCCGGTTCCCGGCCATCGCCGGGCCCCCCGTCCCCACGAGGCCCGGCGCCAGTCGGCCTTCCACGCCGTCGGTGACCACCACGTCCCCTCACGCCTGGTGATACCGCTGCGCGCCCGGGACGGGTGTCGCGTGGTTCTTCCGTCATTGCAGAACACCCGGTGCCGGCTGACCGGGCATGCCGATCGATGTAGCCTCCGGACAACGCCCTTGACCTGCAAAAACAGGCAGGGAGCAGATGAAACGGGAGCATCTTCATGTTTCGCACCATGTTCAAGTCCAAGATCTAGCGTTCGGGTGTTCGCACAGGTCAGGGGCGTGATCAGGCCGTTCGGGTCAGCAAATGGTCAGCATCGGGCGCGGGGGCGTCCCAGCTCGCTGACCGGGTGACCGCCATGACGGGGGACCTGGGCACAGATGCCTGGCTTCCGCTTGGAAGGTTCGCTGCATGACTCGGCAGCTCGTCTGCGGCATGGATCCTGAGCGAGTGGGCTGCGTTCCGGGTCAAAGCGGCGTGTCTTGCGGGTGCGGCCTGCCCTCTCCGGCCGCTGCCGCGATCCCGCCCGCCCCGGTGTCGTTCTCGTCCACCGCGCCGGCGCCATGGGCCTCGACTTCGGCACCGGTGTCATCCCCGACACCGAGACCGACGCCGCAGCCGACTCCACCGCGGCAACCCTCCGCATGACCTGCTGTGTCATGATCACCCGCGCCCGCGAGCGGGGCTGGTCCTGGGTCGGCAGGGCAGCAGGCTGCCGCGCCACCTGGAAGGGCTGCACGGGTGGGTCATGATGGGCTGTGAGGGCCCGCCGGGTGAGATGCCCGAGGGAGGGGCGGGCGGTGCCCGACCCGTACATACGACAGGGGAGCCCCGTATCCGCCATGCCGCCACCTCCCAGCAGCGATACTGGATGCATGGACACGACGACCACCGCCCCCCGCGCCGAGGTGCTGCGGGACCGCTACAACAGTCGGCTGCCCGAGCGCTTGCAGGAGCTGGTCGGCCCCATCGAGGGCAACGTGGACCTGCCGCTCCACATCGTCTGGTCCGGGCGGACAAGCTACGCTCTGGACCGTCCGAAGTCCCGCATGACGCTCTACCGGACCGTCCTCGCCGAAGGCCTGCGCGAGGACCTGGTGGCCCTCCTGCACCACCGGCTGCTCACCGAGCAGTGGCCCGTGCTGCGCCGCTTGGTCAGCCCTTATATCCGCGAGGTCTGGGAGGACGCCTTCCCCGAGCTGCTCCGCACCGCTCCGGCCGACACGACCGCCGCGTGAAGCTCACTGCGCTCCACGAGCGTCTCCTCGCCGACATCCTCGACCTCGGCTCCCCCTACCCGCTGGTCCTCACCGGCGGATACGCCGTGCAGGCCCACGGCCTGGTCGAACGCTTCAGCCGCGACCTCGACGTCGCCACCGAGAACCCCGCTCCGATGGGTGAGATCGTCGCCTCGCTCACCGCAGGCCTCAGCGCGCGCGGATGGCGGACCACGCACGTCCGGACCGATCCGCTCAGCGGCCGGTTCCTCGTCACCGATCCGGACACCGGCGAGGAGTGTGAGGTCGACGTCCTCAAGGAGGCCTTCTGGGCCCCGCCCGCCCAGACCCCCTACGGCCCCGTCCTCTCCCTTGACGACGTGATCGGCACCAAGGTCCGCGCCCTCGCCGACCGCGGCGCCGTCCGCGACCTCATCGACGTCCAGGCCGCCTCCCGCCACCGCTCCACCGCCGACCTCGAAACCCTCGGCCGCCGCCGCGCCCACGACGAGTTCAGCCTCGAAGACCTCCGGGACCGGCTCATCGGCGCGGACTGGTACGAGGACGAGGACTACACCGCGTACGGGCTCACCTCCCGGCAGATCGAAGAACTCAAGGTGTGGGCGCTGGAGTGGGTGGAGGATCTGGGGGCACGGATCCATGACGAGAACGCCTGAGAGGGCGTTTTGAGCAGGCAGATTGCCCTTGATGCCCTGACCCCTGCGCACAGCAAAGAGGGGCGCCCGCAGGAGTGACCTGGCGCAACGTCAGCACCCCGAGCCGGGCCCAGGGAGGCTCCGCACGTGCGGGACCGGGCCTCGATCCGTCTCGGTCGGACTTCGCGCAGGGTGATGTCGGCGTTTCGGCCATTCCCAGTCCAGAGCCACCCCGAGCCGGACCAGGGGTTCCGGGGCCGCAGCGTTCCCTCGCGCATGTGATTACGGGCTCCCGAGCACGACCGAATGACATGTGTTCGAAATCGATGCTGGGTCGTTGGTCCTCACGAATCCGCCTCAGCGATCGTCCCAGGGGGGAACGATGACCTCGGCCATCACACAAGAGCAGCCGCTTCAACCATCGAACGGCACCTCGCAGGACGACGAACCGGAGGAGGCCAGTGTTCGAGAGGAGGAGTTCCTCCACCGCGACGAGTCACGGCTCCAGACCGGATCGCTGCTGACCACCCACACGATGGCGCGGCGCCTGCCCCACTCGTCCTGCACCCGCTGCTCCTCCCTCTGCTCTTCCTGGCATGCCTATCGCAGGCAGCCGCCCACGTCCGGTCCGCGCGCGTGATCTACGGCGGGGCGAGGCCGGTGACCGCGGTGGTTCTCCGCGCGGAATGCACCGTGTTGCCCGGGCACCGTTCCGGCGGTGACGTGTGAGCAGCAGACGGCACACGGAGCCGGTGGACGTCCACCTGATTGCGCTACGCGAGGGCGCCACGGGGCCGGAGGTATTGCTCTCGCGCCGCGCCGGGGAGGTGTACGCAGCGGGGTGCTGGCACCTGCCCTCCGGACACCTGGACGGACCGTGGGAAGACATGGTCACCGCTCTGGTGCGCGAGACCCTCGAAGAGACCGGCCTTGCCGTCGATCCGGCCGATGTCCGCGCTGCCCTCACCGTGCACCACCGCTCTCCCGCCGGCGCAAGCCGTGTCGGGCTGTTCTTCGAAGTCAGGCGCTGGAACGGCGTCCCGCAGGTGAGAGAACCCGAGGTGTGCGACGCCATGGCCTGGTTCACGTTCGATGCGCTGCCCGAGCCGATGGTCGCGTACTGCCGTGCCGGACTGGACGCCTACCGGACCGGCGTCCGGATGGCGGTGCACTTCCAGGAGCCAGGCGACTCGATCTCCTACGACCCGGCCGCCGACCGGATGATCACGATCCCTGGCAGCGGGATCGACGGCGCTGTCCCGGACGACGTGCGCGATTTCGCCGAGCCGGCGGTCGGCTGGATCACCGGCTGGACGGACGTCTCCTGGCCACGCGAGGGCAGCCGCGTATGGCGAGCCCACGGCGCCGAAGGCGGCACCTGGTACGTCAAGATCCACCAAAACGGCCGCTTCCATCAGCGCGAGGTGGACGCGTTGCGCGGCTGGGTTCCCGCTCTCGGTACGGCCGCGCCACGGCTGGTGGCCGCCGACCTCGCTCTGCGGGCCGTGGTACTCACCGCAGTGGGAGGCCACTGCCGGCACGGCGCCGTCCACTCTCCCCGGCAGCAGCGCCGGATCTTCCATCGCATCGGGCGGCTCGCGGCGACCATCCACCGCAGCGCCCCGGCACGGCCGATCGTCAGCCCTCTGCTCCTGGGGAAGCTGGAGCGACACCTGGACGGAGCCCGCGCCTACCTCGCCACCGGGAATGAGGAGTTCATCCGCGCCATCGCCGGCACAGCCGCCGCTCTTCCTCCCTTGGAAGCGGTGCCCACCCACGGCGACTTTCAGTTGCGCAATCTGCGTTGGGACGAAGCCTCCGACGAGCTGTACGTGTTCGATTTCGAGAGAAGTGAGGCGGGACCGGCGATCCGCGACTTCGTGCGGCTTTCCGATGCCTGGCATGGCCGGCCCGACCTGCAGGAGGCCGTGTGGAACAGCTACGGCCGCGCCCTCACCCGGGCCGAGGAGGAGCACCTCGAAGTCCTGTCCGTCCTCGATGCCGTTCCCGGAATCTCCTACGGCGCCGCTCACAACGATCCGGAGCTGGTGGAGCGTGGTCTGCGCACCCTGTCTCGACTCCGCACCTCCCCATACCCCACCGCGCGTGAGGAGTAGCAACGTGACGGACATCGCCCGCAGCACGGCAGAGCACCACATGCGCCTGCTGCCGCGCTACTACAACCAGGTGGAAGCGGGACGCAAGACGATCGAGGTTCGCGTGGGCACCCCTGCCAAGCGCGCGATCCGGGCCGGTGCCACGCTCGTCTTCCACGACCGTGGCAGCGCCCGGGAAGTCGACGTCGTCGCCCGGAGCATCACCGAGCACCCCACCTTCGAGGAACTCCTCGACGCCCACGGAACCCTGCTCATCGAGCCCGATGCCACGCGTGCCGAACTGCTCCAGGCGCTCCGGGGCGTCTACCCGCCGGAGAAGGAGGGCTTGGGCGTCCTGGCGATCTCTTTCGATCACCGACCTGGGCGCCCCGGCCGTCCACAACCGATGACGCCGACCGAGTACGTCAAGACGGTGCCCCACCACACCGTGTACGGATGCCTGTACGTCCGCGACGCACTGGACCGCCCCGTGCAACTGCGTTCGGTGTACGGCAACCGGCTCTGGCAGTTTCCCGGCGGAAACACCGACACCGGTGAAGACCCCCTGGAGACGGCACGCCGCGAGGCGGTCGAGGAGACCGGCCTCGAACTCGGCAACGGCACGCCCCGCCTCCTGCTGACGCACTACCTCCTCCCAGGGCCCTTCTGGCCGATGGGCAAGGTCGGCTTGATCTTCGACGGAGGGAACCTCACTGACGGGCAGCTACGGAGCATCCGTCCGGACCCGGCCGAGCACGACATGTGGGCCGTCCACGACCTCGCCCGGTGGCGGCGCCTCATGGGTGAGGCGCCCTTCGCCCGTCTGGAGGCCGTCGAGCACGCCCGCACCGGCCAAGGCCCGCACTACCTCGTCAGCGGTTGGCCCCTGAACGGGGCACAGAAACCGTGGAGCGACCGTGACCGCTGAAGAACTCAACGCGAACGCCTGGGCCCTCTACGGCCGCCGCCAGCTCACCCGTGCCTACACGCCACCCATTCCCCAGCAGATCAATTGGTCGCCCTGGGAAGGCGTCGGCCCCGGCACCGAAATCCTCGGGGACATGGCCGGCCGCCGAGTCCTGGACATCGGTTCCGGAGCCGGCCACCACGCCGTCCACCTCGCCCGACGCCACGGCGCCCGCGTCACCGGCATCGAACTCTCACCCACCCAGCACGAGCGCGCCATCTCTGCGCACGGGCACGTCCCCGGCGTGCAGTTCGTGCAGGGTGACATGGTCGACCACCTCACCGGCGGCGAGCGCTTCGACGCCGCCTACGCCATCGGCACCCTGGCGTTCATCGACCCGTACCGTGCGCTGCCCGCGCTGCGCGACGGCCTGCTCCCCGGTGCGCCCCTCGTTCTCTCCCTCCTCCACACCGACCTGCACGGCCGCGGCCCCATCTCGATGGTTGAGCCACGCGAGCAGATGATCCTGCTCAAGGGTGAGCCGCCCCTGCCCACCCAGATGTGGGTCCTGGGCCCCCGACTGTGGGAGGACCTGCTCACCGAGCACGGATTCCGCGTCGACACCGTCGACCTGCTGCACCACCCCGACCGGAGCGCCCCCGTCGTGTACCAGCTCATCCGTGCCCGCCGCCTTCCCGACCGGCCCGGCCGGGCCACCAGTCGGCCCCGCACCGCCCGCCCGCTCGCTGCGCACGCCGCCGTCGGCGTCGGCGCCATCGTCCTCAGCGATCGAGGTGTCCTCCTGGGCCGCCACCGCCACGGGACCCTGGAACTGCCGGGAGGAACCGTGGAGGCCGGGGAATCTCTCGAAGCCACCGTGGTCCGTGAACTCGCCGAGGAGACCGGCCTGACCACACGGCCCGCCGACGTCACGCTCCTGGGCACACTCGTCGACCACGTCGGAGACGTCGTGCGGGTCACCATCGGCGCCGTTGTCAACTCCTGGCACGGCCGGCCGGCCACGCAGCCCGACGAGAGCGTCGGCGACTGGGCCTGGTACCCCCTGGATCAGCTGCCGGACGGCCTGTTCGTGTGCAGCGCCCAGATCCTCACCGCCTGGCGCCCCGACCTGCCCATCGACCACGCCCCGGCACACTTCACCCCCTACGCCCACCGTGCGGCGCCCTCGACATGCTGACCTGGATGCCTGTGCTCGCCCTGACTCGGCCTACTTTGACGGAGAGGGATCGGGCGTTTTGAGCGGGGTTGGGGCCGGGGCTTCGAGTGTGGGGAGGCTTGGTGGGTGCTGTCCTGCTGTGGAGGTCTGACTCCTGACATCGTTGACCGGGGTGTCTTGCTCACACTGTGTCGACCGCCGGCCGGGGATGGTGCGTTGCCGGCATCGGGCCGGCCTGCCCCGGTGCTCCCCCTTCAGGGGGTACCGGGGCGGAAAGCTGTGTGAGGACGCGGACGTCAGTCGTCGTACGACAGGCCGTGCCCGGAGCGGAAGAGGACCGCGGCCGGGTCGTCGGCCCGCTGGATGGGCACGGGCAGCTTGCCGCGCGGCTCGACCCGGCCGGCGATCACCCGGGCGGCGGCGCGCAGTTCGACCTCGGTCCAGCAGTAGGAGACCAGCGAGGCCGGGATGTCGCCGAGGTGGGCGATGTCGTAGGGGTTGCGCACCGCGAGGTGGACGACGGGGATGCCCGTCGCGAGCAGTCGGGACACCAGAGTGCGCTGGGTGCTGGTGGCGTCGACGTTGTCGGTGGTGACCACCACCGCGTCCCGTCCCCGTGCGGCGGCCACGGCCTCGTCGACCTTCGCCGCGTCGGGCGCCCGGCCGGTGGCGAGGTGGGTGGTGCTGTAGCCCAGTTCGTCGAACGCCTTGGCCAGCTCGGGCACTGTGGTGCGGGTGTCGTCGGTCGGGAAGGCCGGGCTGGCGCCGACCACGAGCAGCTTCTTCTGCCTGCGGCGCAGCGGGAGCGCCTCGTCCTCGTTGACCAGCAGGGTGGTGGTGCGCTCGGCGATCCGGGCGGCGGCGAGTTGGTGCTTGCGGGCGCCGACGACCCGGTCGACCTCCTTCGGGGAGATGTAGGGGCTGCCGCTGAGCAGGCCGACCTTGTCCTTGACCCGCAGGATGCGCAGGACCGACTCGTCGAGTCGGTCCTCGGTGATCTCTCCGCTGCGGACGGCGGCCAGGACGCCGTTGTAGGCGACGTCGATGTCCGGCGGGAACAGCAGTTGGTCGGCGCCGGCCTTCAGGGCGAGGACGGGCACGCGGTCGTCGCCGTACTTGGTGCGCACGCCGCGCATGTTGAGGGCGTCGGTTACGATCACGCCGTCGAAGCCGAGCTCGTCACGCAGCACGCCCTGGAGGATCCTGGGCGACAGGGTGGCCGGTTCGTTGCTGGGGTCGAGCGCGGGGACCTGGAGGTGCGCGGTCATGATCGAGTCGACGCCGGCGGCGATCGCGGCCTTGAAGGGCGGGGCGTCGATGCGGTCCCACTCCTCGCGGGTGTGGGTGATCACGGGCAGTTCGGTGTGGCTGTCCTCCCCGGTGTCCCCGTGGCCCGGGAAGTGCTTGGCGCAGGCCACGACGCCGACTTGCTGATAACCCGTCACCTGGGCCGCCACCATGCGACCGACCTCGCGGGCGTCGGCGCCGAAGGAGCGGACGTTGATGATGGGGTTGGCCGGATTGACGTTGACGTCGGCGACCGGGGCAAAGTTCTGATGAATGCCCAGGGTGGCGAGTTCGGTGCCTGATATCCGTCCGGCGGTGCGCGCGTCGGAGAGCGAGCGGCCCGCGCCGAGCGCCATCGCGCCCGGCAGCTGGGTGGCGCCGCTGCCGATGCGGACGTTGGCCCCGTGCTCCTGGTCGATGGAGATCAGGGACGGGATGGGGGTGGGCAGGGCGAGCGAGGCTCGCTGCACACCGTTCGTCAAGTCCGCTATCTGACGGGGGTCTTGGACGTTGTTCGCCCAGCCGGAGAAGTAGATGACACCGCCGATGTGGTACTTGGCGATGAGCTCGGCCACGGTGCGGACGCCGAGTTCCCTGAGGTTGCGGTCCTGGTCGAACTGGCTGGGAGAAGTCGCCGAGGTACCGTAGAAGTACGGCACGAACAGCTGGCCGATCTTCGCCTCGATGCTCATTTTGGAGATGATCTTCTTGAGGCGGTTGTCGCGCTTGTGCGCGACCGCGGGGGTAGCCGTCACGCCCACGATGCCCGTTGCGCTCGCAGCAACCACGGTCGCGGAGGCGAGAATGGTTCGTCTGGACAGACTCCGGTCCTGCATGCGGACATGCTCCTTCCAGCCTTGCCCATCAAGGGAATTGAAGGAAACGTGAAGGACTCCGAACAGCGGGAAAAGTAGCCCGCAGATCACGGGCAGGGCAAGAGGTCTAGACAAAATAGGTCTAGACAAAAGGGAATGCTGCGCGGTGCGATGACATCTGATCTGGGCTGATACGTGAAACACGCCGCTTCCTGTGATCCTTGAGGCGCCTAGCTTGATCTTTAACCTGTGCGGCGGGGTCATGGGGTGGCTGACTTCTTCGCGCGTCGTTGCGCTGGCTGTGTCCGGTCCCTTGCCCGCCGGCTGTTCATCAATGCGGCGGACGTCCCCTGGCGCCTTCCGATCCGCACGATCTTCGCCCAGCCCACCGCCGAGGCCGTCCGCACCCAACTCGACGCCGTCGCTGACATGCTCGGACGACAGTTCCCCAAGGTGAGGACGATGCTCCTGGAGGCCAAGGCCGACCTGACCGCCTTCGCAGACTTCCCCGAGCGACATTGGAAGAAGATCCAGTCGACCAACCCCTTGGAGCGGGTCAACCGGGAGATCAAGCGCCGCATCGACGTCGTCCAGATCTTCCCCAACCCCGGCGCCCTCGAACGCCTCACCACCGCCGTGCTCATCGAGATGCACGACGAATGGATTGCCTTCCCCTGCCGCTACCTCCCCGAAGGCAGCATGGACAAGATCTATCCAGATGAAGATCAAACCGACACGGTTACACCACTACAGGGGACATGACCGAGTTGCGCAGGAGAGAGTCCGGGGCGGCCGTCGCGCGGATACCAGGAAACGAAGTCCGTGTCGTCCCAGAGCCCGTCAAGGTGATCACGTACCCACATCGCAGTCGTACCGCTGGGGTTACTGGCCCGCGCTATCCGAGCGGTGAGCTCCGGCACTACCGCACCGGACCGGGGACGAACAGGCACGGACCACCTCAGGAAGACAGGACACCTACCGAACCACCCGAAGTGTTCCAACCGCCGGCTGTCCTGTCCCGGGAACTTCAAGCTCCCCGACGGAGTCGCTCGGTCACGGAGCGCATGTTCGTCCTGGTGCGCCGCTGCCTTGCTCCGCTCGGCAGCATGGTCCACGCACCAGAGGAAGGTCTCTGAACGTCCTTCACTGTGCCGGCGGGTGACCTGGGCTTTTCAGATCACGGAGTGGCGGGGGGGGGGGGGGGGGGCCCCCCCCCCCCCCCCCCCCCCACCCCCCCCCCCCCCCCCCCCCCCCCCCCCCCCCCCGCCACACCCCCCCCCCCCGCCCCCCCCCACGGCACCCGAC
>NZ_JBIAIV010000006.1:0-17168 GCF_042871645.1 Streptomyces sp. NPDC005774 | reverse complement strand
GTTTTGGGGGCCGGCCGCGGGGGGGGGGGGGGGGGGGGGGGGGGGGGTGGGCCGGGGGGGGGGGGGGGGGCCCCCCCCCCCCCCCCCCCCCGCCACTCCGGCTCCCTACCGGAGCCGGACCCGCGTCCTGCCGTCAGCGCTGCAGTGTCAGCAGACCCGGACGGTAGGGCAGGAGGCCGTAGTCGCCGCCGGAGTTGGGGCTGCGTCCCTGGTAGAGCAGCTGCAGGTTGCAGGGATCGACGGTCATGGTCTGATCGGCGCTGGTGCGGATCAGTTCGCCATGGCTGATGTCGTTGGTCCAGGTGGCGCCGCTGTTGGCCTTGCCGGCGAAGGGATTGCTCTCGGTCGTGGCCTGGGGTGTCCAGGAGCCGTTCAGGCTGGTGGCCGTGAAGGAGCGGAAGTAGCGGCCCTGCGAGCCGATCGCCTCGACGATCATGAGGTAGCGGTTCTGGCCCTGCAGCTTGTAGACCTGCGGGGCTTCGAACAGGTTGTTCGTCGTGTCGCTCATGATCACGGTCGAGGTCGAGCCGAAGCTGCCCGGGAAGTTCCCGATCGGCATGCTGGCCCGGTAGATCTTGCCGTTGTCGCCGGCGAAGAACAGGTACATGTTCGTGCCGTCACCGATGAGTGTCTGGTCGATGGGCCCTGTTCCGGAGCCGGAGATGCTTCCGGAGAAGAGCACCTGCTCGGATGACCAGCCATTCGGGGTGGTGGGGTCGCTCGACGTCCGGTAGGAGAAGGCGGTCCCGCCCCACTGGTAGGCGAGCACCCAGATGTTCTTCGGCGCGAAGTAGAAGAGCGTGGGTGCGACGGTGGAATTGGACATCGTGTTCTGGCTGGCCGAGGCCATCTCCGACCAGTTGGTGAACAGGCCGAAGTTCATCGAACCCCACCTCGTCCCCGTGTCGTGCGTGGTCGCATAGACGAGTTGTCTGCCGTTGTAGGGGGCGACGGTGAAGTCCTTGAGCGAGACCCATCCCTGCTTGGGCTGCGCCAGCGCGCCCGTTGATGTCCAGCGGTAGGTCGACGGAAGATCACACGGGCCGGGGGTGTCGGTGCCGACCTTGACGAGCTGCCACTGCTGGTTGGTGCCGCTCCAGTCGTCGTACTGGACGATGTTCGCGTTGTCGGCGGTGGAGGCGCCTTGCACTTCGAGGGCCTTGTTGCTGTGGCGCGAGATGAGCCTCACGTAGCCGTCCGAGGTGTCGGCCAGCCGCCACTGCTGGTTGGTGCTGTTCAGGTCGGCCCACTGGACGATCGAGCCGCCGTTCGCGGTGGACCAGTTGTGGACGTCCAGCACCTTGCCCGAGTGGCGGGACTTGATGCGGTAGTAGCCGTCCCCGGAATCGACGAACTGCCACTGCTGCTGGTTCTGGTTGTTCCTGGTCCACTGGGTGATACGGGCGCCGTCGTTGGTCGCCATGTTGTAGACGTCCAGGGCTTTGCCGCTGTTGCGGTTGACCAGCACATACGAGGCGTTGGGGTCTACGGTCGCGGCCTCGGCGGGCTGGGCGCCGAGGAAGGAGACTATGAGCAGCAAGGGAGCAAGGACGCTGAGTAAGCGTCTTGGGCGGACCGGGGACGGGGGGCGAAACCACATCAGAGGGCCTCCTTGGGGCGGGGTGAGGTGACGCCGATGAACCGCGGAGCGGCCGCGCCGGGGGCGGGGGCAGGTTCGAAAGTTTCGAAGTCATCCCGGCTCTGTGACGCCACAAGCTAGGAAGGCGGGGTCCTCTGGTCAAGGTCTGTCGCCGATCTGTCCACAAACAGTTCCTCCCCTTCGGGCATGACAAGCTGTCGCGCCGACCGGAAACCCCTCGCAAGTTCGCGATACGGCTCGCCATTCCAGACCCGTCCGGCTCGACGGGGATTCGAAAGTTTCGGACTAGGAGTGGAAACTTTTCCCGCTACGAGGGTTGACGAGGCACCGTCAATCCCTCAATCATCCTGTCTGGTAAACCGACCGTAGAACGAGATTTCGAACCGCATTGTCCTGGACAGGCTGTGGTGCACGGCAGAGCCGCGCACCAAAACACCTGCGCCACCCCGTTTTTCGTTCCGGTGAGGCTCGCACCGACGCATCCTGACGCTTCGTGCAGTCGGAGAGGTATGCGACGCCGCGTGACGCCCCCCGGCTGAGCCGCGATGGAGTAACCCCGTGCCTGTGTCGAGAGACCGCTGCCGCCCGGCGTACGGCACTCGGCGGCCGACCAGGCGCCGGCCGTGCCGGTTGAGATCCTCCCGGGTGCCATGACCGTGGTGTCCGGTGATTCCGTTATTTCTACCTTGGAGGCACAGTCATGGGCTCGTATGCCCTTCCCAGACCCGTTGTCCGCCGGAAGATCCGCGCTCTGCTGTTGGCACTGGTCGCCGGTGTCCTCGGTGTGGTCGCCACACTGGTCGCGCCGCCGACCGCACAGGCCGCCGAGAGCACGCTCGGCGCCGCGGCGGCGCAGAGCGGCCGCTACTTCGGCACCGCCATCGCCGCGAACAGGCTGAGTGACTCGACGTACACGACGATCGCGGCCCGTGAGTTCAACTCGGTGACGGCCGAGAACGAGATGAAGATCGACGCCACCCAGCCGCAGCGGGGCCAGTTCAACTTCACCGCCGCCGACCGCGTCTACAACTGGGCGGTGCAGAACGGCAAGCAGGTGCGCGGCCACACCCTGGCCTGGCACTCCCAGCAGCCCGGCTGGATGCAGAGCCTCAGCGGCAGCGCACTGCGCCAGGCGATGATCGACCACATCAACGGCGTGATGGGCCACTACAAGGGCAAGATCGCCCAGTGGGACGTCGTGAACGAGGCCTTCGCCGACGGCAGTTCGGGAGCCCGGCGCGACTCCAACCTGCAACGCACCGGCAACGACTGGATCGAGGTCGCCTTCCGCGCCGCGCGCGCCGCCGACCCGGCGGCCAAGCTCTGCTACAACGACTACAACGTCGAGGACTGGACCTGGGCCAAGACCCAGGCCATGTACGCCATGGTCCGGGACTTCAAGCAGCGCGGCGTGCCGATCGACTGCGTCGGCTTCCAGTCGCACTTCAACAGCGGCAGCCCCTACAACAGCAACTTCCGCACCACCCTGCAGAACTTCGCCGCCCTCGGCGTCGACGTGGCCATCACCGAACTCGACATCCAGGGCGCCCCGGCCTCGACCTACGCCAACGTGACCAACGACTGCCTGGCCGTCCCGCGCTGCCTCGGCATCACCGTCTGGGGCGTGCGCGACAGCGACTCCTGGCGATCAGAGCAGACGCCGCTGCTGTTCAACGGTGACGGCAGCAAGAAGCCCGCCTACACCGCCGTCCTCAACGCACTCAACGGCGGCTCCACCACACCGCCCGCGGATTCCGGACAGATCAAGGGCGTCGGTTCGGGCCGCTGCCTGGACGTGCCCAACGCCAGCACCACCGACGGCACCCAGCTCCAGCTGTGGGACTGCCACAACGGCACCAACCAGCAGTGGACGTACACCGACGCCGGCGAGCTCAGGGTCTACGGCAACAAGTGCCTGGACGCCGCCGGCACCGGCAACGGTGCCAAGGTCCAGATCTACGGCTGCTGGGGCGGCGACAACCAGAAGTGGCGCCTCAACTCCGACGGATCCATCGTCGGCGTCCAGTCCGGCCTCTGCCTCGACGCCGTCGCAGGCGGCACCGTCAACGGAACCCTGATCCAGCTCTACTCCTGCTCGAACGGCAGCAACCAACGCTGGACCCGCACCTGACGAGGCCTGCCACAAACGAAAGGGTGAATCGGTGACGGCCTACAGTGCGGCTTCCCTCGTCCCTTCACGAAGACATCGCTGATGGTCCCGGGTCGCCGCCGTGGTGGCGGCGACCCTCGCGATCGGCATGGCCTGGTGGGCGGCGTCACAACCGTCCGGTCCCCGCAGAAGTGCAGGGAGGTGGCCTTCTCCTCAAAGTGAAACGATGTTCCTCACGATCTTCGAGTCCGACGCGTACCGGTATACAGTGAAGAACGCCCTTGACCTGCAGAAAGCTGGCAGGGAGCCGTCCTCCAGGAGTCCAAAGCGCTGCGAACTCTGTTCAAGTCCAAGATCTAGCAACTGGGCATTTGTACAGGTCAGATGCATGATCGGGTCGCTCAGGTCAGCATGAGGCGCGGAGGTGTCCCGGCCTGCTGACCGCCATGACGGGGGACCTGGGCACAGGTGCCTGATTCCCGCTTGGAAGGTTCGCTGCCCGACTCGACAGCTCGTCCGCGGCATGGGTTTTGAGCAAGTGGGCTGCGTTCCGGGCCCAAGCGGCGTGTCTTGCGGATGCCGCCCGCCACCTCCGGCCGCTACCGCGATCTCGCCCGCCCCGGTGTCGTTCTCGTCCACCGCGCCGGCGCCATGGGCATCGATGACGAGAAGCCTGAGAGGGCATTTGAAGTGGACAGATTGCCCTGTCTACCGGTGGTACAGACTCCGTACCCCGTTGACCAGTGGAAACGGCCAATGCTGAGGCTCGAGAAACGGTGTTGGCCAGCGTATGGTCCGGATCTTGGGTGACGGAGTTGTCCGATGCTTGTCACACCAGGCGACCTGCCGCAGTCTCCGGTCGACGAAGCAGTGCTGCAGCAGCCCGATCGGTGCCCGGTGAAGCGGCCGCGAGTGTCGGCGACTTCGCCCGTGGGGTGGGGGAGTTGTCGTCGACTGTTTTCCGTGCCCTTGCCCGTGGCACTGCAGGGCCGCAGCCGTGACAGGTCATACGGCATCGCTCGGCATTCCGGGTGACTGGGTGATGTCTTGTTCGGCGGCTTCGATTATGGCCAGTACGGCGGCCGCCGCGGCCGCAGGGTCGCGGGCTTCAACGGCTTGCACGATGGCGCGGTGACCCGGCAGCGAGGCTTCCACCGCGCCGGGGGTCTGAGTGCTGACGAGGAAGCTGTGTTCCAGTGCGATGTCGACAGCGCGGCCCAGTGAGCCGAGGAGACGGTTGCCGCTGGCGTCGAGCAGGGCCCGGTGGAAGGCGATGTCGGCCTCGACGTAGCCGCTGCGGCCGGGTGCCGCCGCCGCGGCCTCCATGGCCGCCAGGGAGTCGTACAGGACTCGTACATCGTCGGGGCCGGCCCGGTCGGCGGCGAGCCGGGCCGCCTCGGGCTCGACGATCCGGCGCAGTTCACCCGTGTCGCGCAGCAGAGCCGTGGCATCCCGGGCCTGTTTCCAGCGCAGTACGTCACGGTCCAGGTGGTTCCAGTGCTCCGGGGGCAGCACGCGCGTGCCGGTGCGCGGGCGTACGTGCAGCATCCCCTTGGCCACCAGTGCCTTGACCGCTTCCCGCAACACCCCTCGGCTGACGCCGATCTCGGCCGCGAGCGCGTCCTCGACCGGCAACGGATCCCCCGGCTCCCACGCGTCACCCACGATGCGCCGCCCGAGCTCGTCGACCACGCGCTGGTGCGTGGTCAGGAAGTGCACCACGATCTCTGCTCGCCCCCTGGACGTCATTCATCGAATCATTTAATGATTGCGTCACAGGGTACGGCCCGCGGGTCCTCACCCGACAACGCCCCATCGCGAAGCGGACGACGCCACAGCCACGGGAGTGACTGCATGACCGACGGTCAGAAGACGAGCCGACGCAGCCAGGCATGGTTCGGCGCACAGGGCCGCAGCGGGATGCTGTACCGCTCCTGGATGCGCAACCAGGGATTCGGACACGAGGTGTTCGACGGGCGTCCCGTCATCGGCATCGCGACCAGTGCCTCCGAACTCGCTCCGTGCAACGCCCATCTGACACGCGTCGCCGAAGCCGTCAAGCGCGGCGTGTGGCAGGCCGGCGGCCTGCCGCTCCAGTTCCCCACCATGGCCACCGGCGAGACCCTGATGCGCCCCACCGCCATGCTGTACCGCAACCTCATGGCCATGGAGGTCGAGGAGCTGATCCGGGCCAACCCGCTCGACGGTGTCGTGCTGCTGTCCGGCTGCGACAAGACGACCCCCGCCATGCTCATGGGCGCCGCCAGCGTCGACCTGCCCGCCGTCATGGTCACCGGCGGGCCGATGCTCAACGGCAAGTACCGGGGCCAGGACGTGGGATCCGGCACCCACGTGTGGAAGTTCGAGGAGGACCTGAAGACCGGCCGGATGACTGAGGAGGAGTGCTTCTTCGCGGAAGGGTGCATGGCCCGTTCCAACGGGCACTGCATGACGATGGGGACCGCCTCGACGATGGCCTGCGTGGCCGAGGCGCTCGGCATGCAGCTGCCGGGCTCGGCGGCCTGGCCCGCGGTCGACTCCCGGCGGATGGAAACCGCGCAGGCGGCGGGGCAGCGCATCGTACGGATGGTGGAGGAGGAGCTGCGCCCTTCGCGGATCCTGACCCGGGAGGCGTTCGAGAACGCCGTCCGGGTCAACGCGGCCATCGGCGGCTCCACGAACGCCATCATCCATCTCACCGCCATCGCCGGACGCGTCGGCGTCGAGTTGAGCCTGCGGGACTTCGACGACCTGGTCCGCGCGGTGCCGACGCTGGTCAACCTGATGCCCAGCGGCAAGTACCTCATGGAGGACTTCTGCTACGCGGGCGGCCTGCCCGCCGTCCTGGCCGAGCTGCTCAGCGGCGAGCTGCTGCACGGCGAACAGGTCACGGTCACCGGACGCACCATCGCCGAGAACATCGAGAACGCCGAACGCGTCGACTCCGACGTCATCACCCGCCTCGACGCCCCCTTCCAGCCGGCCGGCACCGGTATCGCCGTCCTCCGCGGCAACCTGTGCCCCGACGGTGCCGTGATCAAGCAGTCCGCCGCGTCACCGCACCTGCTCACCCACCGCGGCCCCGCGCGCGTCTTCGACTCCCCCGAGGCCTATCACGAGGTGGCCGACGACCCGGAACTCGACATCGACGAGAACACCGTCATCGTCATCCGCAACGCCGGCCCCAAGGGCTACCCCGGCATGCCCGAGGTCTCCAACGTCCCGCTTCCCGCCAAGCTGCTGAAAGCCGGCATCAAGGACATGGTGCGCGTCTGCGACGGCCGGATGAGTGGCACCGGGTACGGGACGGTGGTCCTGCATGTGGCGCCCGAGGCCGCCGTCGGCGGACCTCTCGCCCTGGTGCGCGACGGGGATCCCGTCGTCCTCGACGTCCCGAACCGCACCCTGCGCCTGGACGTGGACGACGCCGAGCTCACTCGACGCCGGCAGACGTGGAGGGCACCCGCCGAGCGGCACACCGGCGGCTACGCCTGGCTCTACACCCAGAACGTGGAACAGGCCGACCAAGGCGCCGACTTCGGGTTCCTGCGCGGAAGCCGTGGACACGAGGTTCCCCGCGACTCCCACTGAGTCCGCCCCAGGCGACCCGCACCCCCTCGAACCCAGGAGAGCATCGATCGTGGAATCGGCAGCAGCGCGCCCTCGTCCGGTCCTCACCACCGGCTCCGTCCTGCCGGAGGACGCCGACCGCGCCGCCCTCGTCGCACGCGTCCACGACCCGGAATGTGACGGGCCGTGTGTGACCGCGGTGCGCGGCGAGCATGTCGTCGACCTGACGGCCATCGTTCCCACCGTCTCCGACCTCATGGAACGCGACGACGCGGTGGCAGTCGTCCGCGAGGCCGACGGAGGACACGTCTGGCGCCTGGACGAACTGCTCGAGGAACCGACCGGCCACTCTGACGTTCCTCATCTGCTCGCCCCCGTCGACCTGCAGGTGATCAAGGCCGCGGGCGTCACCTTCGCCCGGAGCCTGCTGGAACGCGTCATCGAGGAGCGCACGGGCGGCGACCCGGCTCAGGCCGCGCGGGTGCGGGCCCGCGTCGGGCAGGTGGTGGGCGGCACGCTCGACGGCATCCGTCCCGGATCGCCCGAGGCGGACAAGGCCAAGGAACTGCTCGTCGCCGAAGGACTGTGGTCGCAGTACCTGGAGGTCGGGATCGGGCCGGACCCGGAAGTGTTCACCAAAGCCCCGGTACTGTCCGCGGTCGGCACCGGCGCCGACATCGGAGTGCTCGGTGCCTCCGTGTGGAACAACCCCGAGCCCGAGGCCGTCCTCGTCGTGGACTCGCGCGGCCGGGTACGCGGCGCGACACTCGGCAACGACGTCAATCTCCGCGACATCGAGGGACGCAGCGCCCTGCTGCTGTCCCGTGCGAAGGACAACAACGCCTCATGCGCGATCGGCCCGTTCATCCGCCTGTTCGACGAGGGCTTCGATCTCGACACGGTACGCGGGCTCGACATCGACCTGCGGATCGACGGCACGGACGGCTACGTACTGCATGGCAACAGTTCCATGCGCGAGATCAGCCGCGACGTACTGGACCTGGTGGCCGCCACGCACGGTCCGCACCATCAATATCCGGACGGCTTCGTGCTGTTCACCGGAACGCTGTTCGCTCCCACCGAGGACCGACAGACACCCGGCGCGGGCTTCACCCACGAGTACGGCGACATCGTGCGGATCTCCAGCCCGCGACTCGGCGCTCTGGTCAACACCGTCGTCCTCAGCGAGCAGGCCGCGCCGTGGACGTTCGGCGTACGAGCGCTGACGCGCAACCTCGCCCGGCGCGGCGTGCTGTGAGAAGCCTAGGACTCACACGGCCACCGGCGGGCGGCTTACCGTTACCGCGCCCGAGGGGCCGACGAGATGACGTCGGGGCCCGTCCGTGATGTCGCGATGGTCCTGCACCTGGGCGCGGGCGGTGTGCAGGGCCCATGACGCACCAGTTCCCCCGCACGCCCCGCACGCCCCGCGGGCCCCCGACGCCGCAGCCGACCGCCGGAACGGCCTTCGAACCGGGCCGGTGCCGCAGTCGTCATGCCTGGTGCTGAGACCGGCGACGGCGGAGGGAACGTCCCGTCCATGCACGGGTGCCTGCTCTGCACGTTCCTCCCCGCCCACATGCACCAGGCCGCGTGGTCACGGGTCACGGGTCACGGGTCACCCCAGAGTACCGGGCCCAGATCACCACCTGACTGGCCCGGCGGTCCCGTGTGCGCAGCGCTGCCGTTGCTGTGACGTGCGCTGCGCACGCCCGGTTCATGCCCGAGCAACCGGCTCCTGCCCGATCACGGCGTGCAGGCGCCGCGTGTGGTCCACATGGCGCTCGGCTCCGGTCAACGTGACCCTGGCGGTCAGGCGCGGATCCGCGCTGGAGGCGGCCAACCGCAGCTCCAGCTCGCCCGGTTCGACAACACGCCGACCGTCGCGTCCGGTGAAGGAGGCGAGGTCGGCCGGGACCGTGGCACGCATGCGCCGGGCCTCGCCCGGCTCCAGGTCGACCCGGGTATAGCCGACGAGGCGCTGCACCGGCTGGACGACGGAGGCGACCGGGTCGTGCAGATAGAGCTGGACGACCTCGGTTCCGGACCGCCCGCCTGTGTTGCGGACGGTGAAGGTGAGGGTGAACTCCCCGTCCGTCGGAGCCTCCTGGTCGTCCACGGTCAGGTCTGTCCAGTCGAACCGCGTATAGGACAGGCCGTGACCGAAGGCGAACGCGGGGGTCGGGTCGATGTTGGACACCTCGCTGGCGTGAGCGAGCCGCGCCCCGAGGTAGGTGGCCGGCTGGGAGCCCGGCCCGCGCGGCACGCTGACCGGGAGACGTCCGGAGGGATTGGTACGGCCGCTGAGCACCCCGGCGATCGCGTGAGTGCCCTCCTCACCCGGAAAGAAGGACTGCACGATCGCAGCGGACTCCTCCACGGCGCGTCCGAGGGCGTACGGTCGTCCCGCGACCAGCACGGTGACCACGGGTGTCTCCAGGTCGAGCAGGGTGTCGAGCAGTTGCTGCTGCGCGCCGGGCAGCACCAGCGCCTCGACGTCGCACCCCTCGCCGCTGGTGCCCCGCCCGAAGAGCCCGGCGCGGTCGCCGAGCACCACCAGGGCGATGTCGGCCTCGCGTGCCACCCGGGCGGCCTCGCGGATGCCGGAGAGATCGCCGTCGTCGATTCCGGTGCCGCGGGCGACCGTGATCTCGGCGTCGGGGAACTCGGCGGCGAGGGTGTCGCGCAGCGTGGGCAACTCGATGCCGTGTGGGGTCCCGGGGTGACGGACGCCGATGTGCTGAGGGAAGGAGTAACAGCCCAGTACGGCGACGGGCTCGTCGGCGTTGGGACCGAGCAGGGCGATGCGGCGCGGCCTCTCGAGCGGCAGCGTGCCGTCGTTGCTCAGCAGCACAACCGCTTCCTCGGCGACCGTGCGGGCCAGCGCACGGTTCTCCGGACCGTCCAGGTCGATCCGGCCGCGCAGGGCGGCCGGATCGTCAAGGTCTGCCCCGTCGAGCGCGGCCGGCACGGGGTTCCAGTCCGGGTCGAGCAGGCCGAGCGTCGCCTTCTGGGTGAGTATCCGGCGAAGGGCGCGATCGACCAACGCCTCCGGGATGCGGCCGTCGGTGACGGCCTCGGCCAGAGGCGCGCCGTATGTCTTGATGGTGGGCAGTTCGACGTCGATGCCCGCCCGCAGCGCCAGGCCGGCGGCGCCGGCCCAGTCGGCTGCGATGCCGTGCAGGGTCTTCAGGAAGGCGATGGCGAAGTAGTCGGCGACGACGGTGCCGTCGAAGCCCCACGTGTCGCGCAGCAGCCCGGTGAGCAGGTCCTCGTCGGCCGCGGAGGGGATGCCGTCGGTGTCGGTGTAGGCGTTCATCACCGACCGGGCGCCGCCTTCACGGATCGCCATCTCGAAGGGAGGCAGCAGGACGTCGGCGCGCTCACGCGGGCCTACGGAGGAGGGAGCGAGGTTACGACCGGCGCGAGAGGCCGAGTAGCCGGCGAAGTGCTTGAGGGTGGCGACGATCCCGGCCGACTCGAGACCCCGCACGTAGGCCGTTCCGATGGTGCCGACGAGGTACGGGTCCTCGCCGATCGTCTCCTCGACCCGGCCCCATCGGGCGTCGCGCACCACATCCAGGACGGGCGCGAGTCCCTGGTGGACGCCGACGGCACGCATGTCGCAGCCGATGGCGGCGGCCATGCGCCGCACCGTGTCAGGATCGAAGGTGGCGCCCCAGGACAGCGGAACGGGGTAGGCCGTCGCCCCCCAGGCGGCGAAGCCGGCCAGACACTCGTCATGCGCCAGAGCGGGGATGCCGAACCGGTTCGTGGCGGCGATCCGGGTCTGGGTGCGGGCCAGGGAGAGCGCACCCAGGGCGGGGTCGACCGGGACCGTGCCGAAGGGCCGGGTCAGCTGGCCCAGTCCGGTGGGCAGGAGTGCGTCGAGATCGACGGCCTCCTCCATGTCGTGCTGGTGGGGAGCCACTTCACCGCCCTGATCGGAGGCGCCCACCCAGACTCCGTACAGCTGGGCGGTCTTCTCCTGGAGGGTCATCGCGTCGATCAGGGCGTCGACTCTGGCGGTGACGGAAGCGGTGGGGTTGTTCCAGAGGGAGACTTCGGGGGCGTTCTCTACGGTCACGTCGGCGTTCACATTCCTCCCACGCCCATCAGACCCTTGACCAGGGCGCGACGGGCGAACAAGTAGTCGAGCGGGAATCAAGGCGGGGCAGGTCGCGTCCAGGCTCCGGCATCGGCCCGGACCCGCTTCGCCCGCCCGTGGGGCGACGAGGCTGCCGATGCTTCCAGGGGTGATGCAGGTCGTCCCGCCCGAACCGGGGGATGAGGTGCCGGCCGAGTCCGGGACGTGTGAGCAACGGCTGCGGATCCTGGACTGCCGCGTCTCACCGCGTCCTGCCGGCATTCGAGCCCGGGGCTCACAGAAGGTCTCGGACCACAGACCGGCCACAGCGTCAGCGTCGATCAACGGCTGAATCCGGCGGTCAGACCGCTCAACAGTTGGCGGCGGCCGAACGCGTACAGGACCAGGACGGGCACTGTGGTGAGGACGACGGCGGCGAGAACGGCAGGGACGTTGACCCCGTACTGGCCCTGGAAGGTCCACAGCGCGAGCGGCAGGGTCCGGCGCTCCGGGCTCTGAGTGAGCACCAGTGGCAGCAGGAATCCGTTCCAGATGGTCAGTGCGTTGAAGATGGTCACGGTGAGGACGGCCGGTCGGGTGAGCGGTGCCGCCAGCCGCCACAGCGTCGTCCACTCGGTGGCGCCGTCGACCCGCATCGAGTCGAACAGTTCTTTGGGCACGTCGCGGATGAAGTTGGCGAGCACCAGCACCGACAGTGGGATGGCGAAGGCGATCGACGGGAGGATCAGCGCCAGCAGACTGTCGTACAGATGCAGTTTGATGATGATCAGATAGACCGGGATTATTGTCGCCTGCAGCGGGATGGCCAGGCCCATGAGGAACAGCCCGTTCATCGCGCGGAGGACCCGCATGCGCCAACCGCGGACGATCGCGTAAGCCGCCATGAAGGAGAACACGACCGCCGGCACCACGGCCCCGGCGGTGACCACGACGCTGTTCACGAAGTAGCTGAGGAAATCGGACTCGATGACCAGCCGGTAGTTGTCCAGGGTCGGGTCGCCCGAAGGCACCAGCGGGTTACTCGCGTAGTAGCGGCTCTGGGCCTTGAGGCTGGTGATGAGGGTCCAGTACAGGGGTACGGCGACGACGACGAGCCAGAGCCACCCGGCCAGGCCGCCGACCCAGTTGGGCCGGCGGGCCGCCTGAGGGGAGTGGCGTTGCCGCCGGCGGTGGGTGCTCTTGCGCGGTCGTCGCGCCTCGGGCAGCGTGGTGGTCACCTCAGGCTCCCTCGAGTTGGCTCGCGCCGGCGTCCCGGCCCCCGAGCCGGCGCAGCAGCAGGGCGAGGGCCAGACCCACCAGGACCAGGATGACCGCGATGACGCTGGCCGGTCCCATCAGACTGGCCTGGAATCCCCGCTTGTACATGTCCAGTGCGAGGACCCGGGTGGCGTCGCCGGGGCCGCCCTCGGTCAGCACGAAGATGAGGTCGAAGAAGGTCAGCGACCCGACCACCATCAGCGTGGACGAGGTGATGATGGTGTATCTCAGCTGGGGCAGCGTGATGCTGAAGAACTGCCGGATCCGCCCGGCTCCGTCCAACTGCGCCGCCTCGTAGAGGGACTTCGGGATCTGCTGGACACCACCCTGGTAGATCAGGGAGTGGAACGGGATGAACTGCCAGGAGACGACGAAGACGACGACGCCGAACGCGAGTCCGGGCCGCCCCAGCCAGTCCTGGCTGAGCAGCGGGATCTTCAGCCCGGCACCGAGCCCGAAGTTGGGGTCCAGCAGGGCCTTGTACGCGATCGCGATCGCCGCGGAGCTGAGCATCAGAGGGACGAAGTACACCACGCCCAGCACCGCACGGTAGCGCTGGCGGCCTGCCAGGAATGTGCCGAGCAGAATACTCAGCGGTGTCTGAACGGCCCAGGACACGGCCATCACCATGAACGTCACCCAGAGGGCGTGCGGCAGCCCGGGGTCGGTGAGCACCGCACGCCAGCTGGTCAGCCCCGACGGGTGGATGGCGCCGATCCCGTCCCACGTGGTGAAGCTCAGCGCGAAGACACCGACGAGCGGAATCACGGCGAAGCCGACGAAGACCACCAGCGCCGGCGCCGCCAGCCACGGCAGGATGCTGCGCGGTTGGCGACGCGGCGGATGGCCGGTGAGTGAACTCATTTGCCGATGACCGCGTTGAGGTTGCCGGCGAACTTCTCCGGCGAGATGGACAGCTGGAACAACTTGACGATGTTGTCCAGCAGAGTCTCGGCGGCCGTCGGACTGAGCGCCTGATCCCAGGACTGGGCGAACACCTTGGCCTTGCTGGCGATGTCGTAGGTGAACTGCAGGAAATCGGCGCTCTCGGAGGCGGCCAGCAGCTTCTCCGTGCCCAGCCGGATCGGAAGCGACCCGTTGCCGATCCACTTCTTCACCTCGTCGTCCCGGAGGACGCCTGTGGCGAAGAAGTCCTTGGCGATCTTCTTCTGCTCGGCGCCGGCCTTCGAGGAGATGGACAGGTACTGGGCGGGGTTGCCGACGGTGTCGCTCGGATCGCCCTTGCCGCCTTCGACGGGCGGGAAGGTCATGTAGCCCAGCGCGCCGCTGGAGACGAAGTCCTTGCCGTCGGCCTGCTGGATGCCGTACGACCAGGCGCCGTGCAGCATCATCGCGGCCTTGCCGGTGTACAGCAGCGCCTGGTCGGCGTTGGAGTCCGCGGTGATCGAGGAGAAGCCCTTGATGAACCCGCGGGCTTCGACCAGCTCCTGTACGGTGGTCAACGCCTTGATGGCGTCCGGGTTGGACCAGGCGTTCTTCTCGCCCTCGATGATGGCCTGGAACACCTCGGGACCGCCGATGCGGTCGAACAGGAACTCCAGCCACATCATGTTCGTCCACCGGGACTGGCCACCGAGAGAGAACGGCGCTATGCCCTTCGCGTTGAACTTGGGCACCAGCGCCATGATGTCGTCCCAGGACTCCGGTGGTTTCACGCCGACCTGGTCGAAGACCTTCCTGTTGTAGTAGAGGATGATCGGCTGCACGGTCTCGCACGGCATCGCGTAGATCTTGCCGTCGACGGTCGCCGCGCCGAACGAGGACGGGAACAGCCGCTTCTTGACCTCGGAGTGCTCGTCGAACCACGAGGTGAGGTCCTCGACCTGGCCCGCTTCCACGTAGGTGCGCAGTGTTCCGCCGCCCCAGCCCCAGATGATGGTGGGCGCCTGCCCGGCACCGATGGCGGTCTTGATCTTCGTCTTGTACGCGTCGTTCTGGAAGGTGGTGTCCTTGATCTGTTCCTCGGGGTGCGCCTTGTTGAACGCATCCACCGCGCCGGCCCTGACGCCTTCCTGCGGCTGGCCGTTCAGGTACCAGTACGTGGCTCCAGCGCCGCTCTTGCCGGGACCGGACGAGCCGCAGGCCGCCAGCGCCGCGGAGACCGGCACACCGGCGGCCAGACCGAGGAGGGTACGTCGAGAGAGGGGGATCGCCATGTCTTTTCTCCGCACTCGAGAGCCACCGGCTTCTCGTGAGTCAGGGTGAAAGGTTTTCGAAACAGCCTTCTCCGAGCTCTGTTCGTGCAAATTAAGTTTCGGGCTGACGCCCTGTCAAGGTATGTGCATGCGCGTTCTAGGAGCGCGGTCAGCTGCGTAGTATTGGGTTGCAACGACGGGCAAGAGACCCTGGCAAAGACCGAAACTGTTTCGAAATGTGCTGGTTGATGGCAAGGAGTGATGTGATGACTGCGGCTGCCGCACTGCCGGAGCGGTCATGTCGCGCCGGCGCGGTGCGGTACTGCCCCCGGACCGGGGCGATGCCCTCCTGGCTGAGACGACGGTGGACAAGGTGGCGCAGCTCGGCAGCCCCTGGGTCGGCAACTGCCCGGGCGTGTGACCGAAGGCGGCAACGGGCAGGCCGAGAGCCTGCAAATGCCGGCTGTGGAAGATGCGTTCGCGGGCATCCGGGAGCGTTCCGCCGGCCGAAGTCGCCCAACATGGTCTCGGTCACCTCAGCCGGGGGTACGGCAGCCGCCGGTGACCGGGGTGGAGAGTGCCTCAGTTGCTGCTCGCGGTGTCCCCGTGTTGCCGGCCTGGTCCGGGCATTCGTGTCCGGCCGGGAGGGCGCGACGGCGATCGCCGTGGCCGACAGGGGCCCTGCCTTGCAAGTTGCGGGTGCAGGTCCCTCGCCTTTCCGGGCGTTCGGGCCGGGCATTCCGGCAGTTGGCCCCCTGCGCCGAGGTACGGCTGGAGCCGGTGGCACGCGCACGCGTGCAGGGTCGGCGCGCATGCCGATCGGATCGCGTTCAGCGGACGCGATCTCACGCGGATCGTCGGACGGGTCGAGGCCGAAGGCCTCGTCGGTACCTTCCCGGACGAGCTCGGTGCCGGGTTGCCGTACTGTTGACCGGTTCCACCCGCGTTGCCGGCCCGACCGGCGGCTCACCACACCGGTGGACGTATACGTGGGAGGAACCGATGCGACCGAACGCCAGGCGCACCACTTTGGCGGACATCGCCCAAGCGGCTGGGGTCTCCGTCGCGACCGTGTCCAAAGTGGTCAACGGCCGCGGTGACGTGGCGCCGCAAACCCGCATTCGGGTGCAGGAACTGCTGCATCAGCACCACTACCTCGCCCCTGTGTTCCGCCACACCGAGGCCGTCGAAAGCCCGACCATCGAGGTGCAGTTCAAGGGCGGCCTCAAGTCGTACGTGGCCGAAACCCTGGAAGGGATCATCGACTCCGCCTCCGAACTGGGAGCTTCGGTAGTGATCAGTAAGGCGTCCCGTGCCCCACACTGGGCCCGGGACCTGGTCTCAGCCGGGCGTCGCGCCGTCATCGCGGTCACCAGCGTGTACACCACAGCGCACCTGAACGAACTGGCCCGGTCCGGGCTGCCGCTGGTCGTGCTGGACCCATTGCACCTGCCGGACAGCCGGGTCAACAGTGTCGGGGCCACCAACTTCGCCGGCGGCCTGGCCGCGACCCAGCACCTGCTCTCCCTGGGCCACCGCCGCGTCGCCTATCTCGGCGGACCCGCCATGGCCGTATGCAACCAGGCGCGCATGCACGGCTACCGCGCCGCCATGGAGGCGGGAGGAGCGCAGGTACCCGACACCTACGTCCGGCCGGGAGAATTCACGTACGAGACAGGACTGCTCGGCGCCGCGGCGCTGTTGGGCCTGCAAGAGCCACCGACGGCGATCTTCGCAGGTAACGACGAGATCGCCGTCGGTGTCATCGAGACCGCCCGTGCTCGAGGTCTGCGCATCCCCGAAAACCTGAGCGTGGTCGGCTTCGACGACACAAGCCTCGCCCAGATGGCCTCACCGCCACTCACCACCGTGCGCCAGCCACTGCGCGAGATGGGCGGTGCCGCCCTGCGCACCGCCCTCAGACTGGCCAACGGCGAAAAGGTCGAGTCCCACCACATCGAACTCGCCACCGAACTCGTGATACGCGCCTCGACGGCGCCGCCCCGCGAAGACGCTTCGGCGCGTAGGTAACCGCAGGTGAGAGGCGTTCGGGCAGCATTGGCGAACCGGTCGGAGACGTCTCCCGCACGGGCCGCCGTGTGCGGGTCGGTCTGCTGTCCGAGGGCCTCGGCCCACGCCGGCGGCGGGACCGCGTTACGGGATGGTCCTCGGGTTCGTGAGCGTGGCCTGCCTCCGCGCTCCGCCGCCGGATGAGCGCTGACGTTGTCGCGTGACCCGGGCGGGGGGGGGCGGGCGCCCCGCCCCCCCCCCCCCCGCCCCACCCCCCCCCGCCCCCCCCCCCGGCCCCCCCCCCGCCCCGCCCGCCCCCCCCCCCGGGGGGGGCGGGGGGCCGAGTAGCCGCCCGCG
>NZ_JBIAIV010000005.1:0-262160 GCF_042871645.1 Streptomyces sp. NPDC005774 | reverse complement strand
ACCGGCGTGACCGCCGGCTTCTCCACGGACTCCTGCTCGACAACGGTCTCGGTCATCTCTGGCGTCTCCTTGATCATCAGATCCGCCGTTGATTAGACACTCCCCCCCGGTTCAGTACTTGGGGCCCACATGGAGGTCCATCAGGGCAACGGACGCCTTCTTGGCGACGGAAATGTTGAACGGGACGCCGTTGCGCGTGCAGTGCGTCCACTCGACGCCGAGGCGGTCGAGGGTGTCGGTGTACAGGGTCCGGATGTCGTCGGACTTGTTGGTGAAGATGTAACGCGGATACTCATAGCGTTTGAGCTCACCGCGGACCATGCGAGTGGTCCAGTTGGTGATGCGGCATCCGTCGGAGTGGATGAGACCTCGGACGAACTTCCAGGCGTGCACATCGACGATCGCCTGTTGCCAGGGGACGAGGGCGATCGGCCGCTCGTGCTTCTTGCCGGGGCCATGCTGGGGGAACATGCAGGTCCAGTGCCTGGTGTAGGACTTCACCTCGACACAGCCGGGTTTGGGTCGTGACGACACGCTGGTCAACGGCATCACCCTGCGCAGGGCATCCGCCGCAGCGGCGATCAGACCGCCCTGAGTAGCGTTGCAGTAGATCGACAGGTGATGTTGCTTGCGCTTCGAGATGATGTGTCCGTCGCCGAGGTACAGCCCCAGCAGGTATGCGTACGCTTCCTCGTCGAGCAGGCGGCCGGTGCACCTCGGGCAGTCGTTCGGTGGCTGGTATGCCTCGCCCCGCGCCTTGCGGTCCTCGCTGCGCCACCAGCCGACAGTCCCCCGGGGGACACCGAGCCGCTCCGCGACGGCACGGTTCGGAATGCCTTGGCGCATCAGAGTGACAGCCTGTGTACGAATCGAAGGACTGTGCTGATCCATGCGGCCACTGTCTGTCATGAATCATTACCGAGTGCATGGAAAAGCGGAGGGTCACGCGAATGTGATCCTCCGCTTACAGGGTGCCGGGTGCGGGACTCGAACCCGCAAGCCCTTTCGGGCAGATGTGTTTGAGACATCCGTGTATGCCATTCCACCAACCCGGCAGGACTGGCTGTTCGGGAAGCATACCGGGTCAGCCGTAGACGTCGCTGCTAGGTAGGCTGCATAGGCAGCAGTACCTGCCCGGCCCGCACCAAGGAGCCCCCCGTGAGCGTCCCCGAGTCGCCCCAGCCAGTAGACGTGTCCGACGACGACAAGTCGCACGTGCCTCCGATGACGACGCGTGTCGTGATCGCCGAGGACGAGGCGCTGATCCGGCTCGATCTCAAGGAGATGCTGGAGGAGGAGGGGTACACCGTGGTCGGGGAGGCCGGTGATGGTGAGCGGGCGGTCGAGCTTGCTCGGGAGCATCGTCCTGACCTGGTGATTCTTGATGTGAAGATGCCGAAGCTGGACGGTATCTCGGCGGCGGAGAAGATCGCTGAGGAGAGTATCGCGCCGGTGTTGATGCTGACGGCGTTCTCGCAGCGTGATCTGGTGGAGCGGGCGCGGGACGCGGGTGCGATGGCGTATCTGGTGAAGCCGTTCTCGAAGAGTGATGTGGTGCCGGCGATCGAGATGGCGGTGTCGCGGTTCACGGAGTTGCGGGAGCTGGAGCGTGAGGTCGCGGATCTGAGTCTGCGGTTGGAGACGCGGAAGCTGGTGGACCGGGCGAAGTCGGTGTTGCAGACGGTGTACGGGTTGTCGGAGCCGGCGGCGTTCCGGTGGATTCAGAAGACGTCGATGGATCGGCGGATGTCGATGCAGCAGGTGGCGCAGGCGGTTATTGATGACGCGGAGGAGAAGAAGGCGTCGAAGGGGTAGTTGTCCGTCGGTGGTGCTGTTGAGGCCCGGTTCCCTTGGGGGGGAATCGGGCCTCAGTGCTGTGCTGTGCTGTGCTGTGCTGTGTTGGGGTGGGTCAGTCGACGCCGAGGTAGGCGTTGCGGACGGATTCGTCGTGGAGGAGGTCCTGTCCGGTTCCGGAGAGGACGATTTTGCCGATTTCCATGACGTGGGCCTGGTCGGCGAGGGAGAGGGCGGCTTGGGCGTTCTGTTCGACGAGGAGGATGGTGGTGCCCTGGGCCTTGAGTTCGGAGATGGTGGCCATGATTTTCTGCATCATGATTGGTGAGAGGCCCATGGAGGGTTCGTCGAGCATGAGGAGTTTGGGCTGGGACATGAGGGCTCTGCCCATGGCGAGCATTTGCTGTTCTCCGCCGGAGAGGGTTCCGGCTGCTTGCTTGCGGCGTTCTCCGAGGATGGGGAAGCGGTCGTAGGCGCGCTGGATGTCCTTTTCGATGCCTGTTTTGTCGTTGCGGAGGAAGGCGCCGAGGCGGAGGTTGTCCTCGATGGTCATGCGGGGGAAGATGTGGCGGCCTTCGGGGGAGTGGGCGAGGCCGTGGGCGACGATTTGGTGGGCGGGGGTTTTCTTGAGGGATTTTCCGTTGAATTTGACTTGGCCGCCGACGGGCTTGAGGAGGCCGGAGAGGGTGCGGAGGGTGGTGGTTTTGCCTGCGCCGTTGGTGCCGATGAGGGTGACGATTTCGCCGGCTTCGACCTTGAAGGAGATGCCTTTGACGGCTTCGATTTTGCCGTAGGCGACCTTGAGGTCTTCGACTTCGAGGAGTGCGGTCATCGGTCGTTCTCCTTGCCGGGTGCTGCGTCCTTGCCGGGGGTGGTGTCTGTGGTGGTCCCGGTGGTTTCTGCGGTTCCGGCAGTGGTTTCGGCGGCGTCGGCGGTGGTGGCCCCGGTGGCTTCGGCTGCGGCGGCTTCGGCGGCTTCGACTTCGGCTGCTTCTTCGGCGCCGGGGTCGTCGGCGAGGGGTTCTCCGAGGTAGGCGGCGATGACGCGTTCGTCGTTCTGGACGGTGCGGGCGTCGCCTTCGATGAGTTTTTGTCCCTGGACGAGGACGGCTACGCGGTCGCAGAGGTTCATGATGAACCGCATGTCGTGTTCGATGACGAGGATGGCGATGCCCATGTCCCGGATGGCGAAGATGAGTTCTTCGGTGGCGCGGGTTTCCTGGGGGTTCATGCCGGCGGTGGGTTCGTCGAGGAGCAGGAGGCCGGGTTCGCTGGCGAGGGCGCGGGCGATTTCGAGTTTGCGCTGCTCGCCGTAGGGGAGATTGCGGGAGAGGTGTTCGGCCTTGTCGGCGAGGCCGATGAAGTCGAGGAGTTCCATGGCGCGTTCGCGGGATTTGGCTTCTGCCTTGTGGAAGCCGGGGCCGCGGAGGAGGGCGGACCAGAGTCCTTCTTTGGTGCGGGTGTGGCGGCCGACGAGGACGTTTTCCAGGACGGTCATGTTGCCGAAGAGGCGGATGTTCTGGAAGGTGCGGGCGATGCCGGCTGCGGTGACCTTGAAGGATTTGGGTGGGAGGACGCGGTCCTTGTAGCGGACTTCGCCTTCGGTGGGGATGTAGAGGCCGGTGAGGCAGTTGAAGAAGGTGGTCTTGCCGGCTCCGTTGGGTCCGATGAGGCCGACGATTTCGCCGCTGTTGACGGTGAGGTCGACGTCGCGGACGGCGGTGAGGCCGCCGAAGCGCATGGTGACGCCGCGGGCGTCGAGGACGGTTTCGCCGGGGGCGGGGGTGCCTGGGGTGGTGTCCTTGGTGGTGGTGTGGGTGGTCATGTGGTCAGGCCCCTGTCTTGCTCAGGACTGCGGGCGCGTCGTCCTCTGTGTGGAATTCCAGTTTGCGGCGGCGGTTGGGGATGAGGCCTTCGGGGCGGAAGCGCATGATGAGTACGAGTGCGAGTCCGAAGGCGAGGAGTTGGTAGTCGCCGAGGAACTGGAGTTTGTTGGGGATGAGGAAGAGGAGTGCGGCGCCGATGAGGGGTCCGGCGATGGTGCCCATGCCGCCGAGGACGACTGCGGCGAGGAGGAAGGCGGAGTTGGGTGGGGTGGTGCCGGCGAAGAGGTATTGCTCGGGTGTGACGGTGTAGGTGACGTGGGCCTGGACGGTGCCGGCGAGGCCGGCGAGGGTGGCGCCGAGGGCGAAGGCGATGAGTTTGACGCGGAAGCCGTTGATGCCCATGGCGAGGGCGGCGGTTTCGTCTTCGCGGATGGCGACCCAGGCGCGGCCGATGCGGGAGTCGCTGCTGCGTCGGAAGACGAGGACGACGACCGCGGTGATGGCGAGCATGAGGAAGAAGTAGTTGGCGAATCGGCCGATGGTGAAGCCGGCGATGTCGTGGGGGGTTCCGAGGTCGAAGCCGAGGATGTTGAGGTCGGGGATGGAGGAGACGCCGTTGGAGCCGTTGGTGAGGTCGGGTCCTGAGGTGCCGTCGAGGTTGTTGACGGCGATGCGGAAGATTTCGCCGAAGCCGAGGGTGACGATGGCGAGGTAGTCGCCGCGGAGGCGGAGGGTGGGGGCGCCGATGAGGACGCCGAAGATGAGGGAGGCGATGGCTCCGACGAGGACGGCTGCCCAGAAGGGGAAGTGGACGCCGAAGGGTGAGCTGGGGGAGCCGGAGACGAGTGAGGCGGCGTAGGCGCCGACGCCGAGGAAGGCGACGTAGCCGAGGTCGAGGAGGCCGGCGAGGCCGACGACGATGTTCAGGCCGAGGGCGACGGTGGCGAAGATGAGGATGTAGACGCCGAGGGTGGCGTATTGGTCGTCGGTCTGGGTGAAGGGGAAGCAGGCCGCGGCGATGAAGGCGCCGCAGACGGTGATGTTCTGGTGTCGGGCGGTGATGTGGGAGGCCTGGGCGATGAGGCCGGACTTGTTGAGTGCGGCGAAGCCGAAGCCTGCGGTGATGAGGAAGCCGACGAAGAGTTCGTCGTATCCGGTGCCGATGCCGTAGGTGAAGACGACGAGGGCGAGGGTGAGGATGCCGACGATGATGAGGATTTCGGCGTAGGAGGACAGTGGGGGCACGGCGCGTGGGGTGCCGGAGGTGAAGGCTGCCTTGATGGTCTGCCAGGTGTGGCCGGCGTTGTGCTTGAAGTGTGCCCAGCCGGTTTCGTCGGGGTCGATGGGGTCGGGTTCGGGGCGCTCGAAGGGGAGGGCGAGTGCGCCGAGGAGGGCGAGGAGTGTGGCGGTGGCCGCGAGGTAGCCGCCGGGTTCCAGGTTGACGAGGCCGCCGAGCTCGAGGCTGATGGCGAGGATGGTGTACCAGGTGGTGGTGAAGGCGGCGAGTGCGGCGAGTTTGATGGCCGCGTCGGCGCCGGCGGGGGTGAGCCAGCGCAGGCCTCGGACGCCGTAGGAGGAGAGGGCGAGGAGGGTGGTGAGGGCGCCGGCGACGAGGACGAGGACCTGGAGTCCGCCGGGGTAGCCGTAGTAGGTGAGGTCGCCGGGGAATGCGGAGGACCAGGTCCAGGCGAGGAAGGTGGAGATGATGGTGAGGGCGCCGCCGGCGGTGGCGAGGGCGCGGCCGGCGTGCGGGGGGATGCCGATGAGGCCGGTGGGGGTGTTCGCCGCGGAGGTGGCGGGGGTGTTCGGTGTGCTGGTCTGTGTGGTCATCGGTGTCACGCCCTGTCCGCAACGCGTTCGCCGAGCAGGCCTTGGGGTCTGAACAGCAGTACGAGGATGAGGAGGATGAAGGCCCAGACGTCGGCCCAGGACTGGCTGCCGAACTGGCCGAGGCCGGGGATGTCGGAGATGTAGGCGGTGGCGAGGGTTTCGGCGAGGCCGAGGACGAGGCCGCCGATCATGGCGCCGTAGATGTTGCCGATACCGCCGAGGACTGCTGCGGTGAAGGCTTTGAGGCCGAGGATGAAGCCCATCTTGAATTCGATCTGGCCGTACTTGAGTCCGTAGGCGACGGATCCGACGGCGGCGAAGACGGCGCCGAGGGCGAAGGCGACCACGATGATGCGGTCGGTGTTGACGCCCATGAGTTTGGCGGTGTCGGGGTCCTGGGCGGTGGCCTGCATGCCGCGTCCGGTGCGGGTGCGCATGACGAAGTAGGCGAGGATGCCCATGCTGACGGGGGCGGCGATGAAGAGGAAGATGTCGCCGGTCTGGAGGGTGACGCTGCCGATGTGGAAGGGGCCGCCGTCGATCTGGGGGAAGGTGCGGGCCGATTTGGCTTCGGGGTACCAGGCCCATACGGCTTGCTGGAGGGCGAGGGAGAGGCCGATGGCGGTGATGAGGGGGGCGAGGCGGGGTGAGCCTCGGAGGGGCCGGTAGGCGAATCGTTCCGCTCCGACGGCGACGGTGGTGGAGATGATGATCGCCCCGAGGAGCATGAGGGGGAGGGCGATGAGCATGGATGTGCCGTCGGGCAGGATGTAGAGGTAGACCGTGAGTGCGCCGAAGGCGCCGGTCATGAAGATCTCGCCGTGGGCGAAGTTGATGAGCTGGATGATGCCGTAGACCATTGTGTAGCCGATGGCGACCAGCCCGTACATGGATCCCAGTAGCAGGCCGTTGACCAGCTGCTGCGGCAGTTCGTTCACCGCATGTCCTCCGAGACGTTCGGAAAAATAGACGAATGGGGCAGGATGCGAGCCGCGCGGGGCGCCTGTGGTGCGGCGCCCCGCGCGGCTCGTGTGGTGCGGGCTGGGTCAGCCGGTGTAGGTGCCGGAGTTGACGGCGGTCCAGTCGCCGTTCTCGACGGCGTAGACGGTGAGCTGCTTGTTGGTGGCGTCACCGAACTCGTCGAAGGCGACCTTGCCGGTGACTCCGTCGAAGGAGACGTTCTGCATGGCGGCGGTGACCTTGGCGCGGGCGTCGGCGGGGAGCTTGCCGTCGTTGTCCTCGACGACCTGCTTGACGGCTTCGATGACGGCCCAGGCGGAGTCGTAGCTGTAGCCGCCGTAGGCTTCGTAGTCTTCCTTGTAGCCGCCGGCCTTGTAGTTGGCGACGAACTCCTTGGCGGAGGGGAGGTCTTCGACGGGGGCGCCGACGGAGGTGGCGAGGTCGCCGGTGCCGGTGGCGCCGGCGAGCTTGATGAAGTCGGCGCTGTAGATGCCGTCGCCGCCGACGAGCGGGATCTTGGCTCCGGCGGCCTTGATCTGCTTGCTGAGCGGGCCGGCCTGGGGGTATTCGCCGCCGTAGTAGACGACGTCGGCGCCGGACTTCTTGACCTTGGCGGCGACGGCGTTGAAGTCCTTGGTGTCCGGGTTGATGTGCTCGGTGCCGACGACCTTGCCGCCGAGCTTCTTGAAGGCCCCGGTGAAGGTTCCGGCGAGGCCGGCGCCGTAGGTCTTCTTGTCGTCGATGACGAAGACCTTGCGCTTCTTGGATTCGTTGTAGAGGTACTCGGCGGCGAACGGGCCCTGGATGGCGTCCGTGGTCGAGGTGCGGAAGTACGACTTGTAGGTGCGGACCTGCTTGTTCTGCCAGTCAAGGCCCTGGGTGAGGGAGGGGTTGGTGTTGGCGGGGGAGACCTCGACGAGCTGGGCGGCGTCGAAGACCTTCTGCATGGATTCGCCGACGGAGGAGTTCAGCGGGCCGACGACGCCGAGGACTTCGTCGTTGGCGACGAGCTTGGTGGCGTTCTGCTGGCCGACGGAGGGCTGGCCCTGGTCGTCGAGGGCTTCGACCTTGAAGGTGACGCCGTCGACGGTCTTGTTCTTGTTGGCGATCTTGGCGGCGAGGTCCACGGAGTTCTTGATGCCGAGGCCCAGCGCGGACAGGTCGCCGGTCAGCGGTGCGTCGACGCCGATGACGACGGTGGTGCTGCTCTTGCCGGCATCCGAGCCGCCGCTGCCGCCCTCGTCGCGCGAACCGCAGGCGGTGAGGGTGAGTGCTCCCGCAGCCAAAGCGGCGGTGACGGCGATGAGTGAACGTTGACGCACGATCCAGTCCTTTCCCCTGACGGCTGTTTCCCGGTGGAAACGGCCGAGTCGAGCGCTGGGCCGAAGTAAGAATCGGGAGGCGCGGTGACTGGCCGTGACTCTAAGCGGGTGGAGGGAACGGGGAGGAGGGTCTGGCCAATGCTGTGACTCTCTTGTTATGACACGAGGTAATGCAGAGCGGTACTGAGTGGGGGGAACGGAGGAATTCAAGCCGTTTTGACCTGTCCGCATGGTGAGAAACCGCAGGACCGGGCGGGGTCCGTTCAGGTGTGTCGGCGTTTTTGGTGATTACCGAAAATCGTTGCTGCAGGCGACCTTTAGGGCCCTGGAGAGATCCCGCGTGTAGCGCGGTCCGAGGATGAAGCTGTGAGCCCGTATTGCGCGCGCATTACGCAGGGTTACCTTCAGGGAAGGGAGTCCGACGTTCTCCGGCAATTCTCCGCATTCCGTGACGCGGAGGGTGATGGCGATCTTGTGAGGAGATCCCGCCACTGTCCGAAAAGGGGTGGGTGGGCTGGAGATCGTGGAAAGACCCGTGTATGGCTGGGATATGTGCGTGACGGTTACCGGAGGTCCTGATTCCACGGCGACTTCGACGTGGAAGGTGAAATTCCGATTGTCTGTCCCCGGGCCTCTGGCCTGGGGTTTCAGGTAGGCGACGGTGGTCACCTGGGACGGGAACGGTGGTGCGGGCGGTGGAGGTTGCCGGGGCCGGGTGAGGTGGAGGACGGTGCCGGCCGTGAGGACGGCCGCCGCGGTGAGGACGGCGAGTGTGCTCCGGCGATGACGCCCGTGCAGCGCCGCGAGGGGGCCGCGGCGGGGGGCCCGGGGGCCGCGGCGCGGCGGCGCGGCCAAGGGGTGGGTTTCGTCGCCGGGTTCCACGGGGCCGATGGCGTTCATCGCCAGGCGCCTTCGTCCGGTCCGCCGGTGCGGTGCCGTTCGGCGCAGGCCTCGCGGACGTGACGGGCGATCACGTCGTGGGCGGCCGCGGCGCCTTGGCGCTCACGGACGGGGCGGGCGGCGGCCACGGCGTCGCGCAGAATCTCGTACTGGCCGTTGGACAGGCCCATCGACTGGTAGTCGCCGTAGGCGGAGCCGTCCAGCACCTCGCGGGCCCAGTGGGCGACGATCCGCGCGCACACATCCTGCGGGGCGGTCGCTGACGGCGGGGGCGGCGGAGGCGGCGGCAGGGATGATGCCGGGCTGCCGGTGTGTCCGGACGGGCCGCATCCGGCCGTCAGGAGGACGGCCGCGAGGGCGGCCAGGAGGGCGGCTGGGAACGCTGTCGTGAAGACCGCCGGGAGGAGTGCCGGGAGTGCCGGGGGCGCCGGAAGTGCCGGTAGGGGTGCCGGGGTGAGCGGTGGGCGGCCGGGGCCCCGCGCGGCGGGCCGGGCGGGGCCTCCCCGTTCCATGCCCGAACGGTAGGGCACCCGTTGTTCCCGGGCAATGGACGGGTGACGGCCGACGGCGGGCGGTGCGGGGCAGTCGCGCGCCCCGCACCATCCCTGTGCCGGTCAGCCCTTGGCGGCGTCGGCGGCCTGCTCCGCGTCCTTCGGGCCGAGGTCCCGCAGCAGGCAGGTCAGACGCGCGGTGCACACCCGCTTGCCGGCCTCGTCGCTGATGACGATCTCGTACGTGGCCGTGGACCGCCCCCGGTGCACCGGGGTGGCGATCCCGGTGACCAGGCCGGAGCGCGCGCTGCGGTGGTGGGTGCAGTTGAGGTCGACGCCCACGGCGATCTTGGTGACGCCGCCGTGCAGCATCGACCCCAGCGACCCGAGGGTTTCGGCCAGGACGGCGGAGGCGCCGCCGTGCAGCAGTCCGTAGGGCTGGGTGTTGCCCTCCACCGGCATCGTCCCCACGACCCGCTCGGCCGAGGCCTCCAGGATCTGCACGCCCATGCGGGTGCCGAGGTGGCCGGCGGAGAACAGGGCCTCCAGGTCCACGCCGAGCGCGGCGTACTCGTCTATGACCTCTCGTGGGAACTTCGCGTGCTGCTGCTGCTCTCCCATGGGGGCGGGCTCCGTTCGTCGTGTTTCGTCCGTCGTGATCGCTGCGGCGGTACGGCACTGTCGCTTGGGACGCTTTCGCGCAGCGTCCACGGCAGTGCCGCCGGCACCACTGAGCAAACGCTCAGTCGGTCGCGGATTGTTCCAGACGGACCACGACGGACTTACTGGCCGGGGTGTTGCTGGTGTCGGCGGTCGCGTCCAGCGGCACCAGGACGTTGGTCTCCGGGTAGTACGCGGCGGCGCAGCCGCGGGCCGTCGGGTAGTGCACGACGCGGAATCCGGGGGCTCTGCGTTCCACGCCGTCCTTCCACTCGCTGACCAGGTCGACGTACGAGCCGTCCGCGAGCCGCAGTTCGCGCGCGTCCTCGGGGTTGACGAGCACCACGCGGCGGCCGTTCGTGATGCCGCGGTAGCGGTCGTCGAGGCCGTAGATCGTGGTGTTGTACTGGTCGTGCGAGCGCAGTGTCTGCAGCAGGAGCCGGCCCTTCGGCAGTTCGGGGTACTCGACCGGGGCGGCGGTGAAGTTGGCCTTGCCGGTGGCCGTGGGGAAGCGGCGCTCGTCGCGCGGGGCGTGGGGGAGTGTGAAGCCCGAGGGGTTCGCCACGCGCGCGTTGAAGTCCTCGAAGCCGGGGATCACGCGTGCGATGCGGTCGCGGATCGTCGCGTAGTCCTTCTCGAACTCCTCCCACGGCACCTTGCTGTCGGAGCCGAGGACGCGGCGGGCCAGCCGGCAGACGATGGCCGGCTCGGACAGCAGCTGCCCGCTCGCCGGTTCGAGGCGGCCGCGGGAGGCGTGCACCATGCCCATGGAGTCCTCGACCGTCACGAACTGCTCGCCGCTGCCCTGCAGATCGCGTTCGGTGCGTCCCAGGGTCGGCAGGATGAGGGCGCGCGCGCCCGTGACGGCGTGCGAGCGGTTCAGCTTGGTCGACACGTGCACGGTCAGCCGGGCCCGGCGCATCGCGGCCTCGGTGACCTCCGTGTCGGGGGAGGCGGAGACGAAGTTGCCGCCCATGGCGAAGAAGACCTTCGCCTGTCCGTCGCGCAGGGCGCGGATGGCCCGTACGACGTCGTAGCCGTGTTCGCGCGGCGGGGTGAAGCCGAACTCCTTCTCCAGGGCGTCCAGGAACTCCGGAGCGGGCCGTTCGAAGATGCCCATGGTGCGGTCGCCCTGCACGTTGGAGTGGCCGCGTACCGGGCAGACGCCGGCGCCGGGGCGGCCGATGTTGCCGCGCAGCAGCAGGAAGTTGACGATCTCGCGGATCATGGGCACGGAGTGCTTGTGCTGGGTGAGACCCATCGCCCAGCACACGATGACGCTCTTCGATTCGAGGACCATGCGCAGGCAGGTCTCGATGTCCTCGCGCGTGAGGCCGGTCGCGGTGAGGGTGGCGTCCCAGTCGGCGGCGCGGGCGGCCTCGGCGAAGTCCTCGTAGCCGTGGGTGTGTTCACGGACGAAGTCCTCGTCGACGGCGTCGGGCGCCTCGAGGATCAGTTTGTTGAGTATGCGGAAGAGGGCCTGGTCGCCGCCGAGGCGGATCTGCAGGAACAGGTCGGTGAGGGCGGCGCCGGTGGTGAGGCCCTTGGGGGTCTGCGGGTTCTTGAAGCGCTCCAGGCCGGCCTCGGGCAGCGGGTTGACGCTGATGATCCGTGCGCCGTTCGCCTTGGCCTTCTCCAGGGCGGACAGCATGCGCGGGTGGTTGGTGCCCGGGTTCTGGCCGGCGACGATGATGAGGTCGGACTTGTAGAGGTCCTCCAGCAGGACGCTGCCCTTGCCGACGCCGATCGTCTCGGAGAGGGCGGAGCCGGAGGACTCGTGGCACATGTTCGAGCAGTCGGGCAGGTTGTTGGTGCCGAGCTCACGCGCGAACAGTTGGTAGAGGAACGCGGCCTCGTTGCTGGTGCGGCCGGAGGTGTAGAAGACGGCCTCGTCGGGGGAGGAGAGGGCGTTGATCTCCTCGGCGACGATGTCGAAGGCGCGCTCCCAGGTGACCGGCTCGTAGCGGTCGCCGCCCTCCGGGAGGTACACGGGGTGGGTCAGGCGGCCCTGCTGGCCCAGCCAGTAGCCGCTGCGGCCGGCCAGGTCGGCGACGGTGTGCTCGGCGAAGAACTCGGGGGTGACCCGGCGCAGGGTGGCCTCTTCGGCCACGGCCTTCGCGCCGTTCTCGCAGAACTCCGCCGTGTGCCGGTGCTCGGGCTCCGGCCAGGCGCAGCCCGGGCAGTCGAAACCGTTCTTCTGGTTGACGCTGAGGAGGGTCAGCGCCGTGCGTTTCACGCCCATCTGCCGTTGGGCCATGCGCAGACTGTGACCGATCGCCGTGAGGCCCGCTGCCGTGTGTTTCGGCTCGGAGACCTTCGGCGCGTCCTGGACCGGGTCACCCTTGGGCGGCTTGCTGGCCATCGCGCACTCCTCTTCGCGTACACGTGTGACATACGGCTCCGAATCCTCGCACGGGACGTGACGGCCACGGCGGGCTCCTGGCGGGGCGGAGGGCGGGGACATTCCTCGTGAACGGTTGCGGACGGTTTCGAGGGATTGTGCGCGGCTTCGGGTGAGGGAGAGCGGTGGGGAATCGTCGGGGCCGGGCGGTGGCCGTGACGTCCGGCGGTGCGGGGGCGGGGCCGAGTGTCGGTGGCGCGTGGCAGGATCGGGGACGTGGCAGAGACAGCAGCGAAGAAGACCGACCAGACCTCCGGCGAGGCCCGACCGCGACTGATGCTCATGGACGGGCATTCGCTGGCCTACCGCGCGTTCTTCGCGCTGCCCGTGGAGAACTTCACCACCGCGACGGGACAACCGACGAACGCGATCTACGGGTTCGCGTCGATGCTCGCGAACACGCTGCGTGACGAGGCGCCCACGCACTTCGCGGTGGCCTTCGACGTCTCCCGCAAGACCTGGCGCTCGGCGGAGTTCCCCGAGTACAAGGCGAACCGCTCCAAGACCCCGGACGAGTTCAAGGGCCAGGTCGAGCTGATCGGTGAGCTGCTCGACGCGATGTACGCCCCGCGCTTCGCCGTCGACGGGTTCGAGGCGGACGACGTCATCGCCACGCTCGCCACCCGCGCCGAGGCCGAGGGCTTCGACGTGCTGATCGTCACCGGCGACCGGGACTCCTTCCAGCTGGTCTCCGAGCGCACCACGGTGCTGTATCCGACCAAGGGTGTCTCCGAGCTGACCCGGTTCACCCCCGAGAAGGTGCTCGAGAAGTACGGGCTGACGCCCGCGCAGTACCCCGACTTCGCGGCGCTGCGCGGTGACCCGTCCGACAACCTGCCCGGCATTCCCGGTGTCGGTGAGAAGACGGCCGCGAAGTGGATCAACCAGTTCGGCTCCTTCTCACAGCTCGTCGAACGGGTCGACGAGGTCAAGGGCAAGGTCGGGCAGAATCTGCGCGACCACCTCGAGTCGGTCAAGCTCAACCGCCGTCTCACCGAGCTGGAGCGGCAGGTCGAGCTGGCCAAGGGCGTCACCGACCTGGAGCGGACCGCCTACGACCGCAAGGCCGTCGCGATGATCCTGGACACCCTGGAGATCAGGAACCCGTCACTGCGCGAGCGGCTCTTCGCCGTCGACCCCGGAGCGCAGGAGGCCGAGACCACCCCGGTCGTCGCCGAGGGTGTGGAGCTGGACGGGACCGTCCTGGGCTCGGGCGAGCTGGCCGGCTGGCTCGCCGAGCACGCCACCGGGCCCCTCGGCGTCGCCACCGTCGACACCTGGGCGCTGGGGGCCGGCTCGGTCGCCGAGATCGCCCTGGCCACGGCCGCCGGACCGGCCGCCTGGTTCGACCCGGCCGAGCTGGAGGAGGGCGACGAGCATGCGTTCGCCGCCTGGCTCTCCGACGCGGACCGGCCCAAGGTGTTCCACAACGCCAAGGGTGCGATGCGGGTCTTCGCCGAGCACGGCTGGAGCGTCGAGGGCGTCTTCATGGACACGGCCCTCGCCGCCTACCTGGTCAAGCCGGGCCGCCGCTCCTTCGCCCTGGACGCGCTGTCCCTGGAGTACCTGCATCGCGAACTGGCGCCTGCCGCCGCGGCCGACGGCCAGCTGGCCTTCGGCGCGGACGAGACCGCCGAGGCCGAGGCGCTGATGGTGCAGGCCCGTGCGGTGCTCGACCTGGGCGAGGCCTTCGAGGACCGCCTCGAGGAGGTGGGCGCCGCGGAGCTGCTGCGGGACATGGAGCTGCCGACGTCCATCCTGCTGGCCCGCATGGAGCGGCACGGCATCGCGGCGGACCGGGCCCACCTGGAGTCCATGGAGCAGATGTTCGCGGGCGCCGTGCAGCAGGCCGTGAAGGAGGCGCACGCGGCGGCGGGACACGAGTTCAACCTGGGCTCGCCCAAGCAGCTCCAGGAGGTCCTCTTCGGTGAACTCGGCCTGCCGAAGACGAAGAAGACCAAGACCGGGTACACGACCGACGCCGACGCCCTGGCCTGGCTGGCCGGCCGGACCGACAACGAGCTGCCGGTGATCATGCTGCGCCATCGTGAGCAGGCGAAGCTGCGCGTCACCGTCGAGGGCCTGATCAAGACGATCGCCGCCGACGGCCGTATCCACACCACGTTCAACCAGACGGTCGCCGCCACCGGCCGCCTGTCGTCGACCGACCCGAACCTGCAGAACATCCCGGTCCGTACCGACGAGGGACGCGCGATCCGCCGGGGCTTCGTCGTCGGTGAGGGCTTCGAATCCCTCCTCACCGCCGACTACAGCCAGATCGAACTGCGGGTGATGGCCCACCTCTCCGAGGACGCCGGTCTCATCGAGGCGTTCACCTCCGGTGAGGACCTGCACACCACGGCCGCCGCGCAGGTGTTCGCGGTCGAGCGGTCCGCGGTGGACGCGGAGATGCGCCGCAAGATCAAGGCGATGTCGTACGGGCTGGCGTACGGGCTGTCCGCCTTCGGGCTCTCGCAGCAGCTGAACATCGAGGCGGCCGAGGCCCGCGCCCTGATGGACGCGTACTTCGAGCGGTTCGGCGGGGTACGGGACTATCTGCGCCGAGTGGTCGACGAGGCGCGGGCGACGGGTTACACGGCGACCCTCTTCGGCCGCCGGCGCTACCTGCCCGACCTCAACAGCGACAACCGTCAGCGCCGCGAGGCGGCCGAGCGCATGGCGCTGAACGCGCCGATCCAGGGCACGGCGGCGGACATCGTCAAGATCGCCATGCTGAACGTGGACCGCGCGCTGCGCGAGGCGGACCTCACGTCCCGCATGCTTCTCCAGGTCCACGACGAAATCGTCCTGGAGATCGCCCCCGGCGAGCGTGCGGCCGCGGAGGAACTGATCCGCCGGGAGATGGCCGACGCGGTCCGGCTCCGCGTCCCCCTGGGCGTCTCGGTCGGCGCGGGCCCGGACTGGGAGTCGGCGGCACACTGACGGCACCGGGCACGGCACCGGGCACGGACAGGACCGACGGGCGGTGGCGGAGGGCGGTCGGAGGGCGTTCTCCGTCGCCGCCCGTCGCCGGTCGCCCCTGATGCGGGCGTGCTCCGTGGCGCCGCTCCGCCTCATCGGGATGCGGCTGCGCAGGACGGACGGGGCGGACGGGTTCGGTGAGTGGCATCGGCGGGTGGCCGCGTTCGACGGCCGCGCTTGACGGTCACCCGCCGACGGCTGTCCTTGACGGCCGCGACACCCGAGTGTGCCCGCCTCGCACGGGCCCGCCCCCGGAGGGCGCTTCACTCGCGTGGGCCAGGCGGGCAAGCAGTCGAGGGGACCGGACGCCAGGATGCGGGGCATGGGTATACGCATGCTTCACCGCAGAGCGGCATTCCCGAGGGCCGCCGCCGAGGGCCCCACCCCCGAGGCGCTGTCGCCGGTTCCGGTCTTCGCGGCCGACGCGAGTACCGCCCGCACCCCCGTCCCCCTCGCCCTCCCCTTCGCCGTCACGCTGCGCCGTGCCACCGCGGACCTCGGCCGCCACATCGCCGTCGGACCCTGGCACCCCGGCCTGTGCGAAGGGCCCGGACTCCCGGGCCCCGGCGCCGGCAAGCCGCTCGAGTGGCGGCTGTGGGCCGAGCTGGCACGCGGCTGCCTGACGCTCGCCCTCACCCTGCTGCCCCGGCCCCGCCCGGTCCGTACCGTCACCGTGTTCGTGGCGGCCGGCGAGACCCTCAGCGTGCGGCCGTACGGCTCGGCCGCCGCGTATCCACGTCATCAGGGCCCGTGGTGGCCGGGGCCGGACGCCACGCCCTGACCGCCACGGCGTACACCGGCAGCGCGAGGGCGAGCCCGGCGCCTGCCCCGAAACACACCGTGGGGATCAGCTCCCAGGGCTTCGCGGTCGCACCCCAGTAGTCCCACCAGCGTGAGGCCCGATGGACGGCCCCCGCCAGCGCGCAGCCGCCGAGCAGCGCGGCGGCCGCCCATCGGTCGGCCGTGGACAGCGTCGGGACCCCCGCCGGCCCCGGGCGGGGCGTCACCCGGCGCAGTGCCCGGGCCAGGAACACGGCGATCACCACCGCGGCCACCGCCGACCCGCCGTACTGCAGGTACCAGTACAGCGGTGAGCCCGCGATCTCCTGCCCCAGGACGGGGAAGACCCGCATCCCCCACCGGTCGAGATGCGTGAACTCGTCCCAGACCACGTGCGTCAGCGCACCGAGCATGGCCGAGACGTACCAGCGTGCCGCCAAGGGGGCGCACACGCGCGCGCGGGGTGTGCCGCAGCGCAGCAGGGTGGCCGTCCTCCCCTGCCGGGGCCGCGGCAGCAGCGCGACGAGCGGTTCGCGGACCAGGAGCCAGAGCCCCACCAGAGCCCAGGCGATGCACACATCAATGGTGAGAACGCCTGGGAACGAGTGTGTGAAGTCCCCGAACTCCATTGTCCCGGACAGGAAACCGGCCGCGTAGTAGGTCAGGTCCGGAGCGAGACTGCCCGCCACGAGGACGGCCGGCACCAACGGTCCCCGGCCGGTCCCGTCGGTGCGTACGGCGGGCAGGACCGCCACCGCATGGCTCAGAGTGAAAGGCAACCCGGCTCCTTGGGAAGGTAGTTGACCCGGCCCGTCGGCCCGGGTGCTCGGCGGGCCCAGTATGCGCGACGCGGCCGTCCACGCTCGGTGGGGGAACGGCTGTGACCGTCCGGTGAACGCCGGCATGAACGGGTGTCCGAGCAAAGGATGGTGCCGTAGGGTCGCGAGAGATCGACACGGCAGATCGGCGCAGTGGATCGCCACAAAAAATCGTTACAACAGATCAGTGCAACTTATGGTCCTGGCTGATCGTCACAGCAGGCGAGCGTGACGGACACGGACGGATGCTCCGGCGTCCACGGGGAGGGGTTCACTCTATGGCGGCGCATTTCGGCAGGAGGCTGCGCAAGGGAGCGGCAACCACCGCCGTGGCGGCGGCCGCGGTGGCGGCCCTGTCCGCGTCCCAGGCTCCAGGCGCGACGATCGACGGTCAGGACGGCCGGACCTCCTCGGGCGCCGCCACGGAGCCCGGGACGAGCACCGACGACACCGGCGCGACCGGCAACTCGCCGTACTACACGGACCTGCCGCCGCTGAACAGCCCCAACCCCTCGCCGTCCGCGACCTCCGACACGGTCACGCCGGGCGCCTCCGAGGCGGGCATACCCGCGACCGTCCTCGACGCCTACAAGAAGGCCGAAGCCGCGCTGCGCGAGTCCAAGCCCGCCTGCAACCTGCCCTGGCAACTGCTCGCCGCCATCGGCAAGGTGGAGTCCGGCCAGGCCCGCGGCGGACGCGTCGACGCCGACGGCACCACGACCTCCCCGATCATCGGCCCGCAGCTCGACGGCAACGGCTTCGCGCTCATCAAGGACACCGACAACGGCGAGTACGACGGCAACAGCGCCTACGACAACGCCGTCGGTCCCATGCAGTTCATCCCGTCCACCTGGGCGTGGGCCGCCCGCGACGGCAACGACGACGGCCGCGAGGACCCCAACAACATCTACGACGCCGCGCTGGCGGCCGGCCACTACCTGTGCCGCTTCGGCTGGGACCTGTCCGACCGGACGGACCTCGACAAGGCGATCCTCAGCTACAACAACTCCACGGAGTACCTGAACACCGTCCTGTCATGGCTGGAGTACTACCGCAAGGGCACGCACGAGGTCCCGGACGGCACCGGCACCCTGCCCGGCAACCGCAGCGACGACCGCTCCACGAGCCCCGGCCCGTCGACGCCGGGCACCAGCCCGTCCACCCCGGACACACGGCCGTCGAAGCCCGGCACCGCGCCCGGCAAGCAGGGCAGCGGCGCTACCAAGCCGCCGGCCTCGCCCGGCACACCGAGCACCCCACCGGCCACGACTCCGCCGACGACTCCGCCCCCGGCCACGACTCCACCGCCGTCGACGCCCCCGCCGACGACTCCGCCCCCTACCGTCCCCACGCCCACCGACAGGGTGGACCACCTGGAGAACGCCGGCACCGGCAAGCTCACCGCGACGGCGGGCGAGGCGTTCACCGAGCGGATCAGTACCCGCGCGGAGACGGACGAGGGCAAGAGCGTCGCGAAGGTGCGGATCCGCTTCACCGTGATCGGCGACACCGACACCACCTTCACCGGCGGTGAGAGCGTGGCCACCGTCCTCACCAACAGCTCCGGTGTCGCCGTCGCGCCCGCACTCCGGGCAGGTGAGAAGACCGGCGACGTCACCGTCCGCGCCACCGTCGTCGGCCGCGTGGTGCCCGGCCTCGACTACCGGGCCACCGTCACCGAACGCGTCGCCGACACCGTCGTCCGCACCGATGACGAGGCGTTGACCTGCACGCCGGGCGGCGAGTTCGCCCACCGCGTCGAGGTACGGGCCACTCACGACGGCGCCGCCGCCGGCAAGGTCGCCGCCACCGCCACGCTGATCGCATCGGCCGACGATCCGGCCGTCAACGACAAGGGCCCCTACTTCAAGGACGCCGACGACAAGGCCGTACGCACCCTGAGCGGCCTCAGGACGGACGCGGACGGCCGGCTGAAGCTGCCTCAGCTGTACGCGGACGACACCACCGGCACTTTCCTGCTCCGCATCACCACCGCGGGCGGCGCCACCCTCACGGTCGAACTCACCGTGGCCGCGGCCGGAACCGAGTCCCCCGACCCCACCGTCGGCACGTAGCAGCACGCGCGCCCGCGCGGACCCCGCGCGGACCCGGGTGCCCCCTCCGTCGGCGACGGAGGGGGCACCCGGGTCCGTCGCTACGGTGCCGGCTCCGGCACGACCTGACACCCCATCGGGCCGGGTGGGGCCAGGAATCGAATCTGGCACCGTCCCCGTGCCACCGCCCCGTGCCGCTGTGCCGTCCGCCGGAGGTCCGTAGGCGCGCCCTCGCCTCCGCGCGCTCCCGCCCCGCCCCGGCGGCGGAGCAGGAGCGGGTCGTCACCGCCCGAGCCGCGCGTTGGTGTGTCGGGTCGGCTCGGCCGCGGCGGGGTCCTCGGGCCACGGATGCCGGGGATAACGGCCGCGCAGCTCGGCCCGTACGCCCTTGTAGCCGTCCTTCCAGAAGGAGGCGAGGTCGGCGGTGACGGCGGCGGGACGCCCGGCCGGGGACAGCAGGTGCACCAGCAGGGGCACCCCGGCCACCCGCGGCGACTCCTGGAGCCCGAACATCTCCTGGAGTTTCACCGCGAGCACCGGCCGGCCGGGGTCGGAGTAGTCGATCCGGACCGCGGACCCGCTGGGCACGGTGATCCGCTCGGGGGCGAGTTCGTCCAGGCGGAGAGCCTGCCCGGACGCCCACGGCAGCAGCCGGCGAAGGGCCTGCCCGGCGTCGATCCGGGCCAGGTCGGCCCGGCGCCGGGCGCGGCTCAGCTCCGGCTCCAGCCACTCCTGTACGCGCGCGTGCAGCGCCTCGTCGGACACGTCGGGCCAGGGTTCGCCGGCCTGCCGGTGTACGAACGCGAGCCGCTGCCGCAGCACGGGGGCCCCGGCCGGCCACCGCAGCAGCCCGAACCCCTCCCGCCGCAGCCCGTCCAACAGCGCGGCCCGTACGAGCGCGGGCTCCGCGTCGGTACGGGGCCGTACGGCCAGTTCGACGGCTCCCAGCCGCTCGACCCGCCGGGCGACGACGTCCCCGTCGGCCCAGTGCACCTCCTCGCGCGTCTCCAGCAGGGCGTCGGCCGCCCACCGCGCGGTGGCCTCGTCGACGACCGCGCCGAGCTGCACGCGCGCGTGCCCCCGCCCCACGGGCCGGTCGGCCGCGGCGACCGCGATCCAGGGCGTGCCGCGCAGCCCGGTGCCCGCCCCGGCCTCGGCCCGCGTCCCGGACAGCATCAGATACGAACCGCCGTCCGCGCGGGCGATCCGCTCGGGGAACGCGAGCGCGGCGACCAGCCCCACCCGCGCGTCCATCTCGTCCACGCGCGGCGGGCCGCCGCCCGTCTGTGAGGTGCCCCGCGAGGTGCCCTGCGAGGTGCCCCGCGCGGAGACGTCCTGGGCGAGCGCGCGCAGCCGGCGCACCTCGGCACGCCACCGCTGCGCGTAGGCGTCGTCCCCGCGCCGCGCGGTGCGCAACGCGCCGGCGAGATCGTCCCCGTAGCTCCGCGGCGCCTCCTCGCCGATCAGCGCGACCACCTCGGCGGCGAGTGCGGGGCCCACGGCCGCCGCCGCGTCCAGCAGGGCACGCCCGAGCCGGGGATGCAGGCCCAGCCGGGCGAGCCGGGTGCCCCGCTCGGTGGCCCGCCCGTCGGCGCCGACGGCCCCGATCGCGGTCAGGACGGCCCCGGCCGCCGCCATCGCCCCGGCCGGGGGCGGATCGAGCAGGGCGAGCCCGGAGGCGTCCGGGTCGCCCCAGCAGGCCGTCTGGAGCGCGAACGCCGTCAGGTCGGCCACCTTGATCTCGGGGGAGGGGAACCGCGGCAGCCGGGCGTCCTCCGCCTGTGCCCAGCACCGGTACACCGCACCCGGCGCCTCGCGCCCGGCCCGTCCCGCCCGCTGCCGGCCCGCCGCCTGCGAGGCCCGTACCGTCGTCAGAGCGCTCAGGCCGCGCGCGTGGTCGACCCGGGGCTCACGCGCGAGGCCCGCGTCCACGACCACCCGCACCCCCGGCACCGTCAGCGACGACTCCGCCACCGAGGTCGACAGCACCACCCGGCGCCGCTGTCCGGGCGCCAGCACCGCGTCCTGCACCGCGGCCGGCGCCCGCCCGTGCACCTGGAGCACCTCGACGTCCGGGAGCGTCCCCAACTGCGCGGCCACCCGGGAGATCTCGCCCACGCCCGGCAGGAACACCAGAACGTCCCCGTCCCGCTCGGCCAGCGCCCGCCGCACCACCGACGCCGCATGCGTCAGCAGCGCCGGGTCGATCCGCATGCCGTGCGGCGGCCGCAGGGGCCGGGCGGGAGGCGCCCACACCACCTCCACCGGGTGCGCCGTGCCGCGCGCCTCGACGACGGGTGCGTCCCCCAGCAGCCGTGCCCAGCCCGCCGCGTCGGTCGTCGCCGACGCGGCCACCAGACGAAGCTCCGGACGCAGCGTCTCGCGCACGTCCCACAGGAACGCCGCGGCCGTGTCCGCGTCCAGATGCCGCTCGTGGCACTCGTCGAGCACCACGACGTCCACGCCGGTCAGCTCCTGGTCGCGTTGCAGCCGCTGCAGGAGCACGCCGGTCGTGACGACCTCCACACGCGTGTGCCGACCGGTCACCCGCTCCCCGCGCACCGTGAAGCCGACCGATTCGCCGGGCTTTTCGCCCAGCAGCCAGGCCATCCGCCGGGCCGCCGCGCGCGCCGCGATCCGCCGCGGCTCGGCGACCACGACCCGCCGCGCGGGGCCGTCGCCGGTCAGCCCCGCCAGCACCAGCGGCACCAGGGTCGTCTTTCCGGTGCCGGGCGGCGCGACGAGGACGGCGGTGCCGCGCTCCCGAAGGGCGTCGGTCAGCCGGGGGAGCGCCTCGCGTACGGGGAGGGCGTCCAGAGCGTCGTGACGGATCACGCCCTCAGTCCCGTACGCACACGAAGATCGCCGTTCCCGGGATCAGGCGGCCGCGCAACGGGGACCAGCCGCCCCATTCGGAGCTGTTCCACTCCGGCCACCGGGGCTCCACCAGGTCCACCAGCCGAAAGCCCGAGGCAGCGACGTCGCGGACCCGGTCGCCCAGCGTCCTGTGGTGCTCGACGTACACCGCGCGGCCCTGCTCGTCCTCCTCCACGTAGGGGGTGCGGTCGAAGTACGACCCGGAGACGCTCAGTCCCTCCGGGCCGGGCTCGTCCGGGAACGCCCAACGGATGGGATGGGTGACGGAGAAGACGAACCGGCCGCCGGGCCGCAGCACCCGGTGCACCTCGCGCAGCACGAGCCGCGGGTCGGCGACGAAGGGCAGCGCCCCGTACGCCGAGCAGGCCAGGTCGAAGGAGCCGTCCGCGAACGGCAGCACGCCCGCGTCCGCGCACACCAGCGGGAACGGGCCGCCGATGCGCAGCGCGTGCTGAAGCTGCCGGTGCGAGATGTCCAGGGCCACCGGACGCGCGCCCTGCGCGGCCAGCCAGCGCGAGCACTGGGCCGCGCCGGCGCCGAGCTCCAGGACGGCGCGGTCCTTCAGTTCCTCCGGCGGGCCGAGCAGCTCCGCCTCCACCTCGTCCAGTCCCTCGGGGCACCACACGAAGCGGTCGTCACCGAGGAACGTGCCGTGCTCGACCTGGTACTCGTCCGCGTTGCGGTCCCACCAGCCCCGGTTGGCGCGGGCGCTCTCGGTGATGCCGGCGTCCCGTCGGGTCGCCTCGGGTTCGGGGCCTTCGGGCTCTTGGATGATCGGCTCCATCGTCGTACTCTTCCGTCCAGTCGCCCCGGCTGTCGCCACAGGGGGCGCGGTGTCCTGCGGTGGTGGGTTCCGCGTGGCCTCAAGGTGGCATCTGACGTGCGGCTCTACCCCCGGACGGGGGAATTGTGCCGGTTATGCGGCGATCCGCCCCGGGTGGGGGGCTTCGCGCATTGACCCCGCCCGGCTGCACCCGTATGCTACAAGTTGCGCTGCGAGCCTGCGCACCTCAGACATAGCAGGTTGTGCTCGCGTCTGTTGTATGTCCCCTCGGCTGTCGAGGCGCCACCGGGCACCCGGTGTCTGGAACGGCGCTTCCTGAGCTGTCCGGCTTCTGCAGAGCGAAACGGGCTTCGGCGTAGCAGTACCTACGACTCACTGTCCGTACCGGAGCCCTTTCCCACATGACGAGCAGCACCGAGACCACCGCCACCACCCCGCAGGTTGCGGTCAACGACATCGGTAACGAGGAAGCCTTCCTCGCCGCGATCGACGAGACGATCAAGTACTTCAACGACGGCGACATCGTCGACGGCGTCATCGTGAAGGTCGACCGGGACGAGGTCCTGCTCGACATCGGTTATAAGACCGAAGGTGTCATCCCGAGCCGCGAGCTCTCGATCAAGCACGACGTCGACCCCAATGAGGTCGTCGCCGTCGGTGACGAGATCGAAGCCCTTGTTCTCCAGAAGGAGGACAAGGAAGGCCGCCTGATCCTCTCGAAGAAGCGCGCCCAGTACGAGCGCGCCTGGGGCACCATCGAGAAGATCAAGGAAGAGGACGGCATCGTCACGGGTACCGTCATCGAGGTCGTCAAGGGTGGTCTCATCCTCGACATCGGCCTCCGTGGCTTCCTCCCGGCCTCCCTGGTCGAGATGCGCCGTGTCCGCGACCTCCAGCCCTACGTGGGCAAGGAGCTCGAGGCGAAGATCATCGAGCTGGACAAGAACCGCAACAACGTGGTCCTGTCCCGCCGTGCCTGGCTGGAGCAGACCCAGTCCGAGGTCCGCCAGACGTTCCTCACCACCCTCCAGAAGGGTCAGGTGCGCTCCGGCGTCGTCTCCTCGATCGTCAACTTCGGTGCCTTCGTGGACCTGGGTGGCGTCGACGGCCTGGTGCACGTGTCCGAGCTGTCCTGGAAGCACATCGACCACCCCTCCGAGGTCGTCGAGGTCGGTCAGGAAGTCACCGTCGAGGTCCTCGACGTCGACATGGACCGTGAGCGTGTCTCCCTGTCGCTGAAGGCGACTCAGGAAGACCCGTGGCAGCAGTTCGCCCGCACCCACCAGATCGGCCAGGTCGTGCCCGGCAAGGTCACGAAGCTGGTTCCGTTCGGTGCGTTCGTCCGCGTGGACGAGGGCATCGAGGGTCTGGTCCACATCTCCGAGCTGGCCGAGCGCCACGTGGAGATCCCGGAGCAGGTCGTCCAGGTCAACGACGAGATCTTCGTCAAGGTCATCGACATCGACCTCGAGCGCCGCCGCATCAGCCTCTCGCTGAAGCAGGCCAACGAGGCCTTCGGTGCCGACCCGTCGGTGGTCGAGTTCGACCCGACGCTGTACGGCATGGCCGCGTCCTACGACGACCAGGGCAACTACATCTACCCCGAGGGCTTCGACCCCGAGACCAACGACTGGCTCGAGGGCTACGAGACCCAGCGCGAGGTGTGGGAGACCCAGTACGCCGAGGCGCAGTCCCGCTTCGAGCAGCACCAGGCGCAGGTCATCAAGTCCCGCGAGGCGGACGAGAAGGCTGCTGCCGAGGGTGTCGACACCGCGGGTGCGGCTCCGGCCGCGTCCGGCGGCGGTGGCGGCGGCGGCTCGTACTCCTCCGAGGGCGGCGACAACTCCGGCGCCCTGGCTTCGGACGAGGCGCTGGCCGCGCTGCGCGAGAAGCTGGCCGGCGGCCAGAGCTGAACTCCCCCAGCGGGGGGACCCCCTTCCGCTGAGGATTAGCCGGTGACTGAGGGGCCGTACCTTTCGAGGTGCGGCCCCTCAGTGCTGCGCTTCGGGGCCGGGGGTGCTGCGGGTCGGTGAGGGCTTGTCACGCCCGCGCGGCGGAGCCGCAGGTCGACACAGCCCCACGCCCCTCAGGGAGTTGCCCTCACCCGGGAATGCCGGTGCCGCGCGTCACGTTGTCCATGGGGAAACAGGAGGAGGGGCGGTCACTGTGCTTGATCCGCAGGGTTTGTACGCATGGGAGCCGAAAGGGCTGGCAGTCGTCGACATGGCGCTCGCCCAGGAATCGGCCGGTCTCGTCATGCTCTACCACTTCGACGGATACATCGACGCGGGCGAGGCCGGCGACCAGATCGCCGAGCGACTGCTCGACTCGCTGACCCACCAGGTCGTCGCCCGGTTCGACCACGACCGGCTCGTCGACTACCGGGCCCGTCGCCCTCTGCTGACCTTCACCCGTGACCGCTGGACCGACTACGAGGTGCCCACGCTCGAGGTACGGCTGGTCCAGGACGCCACCGGAGCGCCGTTCCTGCTGCTGTCCGGGCCGGAGCCGGACGTGGAGTGGGAGAGGTTCGCCGCAGCGGTGCGACAGATCGTGGAGCGGCTCGGCGTCCGCCTGGCCGTGAACTTCCACGGCATCCCCATGGGAGTCCCGCACACCCGCCCCGTGGGCATCACCCCGCACGGAAACCGTACCGACCTCGTCCCGGCGGCCCACAACAGCCCCTTCGAGGAGGCGCAGGTGCCCGGCAGCGTCGAGGCTCTCGTCGAGTACCGGCTCATGCAGGCCGGACACGACGTGCTCGGAGTCGCCGCGCACGTGCCGCACTACATCGCCCGCTCCGCGTACCCGGACGCGGCGCTGACCGTCCTGGAGACCATCACGGCCGCCACCGGCCTGGTCCTGCCCGGCGTGGCGCACTCCCTGCGCACCGACGCCCACCGTACCCAGACCGAGATCGACCGTCAGGTGCGGGAGGGCGACGAGGAACTCACGGCCCTCATCCAGGGCCTCGAGCACCAGTACGACGCCGCCGCGGGTGCCGAAACCCGGGGCAACATGCTCGCCGAGCCGGTGGACATCCCGTCGGCGGACGAGATCGGGCTCGAGTTCGAGCGGTTCCTGGCGGAGCGCGAAGGCGACCTCTGAAACGGCCGGGACGCCGGAGTCCCGGCCCGCCCGGCGTTACGCGCCGCTCCCGCCCGGGGCGCCGACGACGGCAGGCCCTAAGCTTTCGGACATGCTGACGGTGGGACTGACCGGCGGGATCGGTGCCGGCAAGAGCGAGGTGTCTCGGCTGCTCGTCGAGTGCGGCGCCGTACTGATCGACGCGGACCGCATCGCGCGTGAGGCCGTCGCGCCGGGGACACCCGGTCTCGCGGCGGTCGTGGCGGCCTTCGGCGAGGAGATCCTCACCGAGGACGGCAGCCTGGACCGGCCGGGGCTCGGCGCGATCGTCTTCGCCGACGAAGGGAAGCTCGCCCTTCTCAACTCGATCGTCCACCCCCTGGTGGGCGCCCGCTCCCGGGAGCTGGAGGAAGCCGCCGCCGAGGACGCCGTCGTCGTCCACGACGTACCCCTCCTCACGGAGAACGGCCTCGCGTCCCTCTACGACCTCGTGATCGTGGTCGACGCGAGCACCGAGACCCGGCTCGAGCGGCTCGTCGGCCGGCGCGGCATGAGCGAGGAGGACGCCCGCGCGCGGATGGCCGCCCAGGCGACACGCGAGCAGCGCCGGGAGATCGCGGACATCGTCATCGACAACGACGTGCCCCTGGACGAGCTGGCGCGGCGGGTGAAGGACATATGGGCCGAGCTCGTACGCCGGGCGGGGGCGGACCGGCGGCCCGCGCAGGAATAGGGGCCCCCGGCCGGGGCGTTGAACCGGTTCGGCGAGGGAAGGATGCAGCTGTGCCCAAGAGCAGTGGTTCGACCGGACGTACGCCGGAGACGCACGTCATCGACTTCCGTGCCGCTGAGCACCTGCTTGCCTCGAGGGACCCGCGGGGTGCGGTGAAGCTGCTCGACGGGGTCATCGACGCGTATCCGGAGAACACGGCCGCGCGGTTGCTGCGCGCGCGTGCCTTCTTCGCGGCGGCCCAGCTGCGTCCGGCGGAGCTCGAGTTCTCCATAGTCCTGGAGCGCGAGCCGGACAACGCCTTCGCGCACTTCGCGCTCGCCCGCACCTACCAGCGGCAGAGCCGGCCCGACCCCGCCAGGCGCCACTTCCGGCTGGCCGCCGCCCTGGACCCGAACCCGGAATACCTGAAGGCCGCACGGTTCGACGACGACTGATCCGACGACGACCGAGGCGGAAACGAGACGACCGAGGCGGAAGCGAGAGGACGGCCGGGCATCCGAGAGGACTCCGCCCGGCCCCGGTCGCGGGGTCTGCCTTCTCAGGGGAGGGGGCGGCAGACCGTCCCCCGAAGGTCACATCGCGTCCCGGGGCGGTTCGTACGGTGGCACGTCGCGGCCCGGCTGGTAGTGCGATCCCTGGCGCAGGTGCCGCACGACCACGATCAGATCGACGGTGACGACCAGCCACAGCAGCCCGCAGATGAGCGCCCAGCCCGGGTGGTCGGCGATCGCGAACGCCACTGTTCCGGCGATCGTCCAGATCTCGCCCCACACGCTCAGCCAGAACCGCATGCGCAGCGCACTGCGCGCGGTCCTCGGCTCACTGCCTGTACGCATTCCGTCACCGCCCATTCTGCTTCCACCGTACGCCGGACCGCCGACAACGGCCGCCGGCCTCTTCCGGAGGGGTTGCAGTCACTCGGTCGGGTGAAACCGGAGAGGTGTGGGAACGGGTGTGCGGATCCGGTCCGTTGGACGGGCATGAAGCTGGAAATGCGTGAGGGATACGAGGGGACGGGGCCCGGGGCGATCACCCCGGACGGCTGTGCGGTGGAGCTGTATACACGGCTGCCCGTCGGGGACGAGCCGGACATCGTCGCCGCCGCCGTGCCGGCCGGCGCGAGCGTCCTGGAGCTGGGCAGCGGGGTGGGGAGGATGACCCACGCGCTGCTGGAGAGCGGATTCAGGGTGACGGCCGTGGACGAGTCCGCCGAGATGCTGGAGCGCGTGCGCGGAGCACGGACCATATGCGGCCCGATAGAGAGGCTGCGGCTGGACGAGACGTTCGACGTGGTGCTGCTCGCGTCGTTCCTGGTGCACGCGGGCGACGCGGAGGTGCGGCGGGGACTGCTGCGCACCTGCGTGCGGCACCTGGCGAAGGGAGGGTGCGTACTGATCCAGCGGGAGGGCGAGGACTACCACACGAACGTGCCGCGCGAGCGGGTGGACCCGGCGGGCTTCACTGTGCGGATCGTGTCGGCCGAGCCGGCCGGCGACGGGGTCGACGCGGTACACGCGCGGTACGTGTTCCCGGACGCGGTGTGGACGCAGACGTTCCGGTCGCGACCGCTGACGAAAGAACAGTTCGAGGAGGCACTGGGGGAGGAAGGACTGCGCGTGGACCGGTACCTGACGGAGGACGGAATGTGGGTGAGGGCGGTGGCGGCGGCGACCGCGGACTGAGGGGAAACCCGGGAGTTCCGCCCCCGCCCCGCGACGCCGTCGCCCCGGCCGGCATGAGGGGAGTGCCCCCGGGGGCGTCCGGGGCGCCACAGGTTCGGTCCGGGCCCAGGGACCGTCCCCGGCACCGTGCGGCGCCGGTCGTTCAGGGCCGCTGCCGTTTCTTCGCGCTCTTCGGGTTCTTCGAGGCCGGCCGCCGGCCATGGCCACCGGCCTCGGCCGGTGCGTCGGGTCCTTCGAGGGAGCCGGGGAGGTCAGGGCCGCTCAGGCCTCCCGAGCCACCCAGGCCGCGGAGGCGTTCCAGTTCACGGCGGTCGCGCTTGGTCGGGCGGCCCGCGCCGCGGTCCCGGATGCCGGCCGGGGCGACGGCGTCGCGGGGCGGGGGCGGCGGGGAGTTGTCGACGTAGCACTGGACCGCGACCGGGGCGCCCACCCGCTTGCGGATCAGGCGCTTGACGACGACGACCCGTTCCCGGCCCTCGTGCCGCAGACGCACCTCGTCGCCGACGCGCAGCGAGTGCGCGGGCTTCACCCGCTCACCGTTCACGCGCACATGACCGCCACGGCAGGCGGCGCCGCCGAGGGAACGGGTCTTGAGCAGGCGTACGGCCCAGATCCAGCTGTCGGTCCGGACGCGCTCGCCGCTCTTCGGCCCGGCGGCCTCGGCAGCCGCCACGGCGGCGGCGGTCTCCGGGTCCGGGGCGGCTGTCCCGCCCGAGCCGGGGGAGGACCCGGCAGCGCGCGCGGACGGTGGCGCGGGAGCGGTTTCCTGTGCGGGGGCCGCCCCCTTCGCGGGGTCTCCGCCGCCACGCGTCCTGCCGTACTCCGCACCCTCAGAAGCCATGGTCCCGACCTTAGCCCTCCGGGGCGGCCCGGTGAGAAGGGATTTCGGCCGCCGCCTTGGAGCCGGCCGAGCGGCCCGAGGGCCGTCGGTGCCGGTCGGCCGGCCCTGCGGGCTTGCGGACGCCGTCGGCCAGGGACGGCTGGGCGGCCCGTCCTACCGTGGAGTCATGGACCCCAGCGGCCTCCCCGACTTCCACGGCCTCCCCGATTCCCTCACCCCCTCCGGCGCACACGACTCACCGAGCCTCTCCGCTCTCGACCGGCGTATCACCGGCTGTCGTGCCTGCCCACGGCTGGTGGACTGGCGGGAGGAGGTCGCCCGTACCAAACGCGCCGCGTTCGCCGACTGGACGTACTGGGGACGGCCGGTGCCGGGATTCGGGCCACCGGACGCCAGGCTGCTGATCATCGGACTGGCGCCCGCCGCGCACGGCGGCAACCGCACCGGGCGGATGTTCACCGGAGACCGTTCCGGAGACGTGCTGTACGAGGCTCTGCATGACGTCGGGCTCGCCTCGCAGCCCACCTCCACACATTCCGGGGACGGGCTGGAACTGCACGGCGTACGCATCACCTCGCCCGTGCACTGCGCCCCGCCCGCCAACAGACCGACCCCCGCGGAACGGGACACCTGCCGGCCCTGGCTGGTCCAGGAGCTGCGGCTCCTGCGGCCGACGGTGCGGGCCGCGCTCGTCCTCGGCGCCTTCGGATGGCAGGCCGCCCTGCCCGCGTTCGCCGAGGCGGGCTGGACCGTACCCCGCCCCCGCCCGGCCTTCGCGCACGGCGCCCATGTCACGCTTCCCGCCCCGGACGGCGACGACCTGCACCTCTTCGGCTGCTTCCACGTCAGCCAGCGCAACACCTTCACCGGCAAACTCACCCCCGCCATGCTGCGGGAGGTGCTGCGCACGGCGGCCGAAGCGGCGGGAGCGCCCACCCGGAAATGAGGGGAACACCCCTGCCCCAAGCGCTACGGTGCCCCGATGGGTCTCTATCCGCACATAGAACCGTACGACCACGGCATGCTCGACGTCGGTGACGGCAACCACGTGTACTGGGAAACCTGCGGGAACCCGCACGGCAAGCCCGCGCTGGTGCTGCACGGCGGCCCGGGCAGCCGCGCGAGCCCCGGCCTCCGCCGCTTCTTCGACCCCGCCGCGTACCGCGTCGTGCTCCTCGACCAGCGCGGCGCCGGACGGTCGACACCGAGCGCGGCCGACCACGCCACCGACATGAGCGTGAACACGACCGCCCACCTCATGACCGACCTGGAGCGGCTGCGCGCCCACCTGGGCATCGAGAGGTGGCTGGTGTGGGGCATCTCCTGGGGATCGGCGCTGGGACTGCGGTACGCACAGACGCACCCCGGGGTGGTGACCGAACTGGTGCTGACCGGGGTGACCACCGGCTCCCACCCCGAAGTGGCCCTCCTGACCCGCGGGTTGGGGAAGATCTTCCCGGAAGCCTTCGAACGCTTCGTCGGCGAACTTCCCGCCGGCGAACGCGACGGCAACCTCGCCGCCGCCTACAACAAGCTGCTCGAGTCCCCCGACCCGGAGGTCCGGGAACGGGCCGCACGGGCCTGGACCGACTGGGAGACGGCGATCACCCCCGCGCCGCCGGGCTCGGTCGCACGCTTCCAGGACCCGGAGTTCCGCAGGGGCTTCGCCCGCACCGTCACCCACTACTGGGGCAACGACCACTTCCTCGGAGAGGGCGACGACGAGGGCGTGGTCCTCCGCGACGCGCATCTGCTGAAGGGCATCCCCGGCACCCTGGTCCAGGGCAGCCTCGACCTGGGCAACCTCCTCGGCATCGTCTGGCGGCTCCGGCACGCCTGGCCGGACGCCGAGCTGACGGTCGTCGACGAAGCCGGCCACGACGTCGAAGCCGTCGGGGACGCCGCCCTGGTGGCGGCGACGGACCGGTACGCGCGCGCCGACGCCTGACGGCGTACGCACGGCGGCGGGTGTCCCGCAGGCGGCCGCCCTACGTCCGCCCTACGTCCGCCACACGAACCGCACGTCCGGCTCCCGCTCCTCGTTCCGGCTCCCCTCGGTCCACTCGACGGCCTCGAAACCGTGCCGCTCGTAGAAGCGGTGCGCGGGCCCGTTGGCCTGGAAGGTTCACAGGGAAAGGCCCTCGGGACGGTGCTCCTTGGCCAGCGCGACGAACCGGTCGCCCAGCCCGCGCCCGCGCCACTCGGGGGCGAGGTACAACTGCGCCAGCTCCTCGTCCTCCAGCACCATCACACCGACGAGGCCCCCGCCCTCCGCCTCCGCCACCCACGTCTCGCACAGCGGCACGAGGACATGACGGAAGAAGCCGTGCACCTCGTCGTCGGAGCGGGGCCGGACCACGCCCGGCAGGGCCGCGGCGAACGACCGCAGCCAGACGTCGGCCGCGGGGGCGGCGTCGGCGGGCAGGGCCCGGCGCAGGGTTACCGTCCGATCATCGATGATCATGACTCCGCCGCCGCGTCCGGTACGACGGCCGTCGCGGTGATCTCGACGAGCTGCCCGGGGTAACCGAGGCAGGCCACACCGAGCAGGGTCGACGAGTGCGGCCCGGTACTCAGCCCGGACGCTTCGACGACGTTCCACACGGCGGAGAGCGCGGCGGGCCCACCGCTCACGACGTACACGTCCGTCGACACGACGTGCGTCAGGTCGCTTCCCACCGCACGCAACTGCTCCTCGAGGTTGGCCAGCACCTGCTCGGCCTGCCGCACCGGATCCCCCTCCCCGACGAGCCTCCCGTCGGCGTCGAGCGGAACCGACCCGGCGAGAAACGCCAGCTTGGTGCCCGCCTCGACGACGGAGGCGTGTGAGTACGTGGGAGGGGGGAACAGGCCGGGGACGGTGACGCGCCGGATCACGCGGGCTCCGATCTTCCAGGGACGATGAGGGACAACCCCCGAGCATGCGGCCCCGGACGCGTCACCGCACCCCTATTTCGCTCGCCCCGCCCGGCCGGCCTCCATAGCGTTCCCACCCGACCGCCGCACACCCCTCCGCCCCTCTGCCAGGATCCGCAGCCGTGCCCTCCCTCCCGGACCAGGCCTTCCTCGACGCCACCGCCGACCGGCTCGCCGCCCTCCCCGGCGTCCGCGTGAACTGCATTGCGAACGTGCGGGTCGGCTGGGGCGTACGCCTTTGTGGGGGAGTTGCCGACTTCATGGAGTAACCATTGCGAACTGTGCGTAGCGTTGAGCAGGCGTGACGCGCTGACCGGCGGTGGCTGTACGTCGCTGAGGCGGGGCTTGTACACGGGGTGATCCGTGACGGGGCTCCTGCGGGGCGGGTTGGTTGCGTACGTGATGACGGTGCGGGGTGTCCGGCGGTGAGTAGGTACGGGAGGTGCCGGGCGTGGAGGAACAGCGACAGCAGGTGGACGGCCAGGAGCAGGAAGCGAGTGCGGGCATCCTGCACGTCTTCGGGCGGCAGTCGAAGCTGTGCAGGGAGCGGGCGGGACTGGCTGGCCCGTTCACCTTGATGGAAACCAGGGATGAGCGGAGGATCGCCTACACGGAAGTGCAAGGCGATAGCCGTGTCCACACAGAGCGTCAGAAGGTACGAGGTCTTGAGCACACGTACGGAATCCTTCGCGCGCAGGCCCTCACTCCGGCAGATTCGCTTGCGTTGATCGAGAAGTTGCTGGGAGAGAGATGAGCGGGGACAAGGCCAGGTCCAACGTCGATGGTTTGGCGTGGTTCAAGAGCAGTTACAGCGCCGGCGATGGAGGTCAGTGCGTCGAGGTGGCTGCTGGGAGCGGCGTCCTGTATGTGCGCGACTCGAAGGACAAGACTGGCCCCATGGCCAGCCTCGCGCCGGAGGCGTGGGCGGACTTCGTCGGGTTCGCCGCTCGGCACGCCACGTAGAAGCGAAGAGCGTCGCAGTGCCCCGTGACCGCTGACCTGGGTCACGGGGCACCGGCATGCCTACGAGGACTGCGACGGCGACCGGCGGCCGGGCGGGTCTGGAAGCGAGGGTGCGCGGCCGCCGCACCTTTTCTCGCCGCACCGCGGCCTCGGGCGACCGCGGCCGGTCTCCGAGCCGACCACCGACGCCTTAGCGACCTTCACCGCCGTGGGCTTCCCGCCCGGCGGCTTTTCGAGGTGGACCAGGCCCAGGGGAGGGACGAGCGGCCCCGGCCCTACGGGAATCCGATGGAACAAGCGCGTCGCGGGCCGTGTTCCCTCAGGAAAGCGCCCCTCGCTCGCATCGTCACCTCCCGGAAACGGGACCGTTCCCTTTCCTCCGACAACTCCGCCTACGGTGGACACCGCGTCCCCAGCCCGGTCACCGTCGCCCGCGAGCCCGCCCGCCCCCGACGTGACGACTGGAGCACCGTGTCCCGCACCACGCCCGCCGTACCTCTGTGGCTCGCCCACGCCCTGCGCTCCCAGCGCGGGCCGGTCCCGTGGAGCGCGGTCACGCGGGGGGCGCTGGGCGGCGGGCCCCTGTTGGTCGCCGCCGTGCTCGCCGGGCGGCCCACCCTCGGCGTCGTCGTCGCCATCGGTGCCATGTTCGCCGGGCTCAACGACCGGCCGGGCAGCCGGCGCGTCTCCGTCAGCCGGATCGGAGTGCCCGCGCTCGCCGGGGCGGCCGGGCTCCTCGTCGGGACGTACGCGGGGGGCCACGTCCCGGCCGTGCTGCTGACGCTGATACTGACCGGGTGCGGGCTGGTCGCCGGCGCGGTCAGTGCGCTGGGCCCCGTCGGCTCCTCCGCCGGGACGCAGCTGCTCGTCGGGGCCGCCGTCGGAGCCGGGATGCCCCTGCCCGAAACCGGGTGGCAGCGGGCGCTCGCCTTCCTCGCCGGAGCCGCGTGGCTGCTCCTGCTGCGGTTGGCGCTGCCCACACCGGGCTCCCGCGCGGGCGACCTCCGGCTCGACTTCCGCTTCGACGGGGAGCGGGCCGCCGTCGCCCGCGTGTACGAGGCCGTCGCCGCGCTGCTCGACGCCACCGGCTCACCCACCGCCATCGCGCGGCGCGCCGCGCTCACCGCCGCCCTCGACCATGCGCAGGACGTGCTGGCCGGGCCCCGGCTGCGGCGGTACGCCAGTTCCGGGGCCGAGCGGCGGCTGCACGCGCAGTACGCCGCCGCGCTGCCGTTGGCCGAGGCCGCGACCGCGCTGGCCTGGGCCGGGGAGGCCGTACCGGCTCGCGCGTCCGAAGGGCCCCGACGGCTCGCCGTCGCCGTACGCGGCGGTGCCCCCGGCGGGCCGCTACCCGCACCCTCCCGGTCCGTCCCCGCGCTGCGAGCCCTCGACGACGCCCTCCTGCGCGCCGCCGTTGCCTTCGACCGGGCCGACGGCGGCGACCTGCACACGCGCCGCCGGCCCCGCGCCGCTTTTACCCGTACCCTCCTCGGCACCCGAGGACAGGAGTACGGCCTGCGGGTCGCCCTCTGCTTCGGCGTGAGCGTCGCCGTCGCCCAGGCCCTGTACCACGCCCGCTGGTACGGGCAGCACGAGCACTGGTACTGGCTGCCCGTCACCGCCGTCTTCCTCGTCAAGCCCGACCTCGGACCGCTCGCCTCCCGGGTGCTGAACCGAGCTGCCGGAACCGTGCTCGGGGCGCTCCTGTTCGCCGGGTTCGCCGCCGTGCTGCCCCGGCCCGAAGGGCTCATCGCGCTGGTGGCGGTCAGCGGGGCGCTCATCCCGGTCGCCGCGCGGCACTTCGCCGCGCAGACCACCGTCATCACCGTGCTCGTGCTCGCCCTGGTGATGGTGGGCGGTGAACCGCAGGCCTCCGTGGCACGGATCGGCGAGACACTGCTGGCCTGCGCCATCGTGCTCGTCATCGGACACCTGCCGATGCCCGTGCGGCGCGGCGGCGCCATCCGGGTCCGGCTCACGGAAGCGGGGGACGCCGCGCACGCGTACCTCACCCATGTGCTCGGCGCGTCCGGCGACCGCGCCGCACGCTGGACCCTGCGCCGGGAGGCCTACCGCGCCCTCGCCGAGGCTCGCGGCGCCATCGCGCTCGCCTCCGCCGAACTCCCCGCGCTCGCCCGGCACGCCGACGGCGCGGACGAGGTCGCCGCCCTCCTCGAACGACTCGTCGACACCACCACCGCCTGCGCCGTCCACCTCGACGACACGGGACGGCTCGACGCCCGTCATGTCGAGCAGCTCACCGAACTGCGGGACGCCCTCGCGGAGCGCCGCGAGCACGTCGGGGTCCGGCTGCCGGAGCTGTCCGTCACCGGGTGAGCGGCGGGTGAGCGGGCGGTTCGAAAGAATCTTGGAACCGGGCGGGCGGGTTCCGATGAGTTCCGGTGCCGGCGCCGGTCACCTCTTGCAACGGGACCGTTGCACAGGAGGAACCATGTCACTTCCGGAGATCGTCTCGCGCGCGGACTGGCGCGCGGCGCGTGCGGAACTGCTGGTCAAGGAGAAGGTCGTCACCCGCGCGAAGGAGGCGCTCAACGCCGAGCGGCGCCGGCTGCCCATGGTCGGGATCGACCGGGAGTACGCGTTCGAGGGCGGCGACGGCAAGGCCACGCTGCCCGATCTGTTCGAGGGGCGGCGGCAGCTCGTCGTCCACCACTTCATGTTCGCGCCCGAGTGGGACGCCGGGTGCCGCAGCTGCTCCGGGTTCCTGGACCAGATCGGACACCTCGCCCATCTGAAGGCCCGGGACACCACCTTCGCGGCCGTCTCCCGGGCGCCGTACCCGAAGATCCTTCCGTTCAAGGCGCGGATGGGCTGGACGCTGCCCTGGTACTCCTCCTACGCCGACGACTTCAACGAGGACTTCGAGGTCACCCTCGAGCGTGATGGAGAGCTGGTCGAGCGGCCGGGCCTCAGCTGCTTCCTGCGGGACGGGGACCGCGTCTTCCACACGTACTCGACCTACGGACGCGGCCTCGACGGAATCGGCTCGACCACCACCCTGCTGGACCTCACGGCGCTCGGCAGGCAGGAGGAGTGGGAGGAACCCGAGGGGCGCGCGTCGGCCTTCGGGGCCCCGGCGGGCAGCGAGCGCGTCCGCTATCACGACGAGTACGACGAGTACGACGAGTACGACGGGTAAGACGGGTAAGACGGGTAAGGCGAATGCGATGAGTGCGATGAGTACGGAACCTCGTACGGATGGTGACCGCATGTCCGAGAGAGCGGGGAGTTCACCCACTCCTGATGGTGAACGGGTGTCGGCCACGTCTCAGTAGCGTCATTGAGCGAGGCGTTCTCCCGCCGTCGGCGTTTCACTCTACGAGTGCAACGCCGAATGAGAGGCAGCAGGTGAACGGGCGAACGGTGCTTGAACGCTTTCCCGCGGGTGGACCGCGCGGGTCCTGGCCCGCGGAGGAGTTCGCGCGGGCGCGGCGCATGGAGGGCCTGCTCGCCGAGGTCGTCATGGACCTCGCGACCGACACGTTCCTGGTGATCGTCCGCGGTGGGGACGGCAGCGTCGACGCGGTCGCGTGAGCCCGCACGGGGCACGGCGGGCGGTGCGGGGCGGTGCGCAGCACGCCGGGTGAGGCCCGGGGGCCCTATGCGGTGACCGGGCGGGACCAGCTCGGGGTCGTGCCCGTCAGGCGGCACACCGCCAGGTAGAGGGGTATCGGCGGAGTGTACGGAAGTGTGCCGTCGGGGCGGTGGATCAGGCCGGGCAGGTCCGGGACGTCCGGCACGACGGCCCCCGTGTCGTACCGCGCGGGGGCGGGCCACTCCAGGGCGTAGTCCGAATCGGAGGGAACCAGCCACCACCAGTGCGCCTCATCGGCGTACACGCACCCCACCCGTGGCAGCCGGGGCATGACCAGTGGCCCGAAACGGGCCGGTACCGCCACCGCGTCGCAGCCCATCGGCGCCGTCATCCCGTCGGGAACGGGCAGGCGCAGGAGCGGTGCGGCCGGGGGGTGCAGCTCGCGCTGGAGTCGTACCAGCGTGTTCAGGCTCAGGGTCCGGGCGCCGGTCACGCCCACCCCCCGTCCCGGCGGTACTGGCGCGGGGCCGTGTGCTGACAGGGGGGAGGTGCGGGCGAAGCGGTCGGGGCCGTTTCGCGGTGGTGCCGCTGCTCGGGCTCCTCGCCCTCGTCCTGGTCGCCGGCCGGGCCCGGCTTGGGACGCTCGCCCCAGCCGAGGTCGTTCTGCGGCCCGTCGGAGGGGCGCGGTGTGTCGGCCTTGCGGGGCAGCTCGGCCCAGACCAGCAGCCCGGGGCCCTGCTCGTGGGCGCCCCAGGCGTGACACATGGCGTCGACGAGGAGCAGGCCCCTGCCGTGCTCCTCCTCCGGCTGCTGCCGGGTGTTCGCACGGGGCCGGCCGGGGGCGCAGCCCTCGTCCCGTACGGCGATGCGCACCAGGTCGTCGCCGTCGTGCAGCTCGCAGACTATGTGGCTGCTCGCCGTGTGCACGATGGCGTTGGTGACGAGTTCGGAGACGACCAGAGCCGCTGTGTCGCAGGTGTCCTCGCACACCGACCAGCCGGTCAGCCGGGCCCTTGTCAGGCGTCTGGCCTGCGCGGGAGAACCCGGGTGGGCGGCCAGTTCGAAGCGGAACCGGCGCTGGACAACAGCCCTTGCGGGGTCGGCGGCTCCCTGAGCGGGGCCGAGACCGAAGGGGCGCGCAGCGGCGTCTGTTCCTAAGGGCACGGACGGAATCACGCTTGCCACTATCGCCCCGCCGTGCACACTTGGCAAGTGTCACTCTGGAAAATCCAGAGTGCTGTGTGACGGTCTGGGCGGCCGTGGCACACTGCTCGCAACAGCATCCCGCGCGGCGCCAGTTGAGGTCATCGAAGAAACATTCGATTGATCTCGGATTGGCGCCGCAGGGCTGTCAGGGCTGTCAGAGCCCTCGGCTTCGGGAACGTCAGGAAGTCCTTTTCGTGGAGGTGGAGCGTGAGCGAACCGCGGTCCGCGCCGACGGTCGGCCAGGTCGTCCTCGGCCGGCGCCTGCTGGATCTGCGGGAAAGCGCCGGCCTCAAACGTGAAGAGGCCGCACGCGTCCTGCGCGTCGCCCCCGCCACGGTCCGGCGCATGGAGATGGCCGAGGTCGCGCTCAAGATTCCGTACCTCCAGCTTCTGCTGAAGGCATACGGGGTCTCCGACAGCGAGGCCGACGCCTTCGTACAGCTGGCGGAGGACGCCAACCGGCCCGGCTGGTGGCAGCGCTTCCACGAGATCCTGCCCGGCTGGTTCTCGATGTACGTCAGCCTCGAGGGCGCGGCTACGCTCATCCGCAGTTACGAGCCCCACTTCGTCCCCGGTCTGCTGCAGACCGAGGACTACGCACGCGGCGTGCTGCACTCGGGCGCCATCGGGCAGACCCGGCCCGAGGACATCGAGGGGCACGTCGCCCTGCGCATGCAACGGCAGGATCTGCTCACCCGTGACGACGCGCCCCGGCTGTGGGTCGTCATGGACGAGACGGCGCTGCGCCGCCCGGTCGGCGGCCCGGAGGTGATGCGTGCCCAGATCGACAGACTCCTCGAGGCCACGAAGCTGTCCAACGTGACGCTGCAGATCGCCCCGTTCGCCAGTGGGCCGCACCCCGGCACGTACGGGCCGTTCGTGCTGTTCCGATTCGGCATGCCCGAACTGCCGGACATGGTCTACAGCGAGTACCTGACCGGCGCCGTCTACCTGGACGCGCGCACCGAGGTGGCGACCCACCTCGAGGTCATGGACCGCATGGCGGCGCAGGCCGCTACAGCACATCGCACGAAGGTGATCCTCAGGGATCTCCGCAAGGAGCTGTGAATGAACCACATCAAACCTCTGTCCCTGTCCTTGTCCTCCCCCCTGCCGGTGCCCCCGTTCCGGGCCCGCACCGGGGGGATCTACAACGGCATGCCCGCGCGCGAGCTGGGCAGCGAGGGCTGGCACAAGCCGTGGAGCGGTGGCAACGGCGGCAACTGCCTGGAGGCGATGAAGCTCGACGACGGCCGGATCGCCGTACGGCAGTCCACCGACCCGGACGGACCGGCGCTCATCTACACCTCGGCCGAGATGACGGCCTTCATCGAAGGAGCCAAAGCGGGAGAGGCGGATTTCCTGCTGTCCTGACCCCTGCCGACCGTCCTACCGTTGCTTCCCGGCGTACACCCGATGTTGCCTGTTCCCCTTTCGTCTCCCTTCTCCCTACCGACTCCCCGCTGAGTACGCATTCCCGTCCCGCGCGCAGCACTCCGTTCCGGGTGTCCCCGCCCGCTCCGCTCACCACACCGGCTCGGCACTGAAATTGATCACTAACAGTTGCAGACACTTATGGAGTTCGTCATGACCGGGCAGCAGCACCCCGTCGAGATCGACACGAGCAAGCCGCACACCGCGCGGATGTACGACTGGTACCTCGGAGGCAAGGACAACTACCCCGTCGACGAGGCCATGGGCCGGCAGATGCTCGCCCTCGACCCGAGGGTGCCCGTGATGGCACGGGTGAACCGCTCCTTCATGCAGCGCGCCACGCGCTGGCTCGCCGGCCAGGGCGTACGCCAGTTCCTCGACATCGGCACCGGCATCCCCACCGAGCCGAACCTCCACCAGGTAGCCCAGGAGATCGCACCCGACGCGCGCGTCGTCTACTGCGACAACGATCCGATCGTGCTGGCCCACGCCGGCGCGCTGCTGCGCGGCACCGACGAGGGCGTGACCGAGTACCTCCAAGCCGATGTGCGCGATCCGGAGAGCATCCTGGAGGGTGCGCGGAAGATCCTCGACTTCGACCGGCCGGTCGCGCTCTCCCTCATCGCGCTGCTGCACTTCATCTCCGACGAGGACGGCGCCCACGAACTGGTCGGCCGACTGCTGGCCGATCTGCCCTCCGGCAGCTACCTGGTGGTCTCCCACGCGACGCCCGACTTCACCCCCGAGGAATCGAAGGCGGCCACCGAGAAGCTCAAGGCCGCGGGCGTCACGCTGGCCCTGCGCTCCCGCGAGGAGTTCACCCGCCTCTTCGCCGGCCTCGAGCTGGTCGAACCCGGTGTCCAGGTGCCCCAGCTGTGGCACCCCGAACTGGGCGAGCCCGTGCCCGGCCAGGACGACGGGGTGATCCCGGGATACGGGGCGGTGGGGCGCAAGGCGTAGGCCCCGGGGAGTCCGGGGAGTCCGGGCGGTCCGAGGGGCGGGCGTTCCCCGTCGGTGCGCGTCACGCCGTCATCGGACGGTCGTACGGGCCGATGGGGGCCGGGAGCCGGGTGGTGCCGTCGGTCAGATGACGGTCGACGGCCGCCGCCACCGCCCGGCCCTCGGCGATCGCCCACACGATCAGCGACTGCCCGCGGGCGGCGTCACCGGCCGCGAACACACCCGGCACGTTCGTGGCGAAGCCGGCGTCGCGCGCGATCGTGCCGCGCGGCTCCAGTTCCAGGCCGAGCCCGGCGACGAGCCCGTCCCTCCGGTCGGGCCCGGAGAAGCCGAGCGCGAGGAGGACGAGACCGGCGGGCAGGACACGCTCGGTGCCCGGCCGGGCGCGGCGCTCCACGTCCACCCCGACCAGGTGCAACGCCCGGACCCGCCCGTCCGTGTCGCCGGTGAGACGCAGAGCGGACGCCGCGAACAGTCGTGCGTCGGAGTCCTCGGCCGCCTCCGGTGCCGTCCGCAACACGCCGGCCTCCTCGTGCGCGGGGGACAGCCGGTACAGCTTCGGGTACGTCGGCCAGGGCTCGGCGTCCTCGTCGCGCTCGTCGCCCGGCCGGTCGTAGATGTCCAGCTGCGTCACCGACGCGGCCCCCTCCCGCACGGCCGTGCCCAGGCAGTCGGCGCCCGTGTCACCGCCCCCGACGATGATGACATCGCGGCCCGCGGCGGACAGCGGGGACGTCTCCAGGTCCCCCTCGCACACCCGGTTGGCCAGCGGAAGATACTCCATGGCTTGGTGAACACCGGTCAGTTCCCGTCCGGGAACGTCCAGTTCCCGCCACGCGGTCGCGCCCGTAGAAATCACCACGGCGTCGTAACGCGCCCGCAGTTCGGCAGCGTCGACATCGCGCCCGACCGTCGTGGACGTACGGAACTTCGTCCCCTCGGCCCGCATCTGCTCGATGCGCCGCTCCAGATGACGCTTCTCCATCTTGAACGCGGGGATGCCGTACCGCATCAGCCCGCCGATCCGGTCGTCCCGCTCGTACACGGCGACCGTGTGCCCCGCCCGGGTCAGCTGCTGGGCCGCGGCCAGTCCGGTGGGACCCGAGCCGATCACGGCAACCGTCCGGCCGGAGAGCCGGTCCGGCGGGGCCGGCCCGGCGAAGCCCTCCTCCCAGGCCCGGTCGGCTATGGCGCACTCGACGTTCTTGATGGTCACGGCGGGCTGGTTGATGGCGAGCACGCATCCCGCCTCGCAGGGCGCCGGACACAGTCTGCCGGTGAACTCGGGGAAGTTGTTGGTCGCGTGCAGCCGCTCCGCCGCGGCCCGCCAGTCGTCGCGCGCGACCAACTCGTTCCACTCGGGGATCAGATTGCCCAGCGGACAGGCCTCGTGGCAGAAGGGGACACCGCAGTCCATGCAGCGGTCGGCCTGCGGACCGACGAGGGGCAGCAGCGCGCCGGGGACGTAGACCTCGTCCCAGTCCCGGACCCGTTCCCCGATGGGCCTGCGCGGCCAGTCCTGGCGCGGCGTGGTCAGGAACCCCTTGGGATCGGCCATGGCCGTCTTCCTTGCGTTCTTCCTTGCGTGCGCGAGGGACAGGCCATTCGTGTTCGGACGGCACTCCTCGGGGGCCGGGAGCCTTCACCCCCGGCGTCTCTTGATCTCTCCGGACCTGGCGCTCTCCGGACTCCGGTGTTCTCCGGCCACGATACGACTGCTCGCGCCCGCCCGCAGGCCCGTCGGCGGTGCCTTCCATGCCGTCCGTGCTTTCCGCGCGTCGTCAGGTGAGGGCCAGTGCGTACGCCACCGCGGCACCCGCCGAGGCGACCGTGCGCACGTGGTTCCACCGCGTCCACTCGCGCACGTACGCGGTGCAGTACGCGGCGGCCTCAGCGGTGCCCGGATCGAGCCCGGCCAGCGCGTCGTTGCGCGGCACGTTCGCGACCACGGTGACCCCGAACCCGCCGAACAGGTACAGCGTGCTGCCGGCCAGCAGCCACGCCGCGCCCTCGTCCGGCCCTGCCACCAAGGTCGTCACGGCGATCGCCGCGCACAGCAGCGCCGAGCCGAGGAACACCAGCATGAAGGGCGCCCGCACCGCGGCCACGTTGACCGACTGCATCGCCGCCACGCCCCGCGCGGGCGGCAACGCCGCGAGCCCTCTCATCACGAACGTCGAGAAGGCGCAGAAGACTCCCGCCACCAGACCGGTTCCGAGTACGCCCAGCACCGTCAGCACGAAGTACGGTCCATCCATCACGTTGTCGGCTCCCGCCCGTCCCCGGCCGGACATCCTCCCGCCGGTCACTGTCACCACCAGTGAAGCCGGACCCGGACCCGGCGCCCATGGCCGAGCGTCGCGGGGCCCTGCGCGGTAGTCCAGCCGGCCCGCGCATCATGGCAGTGTGCGATTCGAAGCGATCACCTGGGACCGGCTCGGCGACCTCCTCGCCGAGCGTGTGGCGACGCTGAAGACGTCCGACGACGGCCCCTGGCCGCGCGTCGCCTTCGACGGCGCCCCGGCCGCCCGCCCCGAAGATCTCGCCGAACGGGTCGCCGAGGCCCTGCGCGTCCGCGGGTGCCCCTCCCTCGTCGTGGGCGCGGAGGGCTTCCTGCGCCCCGCCTCGGTCCGGCTGGAGTACGGCCACCAGGACGTGGAGTCGTACTACGACGGCTGGTACGACACCGGCGCCCTCCGGCGCGAGGTGTTCGGCCCCCTCGAACCGGGCGGGAACGGACGGGTCCTGCCCGACCTGTGGGACCCCGTCACCGACCGGGCCACCCGCAGCCCCTACGTCCCGCTCCCACCCGGCGGGGTACTGCTGCTGCACGGCCCGCTCCTCCTGCGGCACTGGTTCCCCTTCGATCTGAGCGTCCACGTCTCGCTCTCCCCGGGCGCCCTGCGCCGCCGCACCCCCGAGTCCGGGCACTGGACCCTGCCCGCCTTCGAGCGCTACGCGCGGGAGACCGGCCCGGCCGGCACCGCCGACGTCCTGGTACGCGCCGACGACCCCCGCCACCCGGCGTGGCACGGCTGAGAGCCCCGAACAAAATGGGAGCCCGATCAGCTCGTGGCGTCATGGGGGTCCCCCCTGCTCGAGCGGAGCCGAGAGCTTGGGGGAGCGTGCGATCGCAAGGCGCCGGAAGGTCCTCGATGGGGGGAGGAGTCACTAGGGCCTTCCGGCAACGCGGCCGGGGGTCCCCCCTGCTCGCAGAGCTTGGGGGAGTGCGTGCCAGGCGCCGCGAGCCGGGCGCCCATTTCGTTCGGGGCTCTGAGACCGGGCGAAGGTGCGGGGCCCCGATCGCACGGCGACAATGAAGGACGCCGGTACTCGCGGTGCGACCCGCGCCGCGCCGGCCGTCCGGCACCGGGAGGTACCTCATGACCACCGCCGGAGACATCATGCACCGCGGCGCCCAGTGGATCCCCGCCCACGAGACGCTCGACCGCGCCGCCCAGCTGATGCGCGAGCTGAACGTCGGCGCGCTGCCCATCAGCGACGAGAACGAGCGCCTCTGCGGCATCCTCACAGACCGCGACATCGTCGTCGGCTGTGTCGCCATGGGCCACGATCCGACCAGGGTCACCGCAGGGGAGATGGCCAAGGGCACACCGCGCTGGATCGAGGCGGACGCCGACGTCGGCGAGGTCCTCCGGGAGATGCAGACCCACCGCATCCGCCGGCTCCCCGTCGTCGACGACAAGCGCCTGGTCGGCATGATCAGCGAGGCCGATCTCGCCCAGCACCTGACGGACGACCAGCTCGCCACCTGGGCCGAGAGCGTCTACGCCAGGGTCCCGTCCGGCTGAACACGGACCGTGCCGCGCCCCGGCTGGTTCCCGGCTGTGGAGGAACGGGCAACGGGCCGGAGCGTCAACCACGCCGGACAAGCCGGGCAACTGGGATGATCGCGGCGTGACGCGAAGCGACGGGTACCTGCTCGAACATCAGTAGACCGAGGCGCACCAGCAGAACGGGGCGGCGGGACACCTCGACGCCCTCGCCGACCTGTTCGACCCCACCACGTTCCGGAATCTCGAAGCGGTCGGCGTCGGCGCCGGCTGGCGCTGCTGGGAGATCGGCGCCGGCTCCGTGGTGTCCTGGCTGGCCAAGAAGGTCGGACCGACCGGCAAGGTGCTGGTCACGGGTGCCGACACCACCCGGCTCGCCCCGGCCGCCCGTCCGCCGGTGGAGGCGCGCATCCACGACATCGGCGCGGAGGAGCCGCCGACGGGCGGTTTCGACCTGGTGCACGCACGGCTCCCGCTTCTCGGCGTGGCGGACCGCGAACGTGCGGTGCGGTCCATGGTCAGCGCCCTGCGCTGCCGCGGGCGCCTCCTGGTCGAGGACACCGACCCCGCTCTGCAGCCCCTGGCCTGCCCGGACGAGTACGGCCCCCCCGAGCAGCGGCTTGCGAACCGGCTGCGGCAGAGCCTGCGCAAGCTCCTCGACGACCGCGGGGCCGACCTCGCCCGCGGCCGCGCACTCCCACGTCTGCTGCGGGAGACCGGCCTGAGCGAGGTACGGGCCGACGCCTACTTCCCGATCGCCGCCCCCGCCTGCGCGGCCCTGGAGTCCGCCACCGTCCGCCTGGCCCGGGACCGGCTCGTCACCGCGGGCGTCACCACCGCCCAGGACATCGACCGCCACCTCGCCGACGTCGCCGCCGGCATCCTGGACCTGGCAACGGCCCCGATGATCTCGGCCCGGGGACGCAAGCTCTGGAACCTCTCCGGCGGGCGGAGAACGGGGGCGGGGCGGCGGAGGTCGGCCGAGGCCGTCAGGCCGGTGGTGGCGGGCGGCCTCCCACCTGGCGCACCGCCAGCGCACCCGCCCTGCATCCCGCCGCCGCCGCATGTTCCGGATCGGCGCCCGCCATGAGGGTGGTGAGGAACGCACCCGTGAAGGCGTCGCCGGCGCCCGTGCTGTCCCGGGGTGTCGTCGCCACGGCGGGAACGCGGGCGCACACCTGGCCGGACCGGGCCAGCAGCGCGCCCCCGGCCCCCTGCTTGGCCACGACCAGCGGGACCCGCCGGCTCAGCCGCGCCGCCGCGTCGGCCGCCTCCGGCAACCCCGTGAGCAGGCACGCCTCGTCACGACTGGGCAGCAGGATGTCGACGCCCTCGACGAGGGACAGGAAGCGGCCGGCACCCAGCTGCGTGAGGAAACCGGCCGACGCCGGATCCAGGCTCACCGGCACCCCCCGCACGCGTGCCGCCTTCAGCGCCACCGCCACGAACGCCCGGCCCGGTTCGCTGAACAGCAGATACCCCGACAGATGCAGCCGGGCCACCCCGTCCAGCAATACGTCCGACCAGTCACCGGGTTCGAGCCGCAGTGAGGCCCCACTGTCGGTGAGGAAGGTCCGCTCGGCCGCCGCGTCCTCGTCGACCAGGCAGATCACGGTCCCGGTCGGCGCCTGCGGATCGACCACCAGCAGGGGACGTACTCCGCAGGCGGTCAGCTCCCGTGCGTGCCACGCCGCCGCGTCCTCGCCCACTCGTCCGAGCAGCCGCACCTCCGCGTCGCCCCAGCACGCCGCCCAGCAGGCCACATTGGCCCCCGCGCCACCGGGCACCGTCCGGATCGCCGCCGCGGTGTCCGTACCCGGGGCGAGCGACCCCCGGTGCCGGGCGACCACATCGGTGATGACGTCACCGACGACCAGCAGCGCCCCGGGCCGCGCCCCGGACCGGGCTCCGGCCCCCGCGCCGGAGTGAGCGCCGGTCGCCCCCGCCGCATGGCCCGCCCCGGCAGCGCTGCCGCCTCCGTCACCCGGGATCGACGCCGTCACGCCACCTCACGCCCCGGTCCAGGCCGTCGCGATGCGGGCCGCCAGCCGTACGTTGCCCCGGACCGCCGCCAGATTGGCGGCGAGGGAGGCGCCGTCGGTGTGCCGCACCAGGTGGCCGAGCAGGAACGGAGTGACCGCCTGACCGGTGACGCCTTCCTCCTCGCACGCCCGCAGCGCCTCGTCGAGCACCCGGGCGTGCAGCCCGGGATCCAACTGCTCCTTCACGGGAACGGGGTTGGCCACGATCAGCGCCGACCCGGGCCCGCCGAGGGCGTCCTGCGCCCGCATCACCTCCGCCACCTGCTCCGGCGTGTCCAGCCGCCAGTCCACGGGGTGCCCCGAGTCCGACAGATAGAAGCCGGGGAAGCGGTCCGTGCCGTACCCGGCGACCGCGACCCCCAGGGTCTCCAGCCGCTGCAGCGTCGCCGGTACGTCCAGGATCGACTTCACGCCCGCGCACACCACGGTGATCCTGGTCCGCGCCAGCAGCCCGAGATCGGCGGACTCGTCCTGGGTCACCGTCCACTCGCGGTGCACCCCGCCGAGTCCGCCGGTCGCGAACACCCGTACGCCCGCGAGCGCGGCCAGCAGGGCGGTGGCCGACACCGTGGTGGCACCGCTCGCCCCGGACGCCACCGCGAGCGGCAGGTCGCGATGACCGAGCTTGCGGACGCCGTCCTCATGGGCCACCCGCTCCAGCTGCTCCCTGTCCAGGCCGACCCGGGGCCGCCCGTCCAGCACGGCGACCGTGGCGGGGACGGCGCCCTCCTGCCGTACCGCCGCCTCCAGCTCCGTCGCCACCCGGAGATTTCGCGGCCGGGGCAGCCCGTGCGCGATGATCGTGGACTCCAGAGCCACCACCGGCCGACGGGCGGCGAGCGCCTCCCGCACCTCTTCGGACACCGTCAGGATCACGAGCCGTCTCCCGTCTGTCGCTCCTCCCTCATCCCTGGCGGGCCGGGCGGCCGGTCAAACCCCTTGCGAGCCACCGCGGGTCTCACGGAGCCTGGGGCACATGACGGAGAACACAGCACGTCTCGACCACGTCGTCCTCTGGGTGCGCGATCCGGTCGCGGCCGCCGGCTTCTACGAGAAGGCGGTCGGCCTGGAACCGGTCAGACTCACCGACTTCTCCGTGGGCGAGGCGCCCTTCCCCTCGGTACGGGTCAACGAGGAGACCATCCTCGACCTCATGCCGTTCGCCATGGCGGAACGCATGACGATGCTGCCCGGCGCCGCCGAAGCCTCCGGCCACCCCGTCAATCACGTCTGTCTGTCGCTGTCCGCCGACGACTTCGACGCTCTCCGCAGCCGTCTCGAGGAACAGTCCGTACCCATGACGGACCTCTCGCACGATTCCTTCGGCGCCCGCGGCCTCGCCAGGCGCAGCTTCTACTTCCGGGACCCCGACGGGAATGTGTTCGAGGCACGGCACTACGACTGACCACCTGTCAGAACAAGGGCTCCGGCAGCACACCCTCCAGGGCGAGCAGCCGGCGCTTGGTCTCCAGCCCGCCCCCGAACCCACCGATGCCGCCGTCCCTCTCCACGACCCGGTGACAGGGCACGACCACCGGCAGGGGGTTCGCTCCCATCGCCGTGCCGACGGCCTGGGCGCCTTCCGGCCGGCCGACCCGGCCGGCCAGATCGCCGTACCCCACGACCGTGCCGTACGGCACGCCGGAGGCCAGCTCGCTCAGGACCTCCCGGTGGAAGCCGGAGATCAGCGACCAGTCCAGAGGCAGGTCGAAATCGCGCCGCTCGCCCGCGAAGTACGCCTCGACCTGGCGTATCGCCTCGGTGAGCAGAGGGGAGCCGGGCTCCCCGACGGGCTCGGTGCCGAGCCGGGACGCCAGTCGTTCCAGCGCGCTGTCGCGCACCTCGTCCGTGGCGTGGAACACGATGTTGACCAGACCCTCACGGGTCGCGGCCAGCAGCAGCGGGCCGATGCCCGTCTCGACGACCGCCCACACGACCCGCCGCTCGTACCGCCCATGGCTGTCCATGCGCCCCACCGTACGGCCCGCCACCGACAACGCCGGACGCGAAGAGCGAGGGGCCGGAGGCGATCGGGCGCAAGGGGGGCACGAAGGGGCGGGGAGAGATCAGCCGCCCACCGCGTCCCGCACCACGTCGGGCTTGTTGCTGATGATCCCGTCGACCCCGAATCCGGCGGCCCGCCGGGCCGCGGCCGCGTCGTCCACCGTCCAGGTGAGGACCTCCAGAGGTGTGCTGTGCGGTCCCCGGAAGCCCTGGACGGCGGTGACGTAACCGGCGGACAAGGAGGTGTGCGAGGGGTTGATCTGGTCGGCGAAGTCCGCGTACACGGGCAGGTCCTTCACGGGAGGCGCACCGATGAAGCCGGTCTTCACCCCGGGCTTCAGCTCGTGAACCGTCCGCACGCTGTCTGCGCTGAAGCTCTGCACGACCAGCCGGTTGCTCAGATGCGCGCGGTCGAGCCACCCCTCATTGCTCAGGACCTTCAGGGTCTCGCCCTCGATGCCGGGGTACAGCTGAGGGTTCTTGATCTCCAGGAGCAGTTTCTGGCCGTGCTGCTCGAGCCGTCGGACGAACTGCTCCAGCGTCGGCACGCGCGTGTCCGCGAACGCGGGACCGAACCAGCTGCCCGCGTCCAGCCGGGCGATCTCCGCGGCGGTGAAGTCCTTCACCTTCCAGGGCGACCGGCCGGGGAAGATCTCCTCGACGTCCGTGGTCCGCGCCAGGCTGTCGTCGTGCAGGACGACGAGTTCACCGTCGCGGGTGCGCTGGACGTCGTTCTCCACCCAGTCGACGCCGAGCTCCGCCGCCTTGTCGGCGGCCGGGAGAGTGTTCTCGGGTGCGTACCCGGAGGCGCCCCGGTGGGCGACGACCAGGGGGAGTGTGTCACTGCCGGTGGCACGCGCGGGGGAGAGGGTGAGAAGGAGAGCGGCGGTTCCCAGGAGTGAGGTGATCGAGGCGGCAACGGTGCGTGCGTGCATGCGTACTCCTCGCGTCGAGCGGGCCGGGCCGTCGAGCGGGTCGGGCCATCGGCGGGAAGGCGGATCCTCGCCGGACGGCCGGATCCTCACCGGTCGGTCGGTGCCGGATGGTCGGATTATCACCCGGTCGGAATGTCACGGACAGCTCAACTCTGACATCAGAGAGTTGACGAAGGGCGGGCGCAGGATGACCACAAATTGAACAGGCCCGTCCCAACTGCGCACACTGGTGCCGCACAAGTGGGGCAAGGATGTGTTTCTTTTCCGGATGGCCGTTCGGCCATTCCGGTGAGGTCATACTCTCTGCGTCAACCCTGACCGCCAACGCGGTTCTGGGAGGGGGTTCACAACCGAAATTCCGGGACGCAAAGAGTGGAAGGACAGCCGCGCATGCAGAGCACGGTCGACGGATTCAGTTACGGTCTGGTCACACCGGTGGTGGCCTTCCTCATGGCCTGCCTCGGCGGCGCCCTGGGGCTGAGATGTGCCACCCGGCCGCTCGTCGTGGCCGGGTCGTGGCGCCCCGGCTGGCTCGCCCTGGGCTCGGCGGCCATCGGATCCGGCATATGGACGATGCACTTCATAGCGATGATGGGCTTCACGATCGAGAGCACGCCGATCCACTACGACCGCCTGATGACGTTCGCCAGTCTGGCCGTCGCCGTCGTCATGGTGGGGATCGGGATCTTCATCGTCGGCTACCGGGGTGCCACCGGAACGGCCCTGTTCACCGGCGGCACCATCACCGGCCTCGGTATCGCCTCCATGCACTACCTGGGCATGGCCAGCATGAGCCTCGACGGACAGCTGGAGTACAACACCTTCACCGTCGCCGCGTCCGTCGCCATCGCGATGGCCGCCGCGACCGCCGCCCTGTGGGCGGCCGCGCAGGCCAAGGGTTTCCTGTGGAGCGTGGGCGCGAGCGTCGTCATGGGTCTCGCGGTCACCGGCATGCACTACACCGGCATGGCCGCCCTGGAGGTCCACGTCCACGGGACGGCCGCCCCCTCCACGGGAGAATCCGCGGCCACGCTGCTCGCCCCCATGATGCTCGGCCCGCTCGCCCTCCTGGTCCTGGCCGGCATCGTGGTGATCTTCGACCCGTTGATGATCACGGGCCGGCCCGGCCCGGCACCCGTCGAGCACAAACCCGGCATTCCCGCCCACCCCCGGCGCCACTCCTCCCCGACGCGCCCGACACGCCTGCGCGCCCGCGGCCCCGTCGAGCACCGCGCCCGCACCCCGCAGAAACGCTGACCGGGACCCGTTGTCAGTAGGGGGTCGTACGGTGGGTGGCATGCGGCCCGTTTCCCAGATCGAACGCACGGTGGCGCCCTTCGAGGTCGTCAGCTCCTACCAGCCCAGCGGCGACCAGCCGACGGCCATCGCCGACCTCGCCCGGCGCATCGAAGCCGGCGAGAGGAACGTCGTCCTCCTGGGCGCGACCGGCACCGGCAAGTCCGCCACCACCGCGTGGATGATCGAGAAGCTCCAGCGGCCCACCCTGGTCATGGCGCCGAACAAGACTCTGGCCGCCCAGCTGGCCAACGAGTTCCGTGAACTGCTCCCGAACAACGCGGTCGAATACTTCGTCTCGTACTACGACTACTACCAGCCCGAGGCGTACGTCCCGCAGTCGGACACCTACATCGAGAAGGACTCCTCGGTCAACGAGGAGGTCGAGCGGCTGCGCCACTCCGCCACCAACTCCCTGCTCACCCGCCGCGACGTCATCGTGGTCGCCTCCGTCTCCTGCATCTACGGCCTCGGCACCCCGCAGGAGTACGTGGACCGCATGGTGCCGCTCCGCGTCGGCGAGGAATTCGACCGGGACGAGTTGCTGCGCCGTTTCGTGGACATCCAGTACACGCGCAACGACCTGGCCTTCACCCGGGGTACCTTCCGCGTCCGCGGCGACACCATCGAGATCTTCCCGGTCTACGAGGAGCTCGCCGTCCGCATCGAGATGTTCGGCGACGAGATCGAGGCGCTCTCCACGCTCCACCCGGTCACCGGCGAGATCATCAGCGACGACCAGCAGCTGTACGTCTTCCCGGCCTCCCACTACGTCGCCGGCCCCGAACGCATGGAGCGGGCCGTGGGCGACATCGAGAGGGAACTCACCGGGCGCCTCGCCGAGCTGGAGAAGCAGGGCAAGCTCCTGGAGGCCCAGCGTTTGCGGATGCGCACCACCTACGACCTCGAGATGCTCCGCCAGATCGGCAGCTGCTCCGGCGTCGAGAACTACTCGATGCACTTCGACGGCCGCCTGCCCGGCTCCCCGCCGAACACCCTGATGGATTACTTCCCGGAGGACTTCCTCCTGGTCATCGACGAGTCGCACGTCACCGTGCCGCAGATCGGCGCCATGTACGAGGGCGACGCCTCCCGCAAGCGCACCCTCGTCGACCACGGCTTCCGGCTCCCCTCCGCCCTGGACAACCGCCCGCTGAAGTGGGAGGAGTTCCAAAAGCGCATCGGCCAGGCCGTGTACCTGTCGGCCACCCCCGGCCAGTACGAGCTCTCCCGCTCGGACGGCGTCGTCGAGCAGATCATCCGCCCCACCGGCCTGGTCGACCCCGAGGTCGTCGTCAAGCCCACCGAGGGCCAGATCGACGACCTGGTGCACGAGATCCGCTCGCGCGTCGAGAAGGACGAGCGCGTTTTGGTGACCACGCTCACCAAGAAGATGGCCGAGGACCTCACCGACTACTTCCTCGAACTCGGCATCCAGGTGCGCTACCTCCACAGCGACGTCGACACCCTGCGCCGCGTCGAGCTGCTCCGGGAGCTGCGCAGCGGCGAGTACGACGTCCTCGTCGGCATCAACCTGCTGCGTGAGGGACTCGACCTGCCCGAGGTGTCCCTGGTCGCGATCCTCGACGCCGACAAGGAGGGCTTCCTGCGCTCCGGCACCTCCCTGATCCAGACCATCGGCCGTGCCGCGCGCAACGTCTCCGGCCAGGTCCACATGTACGCGGACAAGATCACCCCGGCGATGGAGAAGGCCATCGACGAGACCAACCGCCGCCGGGAGAAGCAGGTCGCCTACAACCGGGCGAAGGGCATCGACCCCCAGCCGCTCCGCAAGAAGATCAACGACATCGTCTCGCAGATCGCCCGCGAGGACATCGACACCGAGCAGTTGCTGGGCTCCGGCTACCGCCAGGCCAAGAAGGACGGCGGCGGGACCAAGGCCCCCGTGCCCGCACTCGGCACCAAGGCGGCCAAGGGCGCGAAGGGCAGGGCCAAGGGTGCCGAGCCGGTACCCACCGACCGGCCCGCGGCGGAGCTCGCCGAGCAGATCGAGGAGCTCACCGCGCGGATGCGGGCCGCCGCCGCGGACCTCCAGTTCGAGATCGCGGCCCGGCTGCGCGACGAGGTCTCCGAGATGAAGAAGGAGTTGCGGCAGATGCGGGAGGTGGGTCTGTCCTGACGGCGTCGTGTTCCGGCCCGGCGCCCGTCCGGCACGGGCTGTGTTGCAAGACCGACACAAAGTGCGAACCGGGGTGCGGCACCGTCGGTGCTCCTGCGTAGGGTTCTGGTCATCCGCGGTTTCGCGGCAACAGGGGAAAGTCCGAGAGGGGAATCAGCGCGTGACCGTCAACATGACCAAGGGTCAGGCCATCAGTCTGCAGAAGAACGACGGCGGCAGCCTGACCGCGGTCCGTATGGGTCTCGGCTGGCAGGCGGCCCCCCGCCGCGGCCTGTTCGGCTCGCGTACCCGGGAGATCGACCTGGACGCCTCCGCCGTCCTGTTCGCGGACAAGCAGCCGGTCGACGTCGTCTTCTTCCGCCACCTGGTGAGTGACGACGGCTCCGTGCGACACACCGGCGACAACCTCGTCGGCGGCGTCGGCCAGGGCGGCGACGACGAGGCCATCCTCGTCGACCTGTCCCGTGTCCCGGTCCACATCGACCAGATCGTCTTCACCGTGAACTCCTTCACGGGCCAGACCTTCCAGGAGGTGCAGAACGCGTTCTGCCGTCTCGTCGACGAGACCAACGGGGAGGAACTCGCCCGCTACACGCTGGCCGGCGGCGGCTCCTACACGGCCCAGCTCATGGCGAAGGTCCACCGCTCGGGCACGGGCTGGACGATGACGGCCCTCGGCAACCCGGCCAACGGCCGCACCTTCCAGGACCTCATGCCGGCGATCCTGCCGGTGCTCTGAGCGTCCGCAGCCCCGCAGCACCCGTAGCGCCGGCCGGCCCCGTCGGGGCCGGTGAGCGGCGCCCGGAGCGTCACCTGTGACGCGGTGAGCGGCAGGTCGCCGGCGGCACGTCACACACGGCAGAACACGAGCGACACGCGAAGCACGCGACACAGCGACACGCGAAGCACGCGACACAGCGACACGCGAAGCACGCGACACAGGGGGACGAGGGCGATGACGGCTGAGCTGGTGCGGGGACAGAACCACCCCCTCTCCCAGTCCCGTCTCGAGATCCGGATCTCAGCCGGCACGCCGGTCGTGACCGTGGCCGCGCTCGGCGACGAGGACGGCAGGATCCACGGGGCGGAGTGGGTGGCCCACCCGGGCGCGCCCACCCGGCCCGGCCTGGAGGTGTCGCGGCAGGCCGCGTCCGACCACCGGCTCGCGGTGGACCTGGACGCCCTGGCCGACGCGGTCCACCGCGTCGGCGTGCTGCTCGCCCTGCCCGCCGTCGCCGGCCAGGGCCCCACCCGCTTCGGCGCCGTCGCCGCGCCCTTCGTCGCGGTCACCGGGCTGGACGGCACCGAAGTGGCCAGCTACACCATCACCGGCCTGGAAGCCGAAACAGCCGTCATCGCCCTCGAGCTCTACCGGCGCCAGGGAGCCTGGAAGGTGCGCGCGGTCGGCCAGGGGTACGCCGGCGGCCTGGCCGAACTCTTCACCGACCAGGCACTGCCCCAGGCGCAGCAGCTCGCGGGCCACATCGAGGAAGCGGTCACCAGGGGCCTCGCCCGCTCCGTGCAGGTGCCACCGCCCCGCCCCTCCGAGAGCGACCGCTCACACCAGGCGACCGCCCCGGCCCGCCACCCCGACCAGAGCGCCGACACCGCGCCCCAGGGCGCCCCCGGCCCCGTGCCGCCCGCGTACGGCGGCCGGCCGGCCGGATCGCCGGGCCAGGGCGGACCGCAGCCGGCGTATCCCGGCGGAGCCGAGGATCCGTCCGCGGCGACGGCCGGCGGTCCGATCGACTACAGCCACCCCCGCCGGCGGAACGCGGCCCCGCCACCGCCCCCGCCGACCGCGCCCCCGGCCCCGCCGGGACAGCCCGCGCAGCCCGTCGCGGGCGACGCGACCGGCTGGTCCATGGAGGAGCGGCTCTACAACCAGGTCTGGGGCATGTTCGAGGACCTGGCCCGCACCGCCGCCGCCTACCGCAGCGCCGTCGACTTCGCCGAGTCCCGCATGGACAAGGAGCTGGAGCAGGTCCTGTCCGACCCGCGCAGCCGGGTCGGCGGCCAGGCCGACGCCGCGCGCGAGGCGGCCAGGGCCCGGCAGGCCCAGCTCGTCGACCGGGCGAGGGAGGCCCTCGACCGTGACCTCACCCAGCTCGTCGCCGAGGCCGAGGTCGTCGAACCCGCCCTGCCCCCGGCGTACGCCCGCTGGGACAACCCCGTCTGGCACGCCTACCGGGTGCCGATGGAGATTCCCATGGCGCTGCGCCTGGGCGACCTCCGGCTGCCCGAGGCCGACCGGATCCGCATCCCCATGCTGCTCCGGCTGCCGCTGGAGCGCGGCCTGTGGATCGACAGCGGCCGTACCGACACCCTGGACGAGTCGTTCACCGATACCCATGACATGCGGCGTCTCGCCATGGAGACGGCGGTGACCCATGCGGCACGCCTGCTCGCCGTCTACCCGGCGGGCGAGTTCACCGTGCACGTCGTCGACCCGGCTGGATCGGGCGCGCAGTCGTTGATACCGCTGACGCGGAGCGGTGTACTGGCGGCCCCGCCCGCCCGGGGCGCGGCGGGCGTCGCGGACGTCCTGGGCCGGCTCACGCAGCGGGTCGACCTGGTGCAGATGGCGTTGCGCGGCGGAGCCGCCGACGCGCTGCCGTCCGGCTTCGACACTTCCCAGCAGCTACTGATCGTCAACGACTTCCCGCACGGTTTCGACGACCGTGCCGTGAACCAGTTGCGTTACCTCGCCGACGAGGGCCCGTCCGTCGGCGTCCACCTGATGATGGTCGCCGACCGTGAGGAGTCCGCCGGGTACGGTCCGCTGCTCGACCCTCTGTGGCGCTCCCTGCTGCGGCTGACGCCGGTGGCCGACAGTCATCTGGCCGATCCGTGGGTCGGCCACGCCTGGACGTACGAGCCCCCGCTCGTGCCCCCGGGGAGCCAGGTCCTCCAGCAGGTGCTCACCCGGGTCGCCGAGGCCCGCCGGACATGGCGCCCCTGACCGCGAACCCGTGACCGTGCGTCCGTAAACGCCGCGGTGGCGTCCCATCTCCTGGACCATGCCCGCGTAAGACCGCCTTCCACCTGGCGCTTTGGGATTTCTTTTACCTCGCTCTTTACCAATCCTTGGTGATGGGGGTAAAGTTTTGCACACGGAGGGGAGTACTCCCCGTCTGTGCGGCGACCTCGTCAATACGGATCAGGCCTGATCCCGGGGCGTCGGCCCATAGGTCTGTTCCGGCGCTCACAAGTGCTGAAGACCTGGGTGGAAGAGACCTCCGGCAGCGACGACGCTGACATTTTCCGTGAGACGTATCTGCCGGAGGCGCAGTGGATGTTTCCTCGACCCTTTGGGTCCTTACTGTCCTGGGGCTTGTCGCCCTCATCTCGATCGACTTCTTCATCGGCCGCAAGCCGCACGATGTTTCCATCAAGGAAGCCGGGATCTGGACCATCGTCTGGATCGCCCTCGCCGTGATTTTCGGGCTCGGCCTGCTGGTCTTCGGCGGGGGGCAACCCGCGGGAGAGTTCTTCGCCGGCTATATCACCGAGAAGTCACTGAGCGTAGACAACCTGTTCGTCTTCGTCCTGATCATGGCGAAGTTCGCGGTGCCGTCGCAGTACCAGCAGCGGGTGCTCCTCGTCGGTGTGCTCATTGCCCTGGTGCTGCGGACGATCTTCATCGTCGCGGGCGCCGCGATCATCGCCAGCTTCTCGTGGGTCTTCTACATCTTCGGTGCCTTCCTGATCTACACGGCCTGGAAGCTCATCCAGGAGGCCCGTGCCGACGAGGAGGACGAGGAGTTCGAGGAGAACAAGCTCCTCAAGGCCGCCGAGCGCAGGTTCGGCGTGGCCGACCGGTACCACGGCACCAAGCTGTGGATCGAGCAGAACGGCAAGCGGGTCATGACCCCGATGCTGGTCGTGATGCTCGCCATCGGCACCACGGACGTGCTCTTCGCGCTCGACTCGATCCCCGCGATCTTCGGTCTGACGCAGGATCCGTACATCGTGTTCACCGCTAACGCGTTCGCCCTCATGGGTCTGCGGCAGCTGTACTTCCTCATCGGCGGTCTGCTGCGGAAGCTGGTCCACCTGTCCTACGGACTGTCGATCATTCTCGGCTTCATCGGTGTGAAGCTGGTGCTGCACGCGCTGCACGAGTCCGGGGTCCATGTTCCGGAGATCAGCATCCCGGTGTCGCTGGGCGTCATCTGTGGCGTCCTGATCGTCACGACGATCACCAGCCTCAGGGCCTCCAAGAAGCAGGCCCTGAAGGACCAGGCCGAGGCTGGCCGGGACGAGGGCACCGCCAAGGACAGCATCGACGCCTGACCCGTCCGTCCGGAAAGGGACAGGCAACCCCCGGGAGCGGGCGCGACGCGGAGTCGCGTACCGCTCCCTGCATCTGTCCGTCTCGTGCCGGACCACCACAACCGGTAAAAGGGCGGCCGGTCATGCTCGTCGCCGTCCGTCAAGGGCCGTCCCTCCGGTCAGTAGAGGAGATCATGCGCGACAACGACAACCTCGGAACGACAAGGCACACGCAAGGGATCGGAGCCGCCGGACAGCGGCGGGACCGCTCGCACGAACTGATATCCGGTGATGGTGTGGATGTGAAAATGATCAGCACGACGAGCGAGTCCACAGAGCGTCGAGTGACCGAAGGCCAGGGTTCCTTCACGTCTGAGAGCCGCGCATGATCGGTTGGTTCAGAACGATCGGCGAGCGGTGGACGAACCTGGTGCCCGTGCTCGCGGTGGTCCTCCTGGCCCTGACCTGGGGAAGCGAACTGTCCGGCGCGGTCATCGCCGTGGCGGTCGTGGTGCTGGCGGCCGCCGTGCTGGCCGCGGTGCACCATGCGGAGGTGGTGGCCCACCGGGTCGGTGAACCCTTCGGCTCACTGGTCCTCGCGGTCGCCGTCACGATCATCGAGGTCGCGCTGATCGTCACCCTGATGATCGACGGCGGGTCCGATACCGCCTCCCTGGCCAGGGACACCGTTTTCGCGGCCGTGATGATCACCTGTAACGGCATCCTCGGCCTGAGTCTCCTGGTCGGCTCGCTGCGGCACGGCACGGCCACCTTCAATCCGGAAGGCGCCGGCGCGGCGCTCGCCACGGTGGCCACACTGGCGGGCCTCACCCTGGTGCTGCCGACGTTCACCACCAGCAAGCCGGGCCCGGAATTCTCCGGGGTGCAGCTCACCTTCGCCGCGGTCACCTCGCTGATCCTCTACGGCTTGTTCGTCGCGACACAGACCGTCCGGCACCGTGACTACTTCCTGCCCGTGGTCAAGCCCGGCAAGCCCAAGCCGGTCGTGGACCCGGAGGACGACCACGCGGACGCGCCCTCCACCCGCACCGCCATGATCAGCCTCGGGCTGCTCGGCCTGGCCCTGGTCGGAGTGGTCGGCCTGGCCAAAGGCGTCTCGCCCGCCATCGAGTCCGGTGTCAAGTCGGCCGGGCTGCCCCACGCCGTCGTCGGTGTGATCATCGCGCTGCTGGTCCTGCTTCCCGAGACCATCGCCGCAGTGCGCGCGGCGCATCGCAACCGGGTGCAGACCAGTGTGAATCTCGCGCTCGGCTCGGCGATGGCCAGCATCGGCCTGACCATCCCCGCGGTCGCGATAGCCTCCCTCTGGCTCTCCGGCCCACTCGTCCTGGGTCTCGGCAACACCCATCTGGTGCTGCTCACCCTGACGGTGGTGGTCGGCGCCCTGACCGTTCGCCCCGGCCGGGCCACACCACTCCAGGGCGGGGTGCACCTGGTGATCCTCGCGGCCTATCTCGAACTGGCGATCAACCCGTAGTACCGACTTCGGAAACCGCCTCCGGGCGGGGACGTGTCCGGCGCAGACCCATGCTCCGGCACACCCCCACCCGGAGGCGGTTCCGTTGGCTCACCGGGCCCGGGTGGCTCACGGGGTCCGGGACAATCGCCTGCGGGACCGTGATAGACCGGTCCGAGCGGCGTCCCGGTGACGGCCGCCGCAACCCCCGACCTTTTCCGAACGGACCGGAGGAACTGTGCACCGCAGCCTGGCCGATGCCCCGATCATGATTCTCAACGGCCCCAATCTGAACCTGCTCGGGCAGCGTCAGCCGGAGATCTACGGCTCCGAGACGCTCACCGACGTGGAGGCACTGTGCGCCGGGGCGGCAGGCGCCCACGGAGGCACGGTGGACCTGCGGCAGTCCAATCACGAGGGCGAGCTGGTGGACTGGATCCACGAGGCGAGGCTGAACCACTGCGGCATCGTGATCAACCCCGGTGCCTACTCGCACACCTCCGTCGCTATCCTGGACGCCCTCAACACCTGCGACGGCCTGCCCGTGGTGGAGGTCCACATCTCCAACATCCACCGGCGGGAGTCCTTCCGGCACCACTCCTACGTCTCGCTGCGGGCCGACGGGGTCATCGCGGGATGCGGGGTGCAGGGGTACGTGTTCGCGGTGGAGCGGATCGCGGCGCTGGCCGGCGCCGGACGGGCACGGGCGTAAGCCCCGCCTCCTGAAATCCACCCCGGAGGACAGGGCTCACCCGGGCCGGTACCGGTGCCGTGCAGCCGGCCGCCGCTCACCAGCCCCGCGCGCGCCACTCGGGCAGCTGCGGGCGCTCGGCGCCCAGCGTGGTGTCGTTGCCGTGCCCGGGGTAGACCCAGGTCTCGTCGGGGAGCACGTCGAAGATCTTCGTCTCGACGTCATGGATCAGGGCGGCGAACGCCTCCGGGTCCTTGTGGGTGTTGCCCACACCGCCCGGGAACAGGCAGTCCCCGGTGAACACATGGGGATGCCCGTGCGGATCGTCGTAGACGAGGGCGATCGAGCCGGGCGTGTGGCCGACGAGATGGCGCGCGGTGAGTTCCACCCGCCCCACCCGGATCGTGTCGCCGTCGTCGACCAGGACGTCCGTCGGCACCGGAATGCCCTCGGCGTCCTCCCGGCCCGCGTGGGTGCGGGCCCCGGTGGCCGCCACCACCCGGGCAAGCGCCTGCCAGTGGTCGCCGTGCCGGTGCGTGGTGACGACGGACGCGATGCCGTCGTCACCGATCGTGCCCAGCAGGGTGTCCGCGTCGTTGGCCGCGTCGATCAGCAGCTGCTCGTCGGTGGCCCGGCAGCGCAGGAGATAGGCGTTGTTGTTCATGGGCCCGACGGCGGCCTTGGTGATCATCAGGTCCTTGAGTTCGTGCACATCGGCCGGTCCGCCGACCGTCACACGCCCGCTGTACGTCATGGCGGCCAGCCTATAGCGGGGGAAGGGCGGGCAGGGCGCCGGACGTCACCGTCAGCCCCGAGCCGTCACGGCGCCCGGCGAGCCAGCCGAGCAGCTCGGCGGCCGGACCCTCGACCGCGACCGGGTCGCCCGGCGCCCCACCGCCCGTGGTCCAGGTCCGGCCGTCGGCGGTGCTCAGCCGCGTCGTGGGCACATCCCGGTGGCCGCTGAACCGCGCCTTCAGGAAGCGGATCTCCCGCTCGGTGAAATCCGCCGGCAGATCCTCCAGATCGTAACCGATGCCGAGGTCCACGTGGTGCAGCTCCACCTCGACCCAGCGCCGGAAGGGCAGCCGCTCCGCCCGGTCGGTGACCCCGTTGCGCAGCTCCACCGTGCGCGACCAGTCTGCCGGGACCGTGCCCATCTCCTGGAAACGGGCCGCGCTCTCCCGTACGTCGGCGAGCTGGACGTCGAGGGGGCGCGGGGCGTCCCGCTCGATGTCGGCCTCCCGAGCGGCGGCGGAGACGTACATCGGGCGCCCCTCCAGGACGTTCACCAAGGCGTCCGCGTTGCGCGCGAGGTGAGCCAGTACATGTCCACGGGTCCAGCCCGGAAGCCGTGACGCCTGCGTCACAGCGGCGTTGTCCAGTGCGGCGACAGCGCGGAGCAGCCGTTCGGTCGCGCCGTGTACGGACGCCAGGTCATGGGCGTGATCAATCATGGTGCCGACCCTAGCCCCGTCACACCTTCGGGTGAAGGTGGTGAAGGAAGGCCGTAAATCGAATACACGTGCTATAAACTCGGGCGCGGCGTCGGGCATGCTGGAGAGCCGGGGATTGTTGTCAACCCGTGAATCCGACCGGCGTTGTCAGTGGCTCGCCCTAGTGTGAGAAGACACGGGGGCCTTGCCCCTGTCACCCCTCTCAGAAAGGTGCGGACCCGCGTGGCCGACCGTCTCATCGTCCGTGGAGCGCGCGAGCACAACCTCAAGAATGTCTCGCTCGACCTCCCGCGCGACTCGCTCATCGTCTTCACGGGCCTGTCGGGGTCGGGCAAGTCCTCGCTGGCCTTCGACACGATCTTCGCCGAGGGACAGCGGCGCTACGTGGAGTCGCTCTCCTCGTACGCCCGGCAGTTCCTCGGCCAGATGGACAAACCGGACGTCGACTTCATCGAAGGACTGTCCCCGGCCGTCTCCATCGACCAGAAGTCGACCTCGCGCAACCCGCGCTCCACCGTCGGCACCATCACCGAGGTCTACGACTACCTGCGGCTGCTCTTCGCGCGCATCGGCAAGCCGCACTGCCCCCAGTGCTCCCGGCCCATCTCGCGTCAGTCGCCGCAGGCCATCGTCGACCGGGTGCTGGAGCTGCCGGAGGGCAGTCGCTTCCAGGTGCTGTCACCGCTGGTACAGGAGCGCAAGGGCGAGTTCGTCGAGCTCTTCGCCGACCTCCAGAGCAAGGGCTACTCCCGTGCGCGGGTGGACGGCGAGACCATCCAGCTCGCGACCCCGCCCACACTGAAGAAGCAGGAGAAGCACACCATCGAGGTGGTCGTCGACCGCCTCACGGTGAAGGACAGCGCCAAGCGCCGCCTCACCGACTCCGTCGAGACCGCGCTCGGCCTGTCCGGCGGCATGGTCGTGCTCGACTTCGTCGACCTCCCCGAGGACGACCCCGAGCGCGAGCGCATGTTCTCCGAGCACCTGTACTGCCCGTACGACGACCTGTCCTTCGAGGAGCTGGAGCCCCGCTCCTTCTCCTTCAACTCGCCCTTCGGCGCCTGCCCCGAATGCTCCGGCATCGGCACGCGCATGGAGGTCGACCCGGAGCTGATCGTCCCCGACCCGGACAAGAGCCTCGACGAGGGTGCCATCCACCCCTGGTCGCACGGGCACACCAAGGACTACTTCGCCCGGCTGATCGGAGCCCTCGCCGACGCGCTGGGCTTCCGCACGGACATCCCCTTCGCCGGCCTGCCGCAGCGCGCCAAGAAGGCCCTGCTCCACGGCCACAAGACCCAGGTCGAGGTCCGCTACCGCAACCGGTACGGCCGCGAGCGCCGGTACACGACGGCCTTCGAGGGCGCCCTCCCCTTTGTCAAGCGCAGGCACAGCGAGGCCGAGAGCGATGCCGGTCGCGAGCGCCTGGAGGGCTACATGCGCGAGGTCGCCTGCCCCTCGTGCGAAGGCACCCGCCTCAAGCCGGTCATCCTCGCCGTCACGGTCCTGGGGAAGTCGATCGCCGAGGTCTCGGCCATGTCCATCAGCGAGTGCGCGGACTTCCTGGGCGCGATGAAACTCTCCGCCCGCGACAAGAAGATCGCCGAGCGAGTGCTGAAGGAGGTCAACGAGCGGCTGCGCTTCCTGGTCGACGTCGGCCTCGACTACCTCTCGCTGAACCGCGCGGCGGGCACCCTCTCCGGCGGCGAGGCCCAGCGCATCCGCCTGGCCACCCAGATCGGCTCCGGCCTCGTCGGCGTCCTCTACGTCCTCGACGAACCGTCCATCGGCCTGCACCAGCGCGACAACCACCGGCTGATCGAGACTCTGATCAGGCTCCGCGACATGGGCAACACGCTCATCGTCGTCGAGCACGACGAGGACACCATCAAGGTCGCCGACTGGATCGTCGACATCGGCCCGGGCGCCGGTGAGCACGGCGGCAAGGTCGTGCACAGCGGAGACCTGAAGGAGCTGCTCGAGAACACCGAGTCGCAGACCGGCCAGTACCTGTCCGGCCGGAAGGCCATCCCGCTGCCGGACGTCCGCCGTCCGCTCGACCCGTCGCGCCTCCTCACGGTGCACGGCGCCCGTGAGAACAACCTGCGGGACATCGAGGTGTCCTTCCCCCTCGGCGTGTTCACCGCGGTCACGGGAGTCTCCGGCTCCGGCAAGTCCACGCTGGTCAACGACATCCTGTACACCCACCTGGCCCGCGAACTGAACGGCGCCCGCAGCGTCCCCGGCCGCCACACCCGCGTGGACGGCGACGACCTGGTCGACAAGGTCGTGCACGTCGACCAGTCGCCCATCGGCCGCACCCCGCGCTCCAACCCGGCGACGTACACCGGCGTCTTCGACCACGTCCGCAAGCTGTTCGCCGAGACGGCCGAGGCGAAGGTCCGCGGCTACCTGCCCGGCCGCTTCTCCTTCAACGTCAAGGGCGGCCGCTGCGAGAACTGCGCGGGCGACGGCACCATCAAGATCGAGATGAACTTCCTCCCGGACGTGTACGTCCCGTGCGAGGTCTGCCACGGCGCCCGCTACAACCGGGAGACCCTGGAGGTCCACTACAAGGGCAAGTCCGTCGCCGACGTCCTGAACATGCCGATCGAGGAGGCCATGCACTTCTTCGAGGCCGTCCCGTCGATCTCCCGTCACATGAAGACGCTGTACGACGTCGGCCTGGGGTACGTCCGGCTCGGCCAGGCGGCCACCACCCTCTCGGGCGGCGAGGCCCAGCGGGTGAAACTCGCGAGCGAGCTGCAGCGGCGCTCCACCGGCCGCACGGTCTACGTCCTGGACGAACCGACCACCGGCCTGCACTTCGAGGACATCAGCAAGCTGCTGACCGTCCTGTCCGGCCTGGTCGACAAGGGCAACACGGTCATCGTCATCGAGCACAACCTCGACGTGATCAAGACCGCCGACTGGGTCGTCGACATGGGCCCCGAGGGCGGTTCCGGCGGCGGCCTGCTCGTCGCGGAGGGCACGCCCGAGCAGGTTGCCGGGGTCCCGGCCAGCCACACCGGCAAGTTTTTGCGGGACGTCCTCGGCGCGGACCGGATCAGCGACGCCGCCCCGGTGCGGGCCCCGCGCAAGACGACGGTGAAGAAGGCCCCGGTGAAGAAGACGGCAGCCAGGACCACCGCAGTCAAGGCCGCCGGGAAGGGGACGGTCCGGACGGCCAAGGCCTGACCTGCCCAACCCGGCACGAACGACCCGGCGGACCCGGATCCGTCCGGTCGGACCGTGCGAAGGCGATGGACGAGCCGTGCTCCGCGGGAGAACCCCGCGGAGCACGGGTCGAAGGCTCACGGCACTTACCGTCGCGTGCGGTCTGTCCGGCGGATCACACCTCGAACGGGGCCCAGCCGTCCAGTTCGTGGGCGTACGGCGGCTCCGCGCCCGCGCGTGAGCAGGTGATCGCCGCCGCGCGCGCCGCGAAGCCGAGCAGCTCCCGCCAGCCGTCCGCGCCCAGCGCGGCCGCCCCCTGCCCGCTGAGCGCGCCCCGGGCCGCCAGGCCGTGCAGCAGCGCCGCGTTGACGGTGTCGCCCGCGCCGATCGTGTCCACCACCTCGACCCGCTCACCCGGCACGGAGCACTCGCCGCCCTCCCGGGTGAACACGGTCAGCCCGTCACCGCCCCGGGTGACCACGACCGCCGCCGGACCGGCCGCCAGCCACCGCGAGGGCGTGCCGCCGAGCCACCGGGCGTCCTCCTCGGACAGCTTCAGCAGCGACACCGACGGCAGCCAGTTCAGGAACCGGGCCCGGTAGGCGTCGGGGTCCGGGATCAGCCCCGGCCGGATGTTGGGATCCAACGCGGTGAACACACCGCGCGCGTGGGCGGTGCGCATCAGCTCCTCGTACTCGGTCGCCCCCGGCTCCAGTACGAGGGAGCAGGTGCCGAAGGACACCGCACGGGTGTCGGCCGGCAGCGCGGCCGGCACCGTGAACAGCCGGTCCGCCGTCCCCTCCACGTAGAAGGAGTAGACCGCCGAGCCGTCCGCCGCGACCGTGGCGGCGGCGAGCGTCGTCGGCTCGTCACCGCGCTGCACCGACGACACCACCACGCCGGTCTCCCGCAGCCGGTCCAGCAGCGCCTCGCCGAAGGCGTCGCGGGACACCCGGGAGCAGAAGGCGGTGGGGGAGCCGAGACGGCCCAGCGCCACCGCGGTGTTGTAGGGGCCGCCGCCGAGCGCCGGCGTCAGCGCCGCGAGCGCACCCGCGCCCTGCGGTACCAGGTCGATCAGTGCCTCACCGGCTACGACGATCACGAGGAGTCCCTTTCGCGGGTTGTCGGGTTGCTGGGTTACCGGCTTGTCGGGTTGCCGGTCACCGGGTCTGCTGTGGTGGGTCTGCGGTGTGTGCCGAGGCCGTAGGGGCTACGGGGACTGGACAGGCCGCTCCGGGAGGTCCTGCGGGTCCGGGCAGCCACAGGACGTGCGGTGCACGAAGGTGCAGGAGAGCCGCTCGGTCCGAGCGGGCCGGTCCGGCGCGGCGAGCCGGTCCAGGAGCATCTGGACGGCACGGGCGCCGATGTCCCTGCTGGGCTGGGCGATCGCGGTGAGCCGGGGGGAGAACAGGTCCGCCCAGGCGAAGTCGTCGAAGCAGCACAGCGCGATGTCCCCGGGCACGGAGAGCCCGTGGGCGCGCAGGGCGCGCAGCGCGCCGATCGTCATGGCGTTGTTCCCGGTGACCAGCGCGGTCGGGGGAGCGCCGAGGGAGAGCAGGTCACCGGTGGCCCGTTCGGCGCCGGCCGACTCGGAGTCGCCGTGCACCAGGAGCCGTGCGTCGAACGGCAGCCCCGCACCCGCGAGGCCCTGCCGGTACCCGGTGATCCGCTCGGCGGTGGTGCTGAACCCGGGCCGCCCCGCGACCAGGGCGATCCGGCGGTGGCCGAGCCCGGCGAGGTGCGTGACCAGCCGGGCCGTCGGCTCCGTGTTCTCGGCGCAGACCTGGTCGAAGCGCGGGCCGTCCTCCCCGGGGCCCTCGACCACCCGGTCGAGGAACACGGCCGGTACACGATGGCGCCCGAGGTAGGCGAGCAGCCCGCGCGGCTGCGAGGAGGACGCGACGATCATGCCCTCCACCCGCCGCTCGTGCAGCAGCTGCACGACCTTGCGCTCGTGCTCGGGGTCGTCGTGCGGATCGGCGATGAGCAGGCTGTAGCCGTACTCCAGGGCGGCTGCCTCGACGCCCTGGAGGATTTCGGTGAAGTACGGGTTGCTGATCGCCGAGACCGCGAGCCCGATCGAGCGGGTCCGGGAGGTCACCAGCGAGCGGGCCAGGGTGTTCGGGGTGTAGCCGAGCTCCTCGACGGCGTCCAGGACCGCCTGGCGGGTGTGCGGGAGGACCGGCCGTGTGCCGTTCAGGACGTGCGAGACGGTCGCGACCGAGACCCCGGCGCACCGCGCCACGTCCGTCATGGTCGCCATCGCCCACTCCCTTCGCGTACCGGCCGACGCGGATGTCCCGCCGCGGCTCCGTGACGGGGAAGCTATCCCATCCGGCGGCAGACGTAAACGTTTGCGCAAGCGTTTACGTTTCTCGCGCGCACCGTGCCCCGGCCCACCGACCTCACCCGCTCCCCGCCCGGCGACCGGAGGGATCACCCCCGATAAGGTCGCCACGTACCGCCGTCCGACCAGTGGAGATCCCATGTCCGGCCGATCCGCCGCGAGCCGCCGTACCGTTCTGAGAGGCATGGCCCTCACCCCTGTGGCCGGACTCGGCCTCACCGCCTGCGGGGGAGGCGAGGAGAGGCCCTCGCCGCCGACCGGGCCCGTCGAACTCGGCGCGGAGAGCGAGGTCGCCCGGGGGAGCAGCAGGCTGTACTGGGACCACAACGTCGTCGTCAGCCGGGACGACGAGGGCTCCTTCACGGCGTACAGCACCCTCTGCACGCACGCGAGCTGCCCCATCAACCAGCTGAAGGGGACGAAGCTGATCTGCCCGTGCCACGGGAGCGAGTTCGACGCCACCACCGGCAAGGTGCTGCGCGAGCCGGCGGTGGCACCGCTGACACGGCTCTCCGTCGAGGTTCAGAACGGCACGATCATCGCGAAGCCGCAGACCTGAGCCGCAGGACTGAGCCGCAGGACTGAGGTCCGGCTCCGAGCCGGGCCTCAGTCCCAGTCCCAGCCGATCCCCACGTACCCCGAGCGCACGCGCGGCTCGACCAGGTGCACCGAGCGGTGCAGAGCACTGACCGCCAGCTCCTGACGGCCGCCGCGCGGTGCCGCCGCGGAGTGCTGGGTGAACCGGTGGCAGCGCGCCGGGAGCGCCCCGGCGTCGAAGCACACCTGGAGCGCGTACTGGCCGCCGGGGGAATCCGTCCCGTGCAGGTACTCGCGCGAGACGCCGGCCGTGCCGTCCTCGACGGCGTACCGGAACAGGAACGTGTCACCGGCCCGCAGCCGCGTGTCGAAGAGCAGCTCGGCCGCGAGCACACCGGTGTCCTGCTGCCAGCGGACGCGGCCGGTGCGGCAGTTCTCCAGGGAGTGCACGGTCATCCGGGCCGGTGCGGAACCGGGGTCGCCGTGGTGGACGGCCACGAAGCGGTCGATGCCGTCCCGGTGCGCGCACACGATGTGGTGGGACTCACGTTCCGCCAGCTCCCGGTGCGCCCCGATCCGGACCCGCTCGTGGTGTCCCAGGGTCTGCAGCCCACTGTCCCGTGGGGCGTCGAGCTCGGCCAGCAGCCCCGCGAGGACGCCCGAGGCCTCGAGCAGCGAGCGGTAGGAACGGCCCGCGGGGCGGTCGTCCGGCGTCTGCTCGTCGGACTCGGCGAGCAGACGGATCAGCGACTCCTCCGGCAACTCCAGAATCTCCTCCAGTGCCCGTACGGCCCGCAGCGACTCCGCGCGCTGCGGGCGACGGGCGCCCTGTTGCCAGTAACTGAGACTGGTGACCCCCACCTTCACGCCGTGGCGCGACAGATGGTGCTGCACCCGTTGCAGCGGCAGGCCGCGGGCGGCTATCGCGGCCCGCAGGGCGACATGGAAGGGGCCGCCGCGCAGGGCCGAGTCCAGTTTCGCGGTGGTGTCCGTGTCCGTGTGCGGTGTGGCGTGCGGCATGCAGGGGCCTTTCTCTGAATGTCCACAACGGCTGGTCAGGCCGTTCGCTCGGCGCACCCCGGGACCCTCCCCCGTCGGCGCGGACGGGTCTTCACATCCGTACGCCGCCGTTCAGGGCCCCGAGTTCCCCCGCATTGAAGCGTGTTGACCAATTCCCGACAACACCTGACGCCCAACAAGCGGACACCGCGCAGTGCGCACGCGTGGTACACACACGTCGGGGGCCGTGCCGACCCGAAGGCCGGCACGGCCCCTGACACCCTGCTGCGAAGGGCTTCCCTGCGACTTGCCCGAGACTTCCCTGCGACTTCCCCGTGATTCCCTACGACTGGCCGGACGTGTCCTGGCCGCTCCTCGGACGCGGACCCAGACGCTTGGCGCGCACGATGTCGGGGTCGCGTGGGTCGAGGGAGTCGAGGAGAGCGGCCGTCTCGTCCGCGTACCGGCGGGCGCGGGCGGCCGGCCGTCGTGATTTCTCGATCCGTGTCTGTCGCATTGTCCGACCAGCCCTCCGACTCGTGACCGCGTCCGCATACTGCTGGCATCCCGCCCGAGGGCCGGACCCCCCACATTCCCGCTTCCCACCGGTCATAACCGTTCCGGAGCAATGCCCGGCCGGTGGCCGCACGGCCCCGCCGTGGTGTCGGTCCCCGCCAGTAGGGTGTGAGACATGGCCGACCCCTCCAGCTACCGCCCCAAACCGGGTGAGATCCCCGACTCGCCGGGGGTCTACCGGTTCCGTGACGAGCACCGCCGGGTGATCTACGTCGGAAAGGCGAAGAGCCTGCGCCAGCGCCTGGCGAACTACTTCCAGGACCTCGCCGGGCTCCACCCGCGCACCCGCACCATGGTCACCACGGCCGTCTCCGTGGAGTGGACGGTGGTGTCCACGGAGGTCGAGGCGCTCCAGCTGGAGTACTCCTGGATCAAGGAGTACGACCCCCGTTTCAACGTCAAGTACCGGGACGACAAGAGCTACCCGTACCTCGCGGTGACGATGAACGAGGAGTTCCCGCGCGTGCAGGTGATGCGCGGTCACAAGAAGAAGGGTGTCCGGTACTTCGGTCCGTACGGGCACGCGTGGGCGATCCGCGACACCGTGGACCTGTTGCTGCGGGTGTTCCCGGTGCGCACCTGCTCGGCCGGTGTCTTCAAGAACGCCGCCCGCACGGGCCGCCCCTGCCTGCTCGGCTACATCGGCAAGTGCTCGGCGCCCTGCGTGGACCGGATCTCCGCCGAGGAGCACCGCGAACTCGCGGAGGAGTTCTGCGATTTCATGACCGGCCGCACCGGCACCCATCTGCGTCGCCTGGAACAGCGGATGACCGAGGCGGCCGAGGAGATGGAGTACGAGCGGGCCGCCCGCCTGCGGGACGACATCGGGGCGCTGAAGAAGGCCATGGAGAAGAGCGCGGTGGTACTCACCGACGCCACCGACGCCGACCTGATCGCGGTCGCCGAGGACGAGCTGGAAGCGGCCGTCCAGATCTTCCACGTGCGCGGCGGACGCGTGCGCGGCCAGCGGGGCTGGGTCACCGACAAGGTGGAGGAGATCACCACCGGCGCCCTCGTGGAGCACGCCCTGCAGCAGCTGTACGGCGAGGAGACCGGCGACGCCGTCCCGAAGGAGGTCCTGGTCCCCGCGCTGCCCGACCCGGTGGAGCCGGTCCAGCAGTGGCTCACCGGGCGGCGAGGCTCGGGCGTCTCGCTGCGGGTCCCGCAGCGCGGGGACAAGCGGGCCCTGATGGAGACCGTGGAGCGCAATGCCCAGCAGGCCCTCGTCCTGCACAAGACCAAGCGCGCCTCCGATCTGACCACACGCTCGCGCGCGCTGGAGGAGATCGCCGAGGCCCTCGGCCTGGACAGTGCCCCGCTGCGGATCGAGTGCTACGACATCTCGCACCTCCAGGGCGACGACGTGGTGGCCTCCATGGTCGCCTTCGAGGACGGGCTGGCCCGCAAGAGCGAGTACCGCCGTTTCCAGATCAAGAGCTTCGCCGGCCAGGACGACGTCCGGTCCATGCACGAGGTGATCACCCGCCGCTTCCGGCGCTATCTCGCCGACAAGGAGCGGACCGGCGAGTGGAGCGACGGCGAGGAGCCCGGTGCCGGTGCCGGGACCGAGGCCGGCGGTGAGGCGACCGGTGTGGACGGGACCCCGGGCCCGGACGGCACCGCCGGCGCCGAGGGTGTCCCCGGCCCGGACGGCACCGCCGGCGGTCCCGCCGTACCCTCCGCGAGCACGCTCACCGAGGACGACGGCCGCCCCAAGCGCTTCGCCTACCCGCCCCAACTGGTGGTCGTCGACGGCGGGGCCCCCCAGGTCGCGGCGGCCCGCCGGGCCCTGGACGAGCTCGGTATCGACGACATCGCGGTGTGCGGCCTCGCCAAGCGGCTGGAGGAGGTGTGGCTGCCGGACGACGACGACCCGGTGGTGCTGCCCCGCACCAGCGAGGGCCTCTACCTGCTTCAGCGCGTCCGGGACGAGGCGCACCGCTTCGCCATCGGTTATCAGCGCGTCAAGCGGGCCAAACGCTTCCGGTCCGGTCCGCTGGACGACGTGCCCGGCCTCGGCGAGACCCGCAAGCAGGCGCTGATCAAGCACTTCGGCTCGGTGAGGAAACTACGGGCGGCGACCGTCGAGCAGATCTGCGACGTGCCCGGCATAGGCCGCAAGACGGCCGAGACGATCATCGCGGCTCTTGCCGGAGCGGTCCCCGCCGGTCCCGCCGTGAACACGGCGACGGGCGAGATCATGGATGACATGGATGACATGGTTGATATGGATGGCATGGACGACGTGGAAGAACCCGGGAAGTCCGGGGCTTCTCCCGGGGAGCCCGTGTCCACGGGCGCCCCGGACGACCGACGGGGGCTGGAGAGATGACCGAGCACGAGACACGCCAGGACACTGGTCAGGAAGCGGCCCGGGAGAAGGGCGCGGATAAGGTCCGGGGCCCCGGCCAGGACGCAGGTCCCGGGACGCGGCAGGGCGACGGCGACGGAACAGGTGACGGAGCACAGGTGAGTACGGGCAAGGAAACAACCGGGGCCTCCGAGGCGGCGACCCCCGAGCTGGTGATCATTTCCGGCATGTCCGGGGCGGGCCGCTCCACGGCCGCGAAGTGTCTGGAGGACCTGGGCTGGTTCGTCGTCGACAACCTCCCGCCCGCGCTGATCCCCACCATGGTGGAGCTCGGCGCCCGCTCCCAGGGCAATGTGGCCCGGATCGCGGTCGTCGTCGACGTCCGCGGCCGGCGCTTCTTCGACAACCTCCGTGAATCCCTCGCCGACCTCGACACCCGGGGCGTCACCCGGCGGATCGTCTTCCTGGAGTCCTCCGAGGAAGCCCTGGTGCGCCGCTTCGAGTCGGTGCGCCGCCCGCACCCCCTCCAGGGCGACGGCCGCATCGTCGACGGCATCGCCGCCGAGCGCGAACTGCTGCGCGAACTGCGCGGCGACGCCGACCTGGTGATAGACACCTCCAGCCTCAACGTGCACGAACTGCGCGCCAAGATGGACGCCCAGTTCGCCGGCGACGAGGAGCCCGAACTGCGGGCCACCGTGATGTCCTTCGGCTTCAAGTACGGCCTCCCGGTCGACGCCGACCTGGTCGTGGACATGCGGTTCCTGCCCAACCCGCACTGGGTCCCGGAACTGCGCCCGTTCACCGGCCGCCACGAGGAGGTGGCGGCGTACGTCCTCAACCAGCCCGGCGCCAAGGAGTTCCTCGACCGGTACGCCGAGCTGCTGCGGCTGATCGCCGCGGGCTACCGCCGTGAGGGCAAGCGCTATGTGACCATCGCCGTCGGCTGCACCGGCGGCAAGCACCGCTCGGTCGCCATGTCGGAGAAGCTCGCCGCCCGACTCGCCGCGGAGGGCGTGGAGACGGTGGTCGTCCACCGGGACATGGGACGGGAATGACCGCACGTACCCCGCGGCTGTACCGGCTGCGCCGGGCGATGCCCGAAGGGCGCGCCGGACGGCCGGCCGAGATCCGCGGCGCCAGACCGCGACGCCGGGGTACCCAGCCCAAGGTGGTCGCCCTCGGCGGCGGCATGGGGCTGTCCGCCTCGCTCGCCGCGCTGCGCCGGATCACCGGTGACCTCACCGCCGTCGTCACCGTGGCCGACGACGGCGGCTCCAGCGGACGGCTCCGCGACGAACTGGGCGTACTGCCGCCCGGCGATCTGCGCAAGGCGCTGGCCGCGCTGTGCGGCGACGACGAATGGGGCCAGACCTGGTCCCGGGTCATCCAGCACCGCTTCCAGTCCAAGGGGGAGCTGCACGAACACGCGGTCGGCAATCTGCTGATCGTCGCGCTGTGGGAGCAGCTCGGCGACCATGTCCAGGCCCTGGACCTGGTGGGCCGGCTGCTCGGCGCGCACGGGCGGGTGCTGCCCATGTCCGCCGTACCGCTGGAGCTCCAGGCCCGGGTTCTGGGCCATGACCCGCAGCGCCCCATGGCCGTGGAGACCGTCTGCGGGCAGGCGACCGTCGCCCTCACCCCCGGCGAGGTGCAGTCCGTGCACCTCGTGCCGAACGACCCGCCCGCCGTCCCCGAGGCGGTCGAGGCGGTCCTGGACGCCGACTGGGTGGTGCTGGGCCCCGGCTCCTGGTTCTCCTCTGTCATCCCGCACCTCTTGGTGCCTGAACTGCTGGACGCGCTCATCCGGACCAAGGCGCGCCGGGTGCTCTCCCTGAACCTCGCCCCGCAGCCCGGAGAAACCGAGGGCTTCTCCCCGCAGCGTCATGTGGAGGTTTTGGGACGACACGCCCCTAAACTCGCCCTGGACGTGGTGCTGGCCGACGAGGCCGCCGTGCCCGACCGCGACTTGCTGACCGACGCCGCCAAGCGGCTCGGCGCCGCGGTCGAGCTGGCGCCGGTGGCCCGGCCCGACGGAAGCCCCCGGCACGATCCGGAGCTGCTGGCCGCCGCGTACGACCGTATTTTTCGGATGCATGGAAGGATCGGCCCATGGCGATGACGGCAGCGGTGAAGGACGAGGTTTCCCGGCTCCCCGTCACGCGGACCTGCTGCAGAAAGGCGGAGGTCTCCGCCGTTCTGCGGTTCGCCGGCGGCCTCCACCTGGTGAGCGGACGCATTGTGATCGAGGCGGAGCTGGACACGGCGATGGCCGCCCGCCGCCTCAAGCGGGACATCATGGAGATCTTCGGACACAGCTCCGAACTGATCGTGATGGCACCGGGCGGGCTGCGCCGCGGCTCGCGCTACGTCGTCCGGGTGGTCGCGGGCGGCGACCAGCTGGCCCGCCAGACCGGTCTGGTGGACGGACGGGGCCGCCCCATCCGCGGTCTGCCCCCGCAGGTGGTCTCGGGGGCCACCTGCGACGCCGAGGCGGCCTGGCGCGGAGCGTTCCTGGCGCACGGTTCCCTCACCGAGCCGGGTCGGTCCTGCTCGCTGGAGGTGACCTGCCCCGGCCCGGAGGCCGCGCTCGCCCTGGTCGGCGCCGCCCGCCGTCTGCACATCCCCTCCAAGGCACGTGAGGTCCGCGGCGTGGACCGGGTCGTCGTCCGTGACGGCGACGCCATCGGCGCCATGCTCACCCGGCTGGGTGCGCACGACTCGGTGCTGGCCTGGGAGGAGCGCCGGATGCGCCGCGAGGTGCGCGCCACGGCGAACCGGCTGGCCAACTTCGACGACGCCAACCTGCGCCGCTCGGCCCGCGCGGCGGTCGCCGCCGGCGCCCGGGTGCAGCGCGCCCTGGAGATCCTCGCCGACGACGTTCCCGAGCACCTCGCCGCGGCCGGGCGGCTGCGCATGGAGCACAAGCAGGCCTCACTGGAGGAACTGGGCGCGCTGGCCGACCCGCCGCTGACCAAGGACGCCGTGGCCGGGCGGATCCGCCGGCTGCTCGCAATGGCCGACAAGCGCGCCGCCGACCTCGGCCTCCCGAGCACGGAGGCCAACATCGGCGAGGAACTCGCCGACAACCTCGTCGGCTGACGCCCTCCCGCACGGAGCAGCCTCGCCGGCCACCCGGCCACCCGGCCACCCGGCCACCCGGCCATCCGGCCCATCCGGCCCGGTCGGTCGCCGGCGCCCCGCCGAGGGGGCTCTGCCGGGTCCCGCCGTCAAGGCTTCCCGACGCCCTGCCGACGAACTTCCGTCGCCGGACGAACCTCCACCGCCAAGCCCTCCGGCGTCCCCGCTCACGGATCGGCCGCAGTCGGCCGCAGGCCGGTCGGTGAGAAGGCGGGCGGGAGGTTCATCCGCGGGCTCCGGCACGGCGAGGGAACACCGGCAAAATCTTCCGCCCCTGGTCAAGTCGCCCTTGTGGACGGGCCGGACGGGGCCCCGGGTCTGGGCGGTCCGTACCCTACTGGCGGGTAAGGGTCGGCCTGTCGGGTATGGCCCGACTCGATGTCACGGGTGTGGCGCCGGAGAGGTAGGGTCGGGGGTGGTCGGGGACATCCCATACAGCTCGTCGGCGACTTGTGCCGGCGTACCAACGAGGAGATCGGTTCGTGACGATCCGCGTAGGCATCAACGGGTTTGGCCGCATCGGCCGGAACTATTTCCGCGCATTGCTGGAGCAGGGCGCAGACATCGAGATCGTGGCCGTCAATGACCTGGGTGACACCGCGACCACTGCCCACCTGTTGAAGTACGACACCATTCTGGGCCGCCTCAAGCAGGAGGTCTCCCACACCGCCGACACGATCACCGTCGACGGCAAGACGCTCAAGGTGCTTTCCGAGCGCAACCCCGCGGACATTCCCTGGGGCGAGCTGGGCGTCGACATCGTGATCGAGTCGACCGGCATCTTCACGAAGAAGGCCGACGCCGAGAAGCACATCGCCGGTGGCGCCAAGAAGGTCATCATCTCGGCTCCGGCCAAGGATGAGGACGTCACCATCGTCCTGGGCGTCAACCAGGACCAGTACGACCCGGCGAACCACCACGTCATTTCCAACGCCTCCTGCACCACCAACTGTGTGGCGCCGATGGCGAAGGTGCTCGACGAGAACTTCGGCATCGTCAAGGGTCTGATGACGACGGTGCACGCGTACACGAACGACCAGCGCATCCTGGACTTCCCGCACAAGGACCTGCGCCGCGCCCGTGCCGCCGCCGAGAACATCATCCCGACGACGACCGGTGCCGCGAAGGCAACCGCCCTGGTGCTGCCGCAGCTCGAGGGCAAGCTGGACGGCATCGCGATGCGCGTCCCGGTCCCGACCGGCTCGGTCACCGACCTGGTCGTCGAGCTCGGCCGCGAGGTCACCAAGGAAGAGGTCAACGCCGCCTTCCAGAAGGCCGCCGAGGGCGAGCTCAAGGGTCTCCTCGAGTACACGGAGGACCCGATCGTCTCCTCCGACATCGTCAACGCCCCGGCGTCCTGCACGTTCGACTCGTCCCTGACCATGGTCCAGGACGGCACGAGCGTGAAGATCATCGGCTGGTACGACAACGAGTGGGGCTACTCCAACCGCCTCGTCGACCTCACGGTCTTCGTCGGCAACCAGCTCTGATCGTGGAGCGGACCGCCTGATATGAGTGCAGGGCTCGGCCGGCGCGCCAACGCGCTGTCCGAGCCCTGACGCACGTATCGGAGCGATCGACCGCTTCCGATCACGAGTGATCACGAGTGATCACAAGCTCTTCTCCAGGAGTCCCTTCATGAAGACGATCGACGAACTCCTCTCCGAAGGGGTCGCGGGCAAGCGGGTCTTCGTCCGCGCCGACCTCAACGTGCCGCTGGACGGCACCACCATCACCGACGACGGCCGCATCCGCGCGGTGCTGCCCACCGTCAAGGCGCTTGCCGAGGCGGGCGGCCGTGTCGTCGTCGCCTCGCACCTGGGCCGACCCAAGGGCGCCCCGGACCCCGCCTTCTCACTTGCCCCGGCCGCCGCCCGCCTGGGTGAACTCCTCGGCGCCGACGTGGCGTTCGCGACGGACACCGTCGGCGATTCCGCCACCGCCACCGTCGCCGGCCTCGCCGACGGACAGGTCGCGGTCCTCGAGAACCTGCGCTTCAACGCCGGCGAGACGGCCAAGGACGACGCCGAGCGCGGCGCCTTCGCCGACCGTCTGGCCGGCCTCGCCGACCTCTACGTGGGCGACGGTTTCGGTGCGGTGCACCGCAAGCACGCGTCCGTGTACGACCTCCCGGCCCGCCTGCCGCACGCCGCGGGCTTCCTCATCGCCACCGAGGTCGGCGTCCTGAAGAAGCTCACGGACGACGTCCAGCGGCCCTACGTCGTCGCCCTCGGCGGCGCCAAGGTCTCCGACAAGCTCGCCGTCATCGACGAACTGCTCGGCAAGGCCGACCGCATCCTCATCGGCGGCGGCATGGCGTACACCTTCCTCAAGGCCAAGGGCTACGAGATCGGCACGTCGCTGGTCCAGGAGGACCAGCTGTCCGTCGTCACCGAGTACCTGGAGCGCGCCGAGAAGAGCGGTGTCGAACTGGTACTGCCGGTCGACACCCTGGTCGCCGAGGAGTTCCCGGACCTGAAGACGAAGGCGCCGGCCCACCCCGCCGCCGTCGCCGCGGACGCCATGCCGGCCGGCCGGATGGGCCTGGACATCGGCCCCGAGACCTGCACGCTCTACGCCTCGAAGCTCACCGACGCGGCCACCGTCTTCTGGAACGGCCCCATGGGCGTCTTCGAGCACCCCGACTACGCCGAGGGCACCAAAGCGGTCGCCCAGGCCCTTCTCGACTCCCCGGGCTACACCGTGGTCGGCGGCGGCGACTCCGCCGCGGCCGTCCGCATCCTGGGCTTCGACGAAAAGGCATTCGGCCACATCTCGACCGGAGGCGGCGCCTCCCTCGAATACCTCGAGGGCAAGACGCTCCCCGGCCTCGCCGCACTGGAGGACTGACCCTCAATGACCGCTGCTGAAAAAGGCCGCACCCCGCTGATGGCGGGCAACTGGAAGATGAACCTCAACCACCTCGAGGCCATCGCCCACGTCCAGAAGCTCGCCTTCGCCCTGGCCGACACGGACTACGAGGACGTCGAGGCCGCCGTCCTGCCGCCCTTCACCGACCTGCGCTCCGTGCAGACCCTCGTGGACGGCGACAAGCTGAAGATCAAGTACGGCGCCCAGGACATCTCGGCGCACGACGGCGGCGCCTACACCGGCGAGATCTCCGGCCCGATGCTGGCCAAGCTGAAGTGCACGTACGTGGCGGTCGGCCACTCCGAGCGCAGGCAGTACCACGACGAGACCGACGACATCGTGAACGCCAAGGTCAAGTCCGCGTACAAGCACGGCATCACGCCGATCCTGTGCGTCGGCGAGGAGCTGGCCGTCCGCGAGGCCGGCAACCACGTCGCCCACACCCTCGCCCAGGTCGAGGGCGGTCTGAAGGACGTGCCCGCCGAACAGGCCGAGTCCGTCGTGATCGCCTACGAGCCCGTCTGGGCCATCGGCACCGGCAAGGTCTGCGGCGCCGGGGACGCCCAGGAAGTCTGCTCCGCCATCCGCGGCAAGCTCGCCGAGCTGTACTCGCAGGAAGTCGCCGACCAGGTCCGCATCCAGTACGGCGGCTCGGTCAAGTCGGGCAACGTCGCCGAGATCATGGCGCAGGCCGACATCGACGGCGCGCTGGTCGGCGGTGCCTCGCTGGACGCGGACGAGTTCGTCAAGATCATCCGCTTTCGCGACCAGTGAGTAGGCGCTAGCCGCGATCCGTCGTACCCTTGCGGGGTCCAGTCCTGAACTGGGCCCCGCGTCGTCCCATCCGAATCCGAGGAAGTTGGTCCAGCCGTGGTTTTGGGGTTCTCGATCGCCCTGATCGTCTTCAGCCTGTTGCTGATGCTGCTGGTGCTGATGCACAAGGGGAAGGGCGGCGGTCTCTCCGACATGTTCGGTGGTGGCATGCAGTCCTCCGTCGGCGGCTCCTCGGTCGCCGAGCGCAACCTCGACCGGATCACCGTCGTGGTCGGGCTGCTCTGGGCCGTCTGCATCGTCACGCTCGGCGTCATGATGAAGTCGGGCTGACCCGAGCGGAAGACCCTGGCGGACAATCCGCCCGCATCGGGTGCGTATTCCCCACGTAAGGCCCCATGTCCGGTACGCGCAGCACAGTGCGGCCTATCATGGGGCTTGCGTCTGGGTGGGGGAGCGGTAACTCCAATCACTGGACGCGCGTTGGGCCTTACGTAGACTGAGGCGCTCGCAGTGAAGCGGAACGCCGACTCGCTTCGCCGCGCCATCACGCAGGGAGTTACGACCGTGGCAAGTGGCAACGCGATCCGGGGAAGCCGGGTCGGGGCGGGGCCGATGGGCGAGGCCGAGCGCGGTGAGTCAGCGCCGCGGCTGCGCCTCTCCTTCTGGTGCTCCAACGGGCACGAGACCCAGCCGAGCTTCGCGAGCGACGCGCAGGTTCCCGATACGTGGGACTGCCCCCGCTGCGGCTTTCCGGCCGGCCAGGACCGGGACAACCCCCCGGACCCGCCGCGTACGGAGCCGTACAAGACGCACCTCGCCTATGTGCGGGAGCGGCGCAGCGACGCGGACGGTGAGGCGATCCTCGCCGAGGCGCTCGCCAAACTGCGGGGCGAGGTCTGACAGTTCAATTCGGTTCGGTTCGGCCAGGAGTCGACGGCCGGCCGGGTCTGTGCGGCGTGCAGTCGGCCAGGCGGCCTGCGCCGCACCGTGCTGTAGCACCTGAGCCGCGCCCGCGTTGTGTCTGCGTTGTGCCGTGTTCATGTCCGGCTGTTCGCAGCCGGCTCCTTCTTCCCGCCCACGGCCCCGCCCTCAGCCCCGCCTCTCCCGCTTGTCCTGCCCTCAGCCCGGCCCGACGGACGTTCTGCCCGTCGCCCCGCTGAATGCCCGGGGGCCGGTCAGCCGTATCTGTTGTTGCGCCCCACGACGGCGTCACGACAGGTGATGTCCACCTCTGATCAATTAGGTTGGAACCGGCAGCGGGGCGGATACGCAGCACAGGCAGCAAGGAAGAAGGCTGAAGTCCGAGATGAACGCAGACGGCCGTACCAGGCTCGACCAGACTCCCGAGTGGACCGCACTGGCCAAGCACCGCGAGGAGCTCGGGAACCTGCGGTTGCGTGAGGTGTTCGCCGCCCACCCCGACCGGGGGACCGCGTACACGCTCCGGGTCGGTGACCTGTACATCGACTACTCCAAGCACCTCGTCACCGACGACACCCTGCGGCTGCTGCGCGAACTGGCCGCCGCCACCGACGTGTTCGGGCTGCGCGACGCCATGTTCCGCGGTGAGCGGATCAACACCACCGAGGACCGGGCCGTCCTGCACACCGCCCTCAGGGCGCCGCGCGACGCGGTGATCGAGGCCGACGGGGAGAACGTCGTCCCCGGCGTGCACGCCGTTCTCGACAGGATGGCCGCCTTCGCCGACCGCGTGCGTTCCGGCGAGTGGACCGGCCACACCGGCAAGCGCATCCGCACGGTGGTCAACATCGGCATCGGCGGCTCCGACCTCGGCCCCGCGATGGCGTACGAGGCGCTGCGCGCCTTCACCGACCGCGACCTCACGGTCCGCTTCGTCTCCAACGTGGACGGCTCCGACCTGCACGAGGCCACCCGCGACCTGGACCCGGCGGAGACGCTGTTCATCGTCGCGTCCAAGACGTTCACCACCATCGAGACGGTCACCAACGCCACCTCCGCCCGGACCTGGCTGCTCAACGCGCTCGGCGACGAGAGCGCCGTCGCCAAGCACTTCGTCGCCCTGTCGACGAACGCGGAGAAGGTCGCCGGCTTCGGCATCGACACGGCGAACATGTTCGAGTTCTGGGACTGGGTCGGCGGGCGCTACTCGTACGACTCGGCGATCGGCCTGTCGCTGATGATCGCCATCGGGCCGGACCGCTTCCGGGAGATGCTCGACGGGTTCCGCCTCGTCGACGACCACTTCCGCACCGCCCCGGCCGAGTCCAACGTGCCGCTGCTGCTGGGTCTGCTGGGCGTCTGGTACGGCAACTTCCTGGACGCCCAGTCGCACGCGGTCCTGCCGTACTCGCACTACCTGTCGAAGTTCACCGCCTACCTCCAGCAGCTCGACATGGAGTCCAACGGCAAGCACGTCGGCCGGGACGGGCGCGAGGTCCAGTGGCAGACCGGCCCCGTCGTCTGGGGCACGCCGGGCACCAACGGGCAGCACGCCTACTACCAGCTGATCCACCAGGGGACGAAGCTGATCCCGGCGGACTTCATCGGCTTCGCCGAGCCGGTCGCCGAACTGAGCGACGAGCTCAAGGCGCAGCACGACCTGCTGATGGCCAACTTCTTCGCCCAGACGCAGGCCCTGGCCTTCGGCAAGACGCCGGACGAGGTGCGCGGCGAGGGCGTGCCCGAGGCACTGGTGCCGCACAAGACGTTCAAGGGCGACCACCCCACGACCACGATCCTCGCGCGCGAGCTGACGCCGTCCGTCCTCGGCCAGCTCGTCGCCCTCTACGAGCACAAGGTGTTCGTGCAGGGCGCGATCTGGGACATCGACTCCTTCGACCAGTGGGGCGTGGAGCTCGGCAAGGTGCTCGCCAAGCGCGTCGAGCCCGCGCTCACCGAAGGCGCTGACGTGCCCGGCCTGGACGCCTCCAGCCGGGCCCTGGTCGCCACCTACCGGGAGCTGCGCGGCCGGAGCTGAGAGCGGAGCGGGAAGCGGGCGGCGCACTGTCGTCCGCTTCCCGTAGAATCCCCCGTCGATCATGGTGCCAGTCATTGCGGCGAACGTTCGGGGGCGCTCAAGTTGGGACGTACACGCGGGAGTTGGACAGGCGGCAGGCTCAGGCCCACGTCGTTCCTGAAGCCCCATCAGATGGCGCGGGTGCTCTTTCACCCCGCATGGATCCCCGAGTCGCTGGATCCGTCCATCGAACGGCTCAAACGGATCCGGATCATCGCCGGACTGGTCGCCACCCTCGGTGTGTACACCTTCCTCGCCGGCGGATTCGACGTCACGGAGCTGCTGATGAACACGCTGACCGCGGCCGTGGTCCTGCTGTTCATCACCCCGCTGACGGTCGGCGTGATGCTTCTGGTGTGGCGGCGCACCGGCACCGTACGGGAGCTGCGGGTACCGCTGGCCGGCGCGTTCAAGCTGCTGCTGCTCTTCGTCTGCGCCCTCGCCGTCCCGGTGCTGCTGGCCTGGGTGGTGCTCGGGCTCGGGGGAGACGACCTGGTGCTGTTCCTGGCCCTCTGCCTGGTGATTCTGTGGCTGGTCGTCTTCGTCTTCGCCGGGGCGCTGCGGGTCTCCGGGAACTTCTTCGGCACGGGTGCCGTACACCGCTCGCTGCCGGCCCTGCTCGCCGTCGTCACCTGCTGGCTGATGTCCCTGCCGGACCTGATCACCGGTGATCTGAAAGGGCTCGGTCTTGCCCTGGGCATCGTCTTCATCCTGGCCGCCCCGCTGACGGTCACCGGGATCGCGCTGCTGGAACTGCGGCGGCTCAAGCGGCGCTACGGCATCCGGCTGGCGGACCACCCGGCGGCCCAGGGCCCGTTCCCAGGACTCGTTGGGCCGCTTCCGGTACCGGCCCCGGCATCGCACCCGGCTTCTGGCCCGGTCCCCGCCCCGGCCCCCGCGCCCGGTCCGGGGCAGCCGCACATCCCGGTGCAGGGCAACCCCTATGCCTACCCGCAGCCCCCGTACGCCCTGGGCACCCCTGGCAACCCGTACGCCCCGCCCGCGCAGAACCCCTACGTGCGCTGAGCCGCCGAGCTCCTGGGACCGTCGGACCAGAGGTATCGCCACGGCCGGGCGCCCTGTCCTGCCCACCCCGGCACTTCGTCACGCGACCGCGCTCAGCGTGTCCGCGAGGCGGCGCCGGGCCGCGCGGGCGGCCGGGAGGGCGGCGAGGACGGCGGCACCCAGCACCGCGGCGGCACCGAGCAGTACCAGGAGCGCGGGGGAGGGCTTCCGGGCGATTCCGGCGCCGATGCCGCTCGACCGTCCCTGGGCGTCGATCAGCCAGTGCGCCAGCGGCAGCCCCAGCCCCATGGCGACGAGCACGGCGGCCAGTGCCGTGCAGGAGACGGCCGTGACCGTGATCGCGGTGATCTGCCGCGGCGAGAGGCCGATCGCCTTGAGCGCGAGCAGGTCCCGTTCGCCCTCGCGGACCGTGCCGCCGATCATGGTGAGCAGCTCGATCAGCCCGATCAGCGCGAGTACGGCGATCAGCCCGACGACGACCACGCGCAACGGGGGCAGCCCCTCGGCCGGGTTCGTCACGGCATGCACGTCGAGCAGGCCGTCCCCGGCCCCGGCCAGCCGCTCGGCGACGGCCCCGGGGTCGGCGCCGGGAACCAGCCGGAGCTGGTAGAGATCGGGCTCCAGAGCGGGGTCGTTGCCGCGCAGGGTGTCGAGCGAGGTGGAGACGACCCGTCCGGCGTTCTCCGGCTCGATGCTGCGGCCGACGATGTGCAGGACCTGCGGCCGGTCGCCGACGGTCACCCGCACCCAGTCACCGACCCGTACGTGCAGCAGGTCCAGGAACCCCTGCCCGGCCACCGCCTCGTCGGGCCCGTGCGCGGCGCGGCCCTCGGCCAGGGTGAACGGGTAGGGCTCCTGGCGGGTACCGAAGCCGCGCAGCGCGATCGTGGCGGTCTGGCCGGGGACCAGGGCAGCCACCTCCACACCGGGGTGGGCGGCGGCGACCTGCGGATCGCTTTCCAGCAGGGCGCGGGCCTCCCGGTCGCCGAGCGAGGCGTCCGCGCGGACGCTGAGCGCGGCGGGCAGCCCCATCCGCTCCGGGCTGCTCCCGAAACGGTCGATGGTGGTCCACGCGCTCAGCGCCGTCACGATCAGCAGCAGCGGCAGTGCCAGCCTGGCCACCGTGCCCAGGGAGCGCGGGCGGCGGGTGAACGCCTTGTGCCAGCCCAGGACCAGCGCGGGCGGCACCCGGGCGCCGAGCGCCCGTCGTGCCACGCCCGTCAGCCGGCCGGCCTCGGGCGCCGCCGGCCTCGGCACCGGTACCGGCGGCACCCGGCCCGCCCGCCACGCCGCGAGTCCGGTGGTGGCGCCGATGAACAGCACCGCACCCACGGGCACCACGAACAGCGCCACGGTGTGTCCCGGCAGCCCCTGCCACACGCCGACCGCGTCTCCGAGCCGCCCCGGTGCCCCGCTGCCCAGCGCCTCGGTCAGCGCGGCGGCCGCCACCGCGCCCAGCAGGGCGTAGCCGAGATGCTGGAGAAGGAAGACGCGCACGACCTGTCCCGGGGTGAAGCCGATCGCCTTGAGGACGGAGATGTCCCGCAGATGCCCCCGGATCCGGGTGCTGATCGCCCCGTGCACCGCGAACCCGGCGGCGACCAGCGCGCCGAGCCCGAACAGGCCCAGAACCTGGCCGAGCAGCCTGTTGTCGCCCTGCGCCTCGGCCCGCGCCTGCTGCCAGGTGGCGACCTCCCCGATGGCGCCGGCCCCCAGCACGGTCACCGCCCGCTGCACCACGTACCCGGTGTCCTCGGGGTCGGTCAGCCGCAGCCCGGTCACCTGGCCGTCGGGGTCGGTCACGGCCGACGGCAGGGCCCAGACCAGACCGGACTGTTCCCCCGGCCGGTAGCGCGGCTCGGCACTGTCGGCGACGCCCACCACGGTCAGGGTCCGCGCGGTGCCGGGCAGGGTGAGGGTGTCGCCGGGCGTGGTGAGCAGGGCACGGGCGAGGGTGCTCTCCAGAACCACGCCGTCGGGCGTCGCGGGGTCCAGCCAGCGCCCGGAGGTGATCAGCGGGCGGCCGGTCCCGGGCCGGCCGACGGTGCCGCGCAGTTCGGCGGCGGCCCGGCTGCCACGTGCGGCGAGGGTGACGGCGGCCGTGGGGTAGGGGCCGGCGACGGACTCCACGCCGTCCAGGTCCGCCAGCTTCGAGGCGTCGGCCGGGGCGGTGGTGTGCAGCGTGACATGCGCGCCGTGGGCCTGGGCGAAGGTCCGCTGCCAGGGGTTGGTCGCATACCCGAACAGGGCGGTGGCCAGCAGCAGCGACGCGACGATGCCCGCGGTGGCCAGGACCAGGAACAGTGCCTCACCGCGATGCGTGCGCAGATCGGAGTGCGCCCAGCGCAAGCTCGCTCGCACCGGCGTCAGCCCCTTCGCCGGCGCCGGCCGCCCGGACCGTCGTACATCCGCATGCCAGTCCTTCGTCAGTCCCTTGTCGGTGGTCGGTCCGTCGTCGGTCCGTCGTCGGTCCCTTGCCGGTCCCTCGTCGGCCCCGTGTTCCGTGCCGGGAATCAGTTCCCGGCGCCTCTTTGCTCAGCTCCCGGCCGCCTCGCGGTGCAGTCCCCGGTCGGTCCCTGGTTCAGTCCCTGAGCTCCAGCACCCCGGACGTTCCCCGGCCGGGCGACGGTGTCCCGTCCAGTTCCGCGTCGTCGGCGATCCGGCCGTCGAAGAAGCTGATCACCCGGTCCGCGGCGCTCGCCAGCCGGGCGTCGTGCGTGACCAGCACGATCGTCTGCCCGCGCCGGTGGAAGCGGGACAGCAGCCGCATCACCTCGCGGGTGCCCCTGCTGTCCAGGCTGCCGGCGGGTTCATCGGCCAGCAGCAGCGGCGGGTGGTTGACCAGGGCACGGGCCAGCGCGACCCGCTGCTGCTCACCGCCGGACAGCTCGCCCGGCATGCTCCGCTCCTTGCCCGTCAGGCCCAGCTCGGCCAGCAGTTCCTCCCGCCCGGCGCGGGCCTTCCTCGGCGGGGTCCCGGCGAGCAGCGCCGGCAGCTCGACATTGTCGGCGACCGACAGATTCGAGACGAGGTTGAAGAACTGGAAGACGATCCCGATGTGCTTCCTGCGCTCCACCGCCCAGCGGGCCTCGCTGTAGGCGTCGGTGCGCTCGCCGTCCAGCCAGATGCTGCCGGCGTCCGGGCGCTGGAGCCCGCCGAGCAGATGCAGCAGGGTCGACTTACCGGCGCCGGACGGACCGGTGACCGCCACGAACTCGCCACGTGTCACCCGCAGATCGACCCCGCGCACCGCGTGTGCCGGGGCTCCCTCGCCGTGGTGCGTCTTGACCAGGCCTTCGGCGCGCAGCACGGGAGCGGGGCTCTCGCTCACTCCAGCTCCTCCAGCTCTTCCTGGCACCGCTCCAGCCAGTCGAGGTCGGCCTGCAGGTGCAGCATCGCGCCCTCGATCAGCAGATGGGCGACGCGGTTGTCCCGGTCTTCGGCTGCGGCCAGCTTCGACAACTGCCGCATGGTGTTGAGGTACTGGCGCCGCTGGCGGTTGATCAGGGCGATCCGGTCGGCGAGGCCGGTCTGCGGGGCGAGGGCCAGCTTCATGAAGAACTCGTCCCGCACCCGCGGCTCGTCCGCGGTCTCCCCGAACCAGGCGCGCAGCGCCTCCCGCCCGGCGTCGGTGAGGTGGTAGACCTTCTTGTTGGGCCGTCCGGCCTGCTCGACGTCCTCGCCCTCGATCAGCCCCGACTTCTCGAGGCGGCCCAGGGTGACGTAGATCTGGCCGACGTTCGGCTGAGGGTACGCGGAGCCCAGCAGTTGCTCAAGGTCCTGCTTCAGCTCGTAGCCGTGGGCCGGACCGCGGGCGAGCAGGGCCAGCAGGGACTGCCGCACTCGTGCTCTCCTCCCCGCGTCCTTCGTGCCAGGTGCGGCGCGCCCGGTTCCGTCTCCCGCGCGCCTCACGCAATGTGCCGCACGCCCTAGTATCGCCGATACCTAACAGGTATACATGGCCACTGACCCCGGCAAGGATGCCGGGTGCGGGTGCACAGGGAGGAACCTATGCGGTGGATCCATGCCGCCGGTAGGGGCCTTCTCGTCCTCCTCGTGCTCCTGACCGTGGGCGTGGTCTCCGGGGCGCGGGCCGACCGGGCCACTCCCGGCGACGGGCGCGGCCCGCTCACCCTGGCCACCGCAGGGGACCTCACCGGCTATCTCGGCCCCTTGCTCGACGGCTGGAACCGCACCCACCCCGGCGAGGAGGTCACGCTCGTCGAGCTGCCCGACTCGGCCGACGAGACCCGCGCGCAGATGATCACGGACCTGCGCGATCCCGGCCACGGCCGCTTCGACGTCCTCAACATCGACGTCAGCTGGACCTCGGAGTTCGCCGCCGGCGGCTGGATCCGCCCGCTGCCGCGCGACCGCTTCCCGCTGGAGACCTTCCTGCCGGGCGTCGTGGACACCGCGACCTACGACGGCCGGCTGTACGCCGTCCCGTACGTGACCAACGCCGGACTGCTCCTGTACCGCGCGGACGTGCTCGACGCCGAGGGCGTGGCGCCGCCGCGCACCTGGGCGGACCTGGAGCGGGCCGCGAAGACCCTCGCCCCGGAGTACGGACTCGACGGCTACGCCGGCCAGTTCCTGCCCTACGAGGGCCTGACCGTCAACGCGGCCGAGGCCGTCTACTCGGCGGGCGGCACCATCCTGGGCGACGAGGGCGAGCGCGTCACCGTCGACTCCCGGGCGGCCCGCGAGGGCATCGGGTTCCTCGCCCGCGGGGTCCGCGACGGCTGGATCCCCCAGGAGGCGCTGACCTACAAGGAGGAGGAGTCCAAGCAGGCCTTCCAGGACGGCAGGCTGCTCTTCCTGCGCAACTGGCCCTACGCCTACGTCGCCGCGTCCGCCCAGGGCTCCGCGGTCGCCGGGAAGATCGGCGCCGTACCCCTGCCGGGGCCGGACGGGCCGGGCACCAGCGTCCTCGGCGGCTCCAACCTCGCCGTCGCCGCCCACGCGCGGCACCCCGACTCCGCCGCGCGGCTGATCGCGTACCTCACCAGCGAGCCGGTCCAGCGCCAGGTACTCACGCGCGGCGCGCTGCCGCCCGTACGGGCCGCGCTGTACGACGATCCCCAACTGGTCCAGCGGTTCCCGTACCTGCCCACGCTGCGCGAGAGCGTGCTCGCCGCCGCCCCGCGCCCCAAGAGCCCGCGCTACGACCAGGTGAGCCTGGTCGTGCAGGCGGTGGTGCACGACGCGATGACGGGGCGGCAGACGCCCGAGGCTGCGGTGCGACGGCTGGCGCGCGAACTCGCCGCCGTCTCCGCACGCTAGCCGCGCCGTACGGGACCCGCACCCCGCACCCCGCGCCCGCACCCCGCGCTCCGGGACCCGCACCCCGGGGGCCGTGTCCGTCCGGCCCAGGGTTTCTCACCCGGATATCCATCTCCAGTTACCTGTTAGGTAACGCGGACGTCTCAACGGTGACCGGTATGCCCAAATCGATAACGATTCATCCATGGCAACCTCCGGGTAGCTTGCGCCCGTTCATTGACACCTCCACGACACGCCTACCTAACATGCATGCATAACGGCGATGACGCCGTCGGCCCGGGAGCCCCGGGTCTCCGCACGCACAGACAGGTCGACGTGATGAGCACCAAGCACATCGACACCCACCGCTGGTGGCGCGACGCAGTGATCTACCAGGTGTACGTCCGCAGCTTCCTGGACAGCACCGGTGACGGCATCGGCGATCTCGCCGGGGTCAGGGCGGGCCTGCCCTACCTGAAGAAGCTGGGCGTGGACGGGATCTGGCTGAGCCCCTTCTACCCCTCGCCGCAGCACGACCACGGCTACGACGTGGCCGACTACTGCGACGTCGACCCGGTCTTCGGCGACCTCGCCGAGTTCGACCTGCTGGTCGGGGCCGCCCGGCGGCTCGACGTCAAGGTGCTGCTGGACATCGTCCCCAACCACTGCTCCAGCGAGCACCCCTGGTTCCGCGAGGCACTCGCCGCGGCCCCCGGCAGTCCGGAACGCGCCCGCTTCCACTTCGCCGACGGCCGCGGTCCCGACGGCGCCGAGCCGCCCAACAACTGGCACGCCATGTTCGGCGGGCCCGCCTGGACCCGCGTCACCGAACCGGACGGCCGGCCCGGCCAGTGGTACCTGCACATGTTCACGCCCGAACAGCCGGACTGGAACTGGCGCAACCCCGAAGTCGCCGCCGACTTCGACCGCACCCTGCGGTTCTGGCTGGACCGGGGCGCCGACGGCTTCCGCATCGACGTCGCCGCCGGACTCTTCAAGCACCCGGAACTGCCCGACTCCCCGGACCCGGAGGCCGACGCCCGTACCCGCGACTCGGTCAACCCGCTGGCCTGGAACCAGCCCGAGGTGCACGAGGTGTGGCGGCACTGGCGCGCGGTGTGCGAGGAGTACACGCGGCGCGACGGCCGCGAGCGGCTCCTGGTCGGCGAGGTCTCCGTCCCGAGCGCCCGCGAACACGCCGAGTACGTGCGCCCCGACGAGCTGCACCAGGCCTTCTTCTTCGACCTGCTCGGCGCACCCTGGGACGCCGACGCCTTCCGCAAGGTCATCTCCGAGGCCATGCAGGACATCGCCGGCACCGGCTCGACCGTCACCTGGGTCCTCAACAACCACGACCAGGTCCGCACCGTCACCCGCTACGGCGAACCCACCCCCCAGGGCAGCGGCCTCGGCGCCGCCCGCGCCCGCGCCGCCGCGCTGCTGATGCTGGCGCTGCCCGGCGCCGCGTACGTCTACCAGGGCGAGGAACTGGGCCTGCCCGAGGTCGTCGACCTCCCCGACGACGTGCTCACCGACCCGATCTTCCGCCGCACCGGCAGCCGCGCCCGGATCCGCGACGGCTGCCGGGTGCCGCTGCCCTGGTCGGGACAGGCCTCCCCGTTCGGCTTCACCTCCGGCGCCGAGGGGGCCGCCCCCTGGCTGCCGCAGCCCGAGTGGTTCGCCGAACACGCCACCGACCGCGCCCTCGCCGACACCCGCTCCTTCTGGCATCTCTACCGCGACGGCCTGCAACTGCGCTCCACCCTGCCGCAGCTGGGCGAGGGCACGCTGCGCTGGCTGGAGACCCCGCCCGACGTCCTGGCCTTCACCCGCGCCGACGACCTGGTGTGCGCCGTCAACTTCGGCACCGCCCCCGTACCCGCCCCGGTCCCCGGCACCCCGCTGCTCGCCAGCGGCCCGTGCCCGCCCGGAGTCCTGCCCGGCTCCACGGCCGCCTGGTGGATCAGCGGCTCCTGAAGCCGGCTCACTTCACATATCACGAAAGATCCTGAAAGACCCCGGAAGATCCCGAACTCATTTCCGAGCATTTCCTGAAGGGACATCAACGATGATGCGACGACGTACCACCCTGCTCACCGGCTGCACCGCCCTCGTGCTCGCCCTCGGCGCCACCGCCTGCGGCTCGGGCGAGCCCGTCGCGGCCGGCGGCGGCGACAAGGCGCTCGGCGGCCAGAGCGTCTCGGTCGCCGGCGTCTGGTCCGGCAGCGAGCAGAAGAACTTCCAGAAGGTGCTGGACGCCTTCACCGAGAAGACCGGCGCCACGACCCAGTTCGTGTCCACCGGCGACAACGTCTCCACCGTCGTCGGCAGCAAGATCGAGGGCGGCAACGCCCCCGACGTCGTGATGGTCCCCCAGGTCGGCGTGTTGAAGCAGTTCGCCGAGGAGGGCTGGCTCAAGCCGCTGGACAAGAAGGTCCAGGGCACCGTGGAGGCCAACTTCGCCGAGGTGTGGCAGAACTACGGCAGCGTCGACGGCACGCTCTACGGCCTCTACTTCAAGGCCGCCCACAAGTCGACCGTCTGGTACAGCCCCGAGGCCCTGGAACAGGCAGGCGTCACCCCGCCGAAGACCTACGACGCCATGCTGAAGGACGGGCGCACGGTCTCCGACTCCGGCCTCGCCGCCTTCTCGGTCGCCGGACAGGACGGCTGGACGCTGACCGACTGGTTCGAGAACGTCTATCTCTCCCAGGCCGGGCCCGAGAAGTACGACGCCCTCGCCGCGCACGAGATCAAGTGGACCGACCCGACGGTGGTCGAGGCGCTCACCACGCTCGGCGGCCTCTTCAAGGACAAGCAACTCATCGCGGGCGGCCAGAAGGAAGCCCTGAACACCGACTTCCCCGGCTCGGTGGAGAAGGTCTTCGGACCCCAGCCGGACGCCGCCATGGTCTACGAGGGCGACTTCGTGGCCGGCGTCGCCAAGGACCAGTTCGGCAAGGACATCGGCACCGACGCGAACTTCTTCCCGTTCCCGCCGGTCGGCGACGGCGAGGCCCCTGTGGTCAGCGGCGGCGACGCGGCCGTGGTGCTCAAGGACGGCAAGAACGCCGAGGCCGGCATGGCGCTCCTCGAGTACCTCGCCACACCGGAGGCCGCCGCCGTGTGGGCCGAGGCCGGCGGCTTCCTCTCCCCGAACAAGGAACTCGACCTCTCCTCCTACGGCGACGACGTCACCCGCGCCACCGCCGAGTCACTGATCGAGGCCGGCGACTCGGTCCGCTTCGACATGTCGGACCAGGCCCCGGCGGCCTTCGGCGGCACGAAGGGCGCCGGCGAGTGGAAGATCCTCCAGGACTTCCTGCGTGACCCGTCCGACCCGAAGAAGACCGCGGCCGAGCTGGAGAAGGCGGCGGCCAAGGCGTACGGGAACTGACGGCCATGACCGCCACCCTGGTGAAGGAAGCGAGCCCGCCGGCTCCTTCCCACCCCGATCGTGCCCGCCGCCTGCGCCTGCGCAGGCGGGGGCGGATCGTCGCCGTGCTGTTCGTGCTGCCCGCCCTGCTCCTGCTGGGCGCGCTGGTCGTCTACCCGGTGCTGTTCTCCGTCGGCCGCAGCCTCTTCGACGCCTCCGGCACCCGGTTCGTGGGCGGCGGGAACTACACCGAGATGTTCCGCGACCCGACCACCCTCAAGGCCGTCCGGAACACCGCGATCTGGGTCGTGATCGCCCCCACCCTGCTCACCGGACTCGGCCTGATCCTGGCCGTGCTGGTGGAGAAGATCCGCTGGGCCACCGCCTTCAAGCTGCTGCTGTTCATGCCGATGGCGGTGTCCTTCCTGGCGGCCGGCATCATCTTCCGGCTCGCCTACGACGACGACCCGGACAAGGGCGTGCTGAACGCCGCCGCCGTCACGGTCCACGACACCTTCAAGGGCAGTTCCTCCTACCCGACGGCCCGCGCCCGCGAGGCCGGCGGGGGCGGGGGTGCCGGACCGGGCCTGACCAAGGAGGCCGACGGGGCCTACACGACCGGCGCGGACCTCTCGCCGGGCACCGTCACCGCCCTCGGCCTGGTCGGTGTCGCCCCCAAGGACCTGCCCGACGACGCCGCGCCCGCCCACCCGGCGGCCACCCGTCAGGAGGCGGGCGCCGACGAGGTCCGCGGAGTGGTCTACCTCGACTTCACCCCCGGCGGGGGAGGAGAGCCGGGCGTGGTCGACCGGGAGGAGAGCGGACTGCCCGGGGTGACGGTCGAGGCGGTCCGCGACGGACGCACCGTGGCGAGCACGACGACCGCCGCCGACGGCTCGTTCCGCTTCACCGGCCTGGACAGCGGCTCGTACGCGCTCAAGCTGCCCGCCGCCAACTTCGCGCCCCCCTACGACGGCATCTCCTGGCTCGGACCCACCCTGGTCACCCCGGCGATCATCGGGTCCTACCTGTGGATCTGGACCGGGTTCGCGATGGTGCTGATCGGCGCGGGACTCTCGGCCCTGCCGCGGGACGCGCTGGAGGCGGCGCGGATGGACGGCGCGAACGAGTGGCAGATCTTCCGCCGGATCACCGTCCCGCTGCTCGCACCGGTCCTCACCGTCGTCTTCGTGACCCTGGTGATCAACGTGATGAAGGTCTTCGACCTCGTCTACATCATCGCCCCCGGACCCGTGCAGGAGGACGCGACCGTGCTCGCGACCCAGATGTGGCTGGTGTCGTTCGGCGGCGGAAACGACCAGGGGATGGGCAGCGCGCTCGGTGTGCTGCTCCTGCTGCTGGTCGTCCCCGCCATGGTCTTCAACGTCCGCCGCTTCCGAAGGAGTCAGCGTTGACATCTCCCCCAGCTGAAGCAGGGGGATTCAACCCTCACGGGTTGAGCTTTCTGCTTCATCGACAGCAGCCGACCCGAACAAACGGCAGGGGCTGGTGTACCAGCCATCGGTCTTACGCCAGCTCCACAGACCTGACATCGCGCCGGCCCGGCGGTAGACCCGGCCGACTTGGTTCTCGCCGACCGGGCAATTCGGAACCTATCACCCATCTGGAGGCCATGGCTGCCGGACGACGAACCGCCCTGGCGGCGATTCGTCTTTCCCTGCCCTGCTCCGCAGGGCTCCGATTCATCCCCGCCCCGAAGGATGGGGTTTCCTCGGAGGAGATCCGATGAACGCGATCCGGCGCGGCCTGGGCAACGCCGTGGTGCAGGCGTTCCTGGTCGTGATCGGCCTGGTGTGGATGACCCCGCTGGCCGGCCTGTTCCTCTCCTCGCTGCGGTCCGCCGAGGACACGGCCAAGGGCGGCTGGTGGACGGTGCTCGCCGGCCCCGGACAGCTGTCCTTCGACAACTACACGGCCCTGCTGAAGAACTCGGGGATGACGCAGGCGTTCTGGAACACCGTGCTGATCTCGGTGCCGACCACGGCCCTGGTCGTGATCGTCGCGGCGCTCGCCGGATACGCCTTCGCCTGGCTGGACTTCCCCGGCCGTGACGCGATCTTCCTGCTCGTGGTGGCGCTGTTGGTGGTCCCCGTACAGATCGGGCTGCTGCCGGTCGCCAAACTCTTCGGCCAGCTGGGGCTGTTCGGCACCATCCCCGGTGTCGTGCTGTTCCACGTGGCGTACGGGCTGCCGTTCGCGGTGTTCCTGCTGCGGAACTACTTCGCCGAGATACCCAAGGAGATGCTGGAGGCCGCCCGGATGGACGGCGGCAGCGAGTGGCGCATCTTCACCCGGCTGATCCTGCCCGTCGGGCGGCCGGCGATCGCCAGCCTCGCCATCTTCCAGTTCCTGTGGGTCTGGAACGACATGCTGGTCGCCCTCCTCTTCGCCGACAGCTCCTCGCAGCCGCTGACGGTGGAACTCCAGTCGCAGATCCGCCAGTTCGGCAGCAACATCGACGTACTCGCACCGGGCGCTTTCCTGTCCCTGGTGGTGCCGGTCGCCGTGTTCTTCGCCTTCCAGCGGCACTTCGTGCAGGGGGTGATGGCGGGTTCGGTGAAGTGACGTACACCGGCCCGCCCGGACACCGTTCCGCACGACACGCACGGACCCCCGCTTCCTGACGAAGCGGGGGTCCGTGCGTGTCGTGCGCTGCGCGCGTTACGCCAAAGCCGGCGGATACAGCGCCCGCGGCAGCTGCGAGGCCGCCGCCGCGTCCAGCAGCCACAGGGTGCGGGCCCTGCCGTACGCGCCCGCGGCCGGGGCCTGGACCTCGCCCGCACCCGACAGGGCGATCGCCGCGGCCTCGGCCTTGTCCTCACCGGCCGCCAGCAGCCACACCTCCCGGGCCGCACGGATCGCCGGCAGGGTGAGCGTCACCCTGGTCGGCGGCGGCTTGGGCGCGCCGTGGACGCCGACCACCGTGAGCTCCGTCTCCCGGACCGCGGGCAGCTCCGGGAAGAGGGACGCCACATGCGTGTCCGGGCCGACGCCCAGCATCAGCACGTCGAACTCCGGCACGCCACCACGGTCGGTCGGGCCCGCCGCACGGGCCAGTTCCTCGGCGTACGCGGCCGCCGCCGCGTCCACGTCGGTGCCGTGCGGGCCGTCGGAGGCGGGCATGGCGTGCACGCGCTCCGGGTCCAGCGGCACCGCGTCGAGCAGCGCCGCGCGGGCCTGGGTGACATTGCGCTCCGGGTCGCCGTCCGGCAGGAACCGCTCGTCGCCCCACCACAGGTCGATCCGGCCCCAGTCGACCGCGTCCCGGGCGGGCGCCGCCGCGAGCGCGGCCAGCAGGCCGTTGCCGTTGCGGCCGCCGGTCAGGACCACGGACGCCGAACCCCGCGAGGCCTGCGCGTCCACGACCCGGGTGATCAGCCGGGCCGCAGCGGCCTGGGCCATCAGCTCCTTGTCCCGGTGCACGACGAGCTGCGGTGCCGTACTCACTTCGCCACCACCCTGTTCACCGGTCCCTGCGCCGTCGCCGCGCCCCGGGAACCTTCCGCAGCCGCTTCGACGGGAGCGGGACCCCCGGCTCCTTTGGCCGGCGACTCACCCGCCGACCGCTTCCCGGAGTCACCCGACAGCTCGGACTCCCGCGCCGGCTCCTTCGGAGTCCCCGACGCCTCGTCCAGCGCCCGCGACACCTCGTCGAGCGCGCTCGACGCCTCGGTCAGCCCGCGCGACACCGCCGCAAGCCGCTCGCCCGACGGCGCCTTCGACGCCCCCGGATCCGCCGCCGACCTGTGCGCCGAGCTTCTCAGCCGCTCGACCCCGTACCGCAACGCCGACGCGTAGGTGTCGTCCGGGTCCAGCCGGCGCAGCTCCTCCGCGATCAGCTCCGAGGTGTCCCGGCGCTTGAGCGCCACCGCACGCTTGGGCTGGCCCTGGATCGACAGCGTCGCCAGCGAACCGTCGGCCCGGTCCAGCACGATCGGGCCGCAGTCCGTTGTCAGACGGACCGCCGTGAGCCCGGGACCGGAGGACAGTGAACGCTTCACCGGGACGTCCAGCCGGTCCGCGAGCCACATGGCCAGCAGCTCACAGCTCGGGTTGGACTCCTCGCCCTCCACCTCGACGGCCTGCACCTCGCAGGTCACCTGGTCCAGGGCCGCCGCCAGCATCGAACGCCAGGGTGTGATCCGGGTCCAGGACAGGTCGGTGTCGCCCGGGGTGTAGGAGTCGGCACGGGCCGTGAGTTCCCGTACCGGCTGTTCGCCGGCGTAGGTGTCGGTCACCCGGCGCTGGGCCAGCGCGCCCAGCGGATCGCCCGCCGGGTCCAGCGGGGCGTTGACCGGCCACCAGACCACCACCGGGGCGTCCGGCAGCAGCAGCGGCAGCACCACCGACTGGGCGTGGTCGGCGACCTCGCCGTACAGCCGCAGCACCACCGTCTCGCCGGTGCCCGCGTCCGCGCCGACCAGCACCTCCGCGTCCAGCCGGGACTTCGTACGGTCCCGGTGCGAACGGGAGACGCGCTTGATGACGACCAGGATGCGCGAGGGATGCTCGCGCGAGGCGTCGCCGGCGGACCTCAGTGCGTCGTAGGCGTTCTCCTCGTCGGTCACGATGACGAGGGTGAGCACCATGCCGACCGCCGGGGTGCCGATGGCCCGGCGGGCCTTCACCAGCGACTTGTTGATCTTGCTGGCCGTGGTGTCCGTGAGGGCTGTCTTCATGGCCGGCGCCAGCTCCGTCCGTCTCGCTCGAGCATGTGGTCCGCCTCGACGGGCCCCCAGGTACCGGCCGGATACTGGGCCGGCCTGCCGTGGTTGTCCCAGTACTCCTCGATCGGGTCGAGGATCTTCCAGGACAGCTCGACCTCCTCGGTGCGGGGGAAGAGGTTGGAGTCGCCGAGCAGGACGTCGAGGATGAGCCGTTCGTACGCCTCCGGGCTGGACTCCGTGAACGACTCGCCGTAGGCGAAGTCCATCGACACGTCCCGGATTTCCATCGAGGTGCCCGGCACCTTGGAGCCGAACCGCACCGTGACACCCTCGTCCGGCTGGACGCGGATCACGATGGCGTTCTGCCCGAGCTCCTCGGTGGCCGTGGAGTCGAAGGGGGAGTGCGGTGCCCGCTGGAACACCACCGCGATCTCCGTGACCCGGCGGCCCAGCCGCTTGCCGGTGCGCAGGTAGAAGGGGACGCCCGCCCAGCGGCGGTTGTCCACGCCCAGCTTGATCGCGGCGTACGTGTCGGTGTTCGAGGAGGCGTTGATGCCGTCCTCCTCGAGATACCCGACCGCCTTCGCGCCGCCCTGCCAGCCGGCCGCGTACTGCCCGCGCACGGTGTCCCGGCCCAGGTCCTTCGGCAGCCGCACGGCACCGAGCACCTTGGTCTTCTCCGCGGCCAGCGCGTCCGCGTCGAAGGAGGCCGGTTCCTCCATGGCGGTGAGCGCCATGAGCTGGAGCAGGTGGTTCTGGATGACGTCGCGGGCGGCGCCGATGCCGTCGTAGTAGCCGGCCCGGCCGCCGATGCCGATGTCCTCGGCCATGGTGATCTGCACGTGGTCGACGAAGGACCGGTTCCAGATCGGCTCGAACATCGTGTTCGCGAAACGCAGCGCCAGGATGTTCTGGACGGTCTCCTTGCCCAGGTAGTGGTCGATGCGGAAGACCTGGTCCGGGGCGAACACCTCGTGGACGATCGCGTTGAGCTCCTCGGCCGACTTCAGGTCGTGGCCGAACGGCTTCTCGATCACCGCGCGCCGCCAGGAACCGCTGCTCTGGTCGGCCAGCCCGTGCTTCTTCAGCTGCTGGATGACCACCGGGAAGGAACGCGGCGGCACCGACAGGTAGAACGCGAAGTTGCCGCCCGTGCCCTGAGCCTTGTCCAGCTCCTCGATCGTGCCGCGCAGCCGCTCGAAGGAGTCGTCGTCGTCGAAGGTGCCCTGGACGAACCGCATGCCCTGGATGAGCTGCTGCCAGACCTCCTCGCGGAAGGGGGTGCGGGCATGTTCCTTGACCGCGTCGTGGACCTCCTGCGCGAAGTCCTCGTTCGCCCACTCGCGGCGGGCGAAACCGACCAGCGAGAAGCCCGGCGGCAGCAGACCCCGGTTGGCGAGGTCGTACACCGCCGGCATCAGCTTCTTGCGCGACAGATCGCCCGTGACCCCGAAGATGACCAGGCCCGACGGCCCCGCGATACGCGGGAGCCGCCGGTCTGCCGGGTCACGCAGCGGATTGCTGCTCGACAAGATGTCAGCCCTCCGAAGGGGCGAGGCGCGCGAGCTCCGCCTCGGTCGACTTCAGCAGGTCGTTCCAGGCCGCCTCGAACTTCTGGACGCCCTCGTCCTCCAGCAGCTGCACGACGTCGTCGTACGCGATGCCGAGCTTCTCCACCGCGTCGAGGTCGGCGCGGGCCTGCTCGTAGGTGCCGGCGACGGTGTTGCCGGTGATCTCGCCCGACTCCTCGGTGGCCACCAGGGTCGCCTCCGGCATGGTGTTCACCGTGTTCGGCGCCACCAGGTCGTCGACGTACAGCGTGGCCTTGTACGCCTTGTCCTTCACACCGGTGGAGGCCCACAGCGGACGCTGCTTGTTGGCGCCCTCGCGCTCCAGCGCGCTCCAGCGGTCGGTGGCGAAGACCTCCTCGTACGCCTGGTAGGCCAGGCGCGCGTTGGCGAGGGCGGCCTTGCCGCGCAGCGCCTTGGCGGCGTCGGTGCCGAGCGCGTCGATCCGCTTGTCGATCTCGGTGTCCACACGGGAGACGAAGAACGACGCCACGGAGTGGATCTTCGACAGGTCCAGGCCGCGCTCCCTGGCCTTCTCCAGACCGGTCAGGAACGCGTCCATGACCTTGCGGTAGCGCTCCAGGGAGAAGATCAGCGTGACGTTGACGCTGATGCCCAGGCCGATCGTCTCGGCGATCGCCGGGATGCCGGCCTCGGTCGCCGGGATCTTGATCAGGGTGTTGGGCCGGTCCACCAGCCAGGCCAGCTGCTTGGCCTCGGCGACGGTGGAGCGCGTGTGGTGCGCCAGACGCGGGTCGACCTCGATGGAGACCCGGCCGTCCTGGCCGCCGGTGGCGTCGAAGACCGGGCGCAGGATGTCGGCGGCGTCACGGACGTCCGCCGTGGTGATCATCCGGATGGCCTCTTCGACCGTGACGCCGCGGGCGGCGAGGTCGGTGAGCTGCTCCTCGTAGCCGTCGCCCTCGGAGATCGCCTTCTGGAAGATCGACGGGTTGGTGGTGACGCCCACGACGTGCTGCTGGTCGATCAGCTCGGCGAGGTTGCCGGACGTGATCCGCTTGCGCGACAGGTCGTCCAGCCAGATCGCGACGCCTTCGTCGGAAAGGCGCTTGAGTGCGTCTGTCATGGAAATTCCATCTCCTACGTTTGGTATGTGAGCGTCAGCCCTGGGTTGCGGCGGTACCGGTGCTCGCGTCGAGCGCCTCGCGGGCGACGGACGCCACGTTCTCGGCGGTGAAGCCGTACTCCTCGAACAGCACCTTGCCGTCGGCGGAGGCACCGAAGTGCTCCAGGGACACGATGCGGCCGGCGTCCCCCACGTACTTGTGCCAGGTGAGGCCGATACCCGCCTCGACGGCGACGCGGGCCTTCACGGCCGGCGGCAGAACGCTGTCCCGGTACCCCTGGTCCTGCTCCTCGAACCACTCCACCGACGGCATGGACACCACACGGGTGGGCACACCGGCGGCCTGCAGCTCCTCGCGGGCCCCGACGGCGACGTGCACCTCGGAACCGGTGGCGATCAGGACGACCTGCGGAGCGCCGCCGTCGGCCTCGAACAGCACGTACCCACCGCGCGCGGCGTCCTCGTTCGGCTCGTAGACCGGCACGCCCTGGCGGGTGAGGGCCAGACCGTGCGGGGCGCCCTTGCCGAACTCCTTGGTCCAGCGCTTGAGGATCTCGCGCCAGGCGATCGCGGTCTCGTTGGCGTCCGCGGGGCGGACGACGTTCAGACCGGGGATGGCGCGCAGCGAGGCCAGGTGCTCCACGGGCTGGTGGGTCGGGCCGTCCTCGCCCAGACCGATGGAGTCGTGCGTCCACACGTACGTCACCGGCAGGTGCATCAGGGCGGACAGCCGCACCGCGTTGCGCATGTAGTCGGAGAACACCAGGAAGGTGCCGCCGTAGATGCGGGTGTTGCCGTGCAGCGCGATGCCGTTCATCTGCGCGGCCATGGAGTGCTCGCGGATGCCGAAGTGGATCGTGCGGCCGTACGGGTCCGCCTCGGGCAGCGGGTTGTCCGCCGGGAGGAACGACGACGTCTTGTCGATCGTCGTGTTGTTGGAGCCCGCCAGGTCGGCCGAGCCGCCCCACAGTTCCGGGACGATCGCGCCGAGCGCCTGGAGCACCTTGCCGGACGCGGCACGCGTGGCGAGCGACTTGCCCGGCTCGAAGATGGGAAGCGTCTCCTCCCAGCCCTTGGGCAGCTCCCCGGCCGCGACCCGGTCGAACTCGGCCGCGCGCTCCGGATTGGCGCTGCGCCACTCCTGGAACGACTTCTCCCACTCGGCCCGCGCCCGCCTGCCGCGCTCCAGCGCCCCACGGGTGTGGCCGAGGACCTCGTCGGTCACCTCGAAGGTCTGCTCCGGGTCGAAGCCCAGCACCCGCTTGGTGGCGGCCACCTCCTCGTCGCCGAGCGCCGAGCCGTGGGAGGCCTCGGTGTTCTGCGCGTTCGGGGCCGGCCAGGCGATGATCGAGCGCATCGCGATGAACGACGGCCGGTCGGTGACCTTCTTCGCCTCCTGGACCGCGTCGAAGATCGCGTTCGGGTCCAGGTCGCCGTCCGGCTTGGGGGCCACCCGCTGCACATGCCAGCCGTAGGCCTCGTACCGCTTGACGACGTCCTCGGAGACGGCCGTCTCGGTGTCGCCCTCGATCGAGATGTGGTTGTCGTCCCACAGCAGGACCAGGTTGCCGAGCTTCTGGTGGCCGGCCATCGAGGACGTCTCGGCGGAGATGCCCTCCTGCAGGCAGCCGTCACCGGCGATGCAGTAGACGAAGTGGTCGAACGGGGACTCGCCCGGGGCGGCCTCCGGGTCGAACAGACCGCGCTCGTAGCGGGCGGCCATCGCCATGCCGACCGCGTTGGCGACGCCCTGGCCCAGCGGCCCGGTCGTCGTCTCCACGCCCGTGGTGTGCCCGTACTCCGGGTGGCCCGGCGTCTTCGAACCCCAGGTGCGGAACGCCTTCAGATCGTCCAGCTCCAGACCGAAGCCGGCCAGGTACAGCTGGGTGTAGAGAGTCAGGGACGAATGGCCCGCGGACAGGACGAAACGGTCCCGCCCGGTCCAGTCGGCGTCCGAGGGGTCGTGCCGCATCACCTTCTGGAAGAGGGTGTACGCGGCGGGCGCCAGGCTCATCGCCGTACCGGGATGGCCGTTGCCGACCTTCTGTACGGCATCGGCGGCCAGGACGCGGGCGGTGTCCACGGCCCGCTGGTCCAGATCGGTCCACTCGAGGTCTGTGGTGGTCGGCTTGGTGCTCACCCTGAGTCAGGGCTCCTCTCCACATGTTTTCGGATGCCGGACGAGTACATACCGGCGAGGTCGAGCCTACCCCCGCGGGACGTGCTTCCCCCGAGTCCTCCCGGACTGTGGGACTCCCGGCAATCCGCCTTCTGACTGGGAAGTATTCGCGTTCGGCAGATGAATACGGAGCCGCTCATACGGATGCTCAATCGAGCCCGGATCCGTCCCATGAGCGATCATGTTCAACACGACCCGACCCCCGCGAATGTCCGGGTCTGGGCAACGTCTAAGGTGGCGTGGTACGCGCGAACCTTTACCGTCACTTCATACGGGAAGGCTCGCTGGGATGTCTCTGTCAGGGGTGCGAGTGACGGCCGTTGAATCCCGTCCTGCGGGGGTTACCGGGACGAGCCAGAGCCCGAGTCACCGGCCGATCGGGGCCCGTGTCAAGGCGTTCGTGGCGCTGACCAAGCCGCGGATCATCGAGTTGCTGCTCATCACCACCGTTCCGGTGATGTTCCTGGCGCAGCAGGGGGTGCCCGACCTGCAACTGGTGCTGCTGACCTGCCTCGGCGGCTACCTGTCGGCGGGCGGTGCCAACGCGCTCAACATGTACCTCGACCGCGACATCGACGCCCTGATGGACCGCACCTCGCAGCGCCCCCTGGTCACCGGCATGGTCAGCCCGCGCGAGTGCCTGGCCTTCGGCATCGGCCTGGCGGTCGTCTCGACCCTGCTGTTCGGCCTCGCCGTCAACTGGCTGTCCGCCTGGCTCTCCCTCGGCGCGCTCCTCTTCTACGTCGTCGTCTACACGATGATCCTCAAACGGCGTACGTCGCAGAACATCGTGTGGGGCGGCATCGCCGGCTGCATGCCGGTGCTGATCGGCTGGTCCGCGGTCACCGACTCGATGTCCTGGGCGCCGGTCGTCCTCTTCCTCGTCATCTTCTTCTGGACGCCGCCGCACTACTGGCCGCTGTCCATGAAGGTGAAGGAGGACTACGCGCGCGTGGGCGTGCCGATGCTCCCGGTGATCGCCTCCAACAAGGTCGTCGCCCAGCAGATCGTGCTCTACAGCTGGGTCATGGTCGCGGTGTCGCTGCTGCTCACCCCGCTCGGCTACACCGGCTGGTTCTACACCGCGGTCGCGCTGGCCGCGGGCGGCTGGTGGCTCTGGGAGGCGCACGCGCTGCTCAACCGGGCCAAGTCCGAGGTGGCCGGCGGCAAGCTCAAGGAGATGCGCCTGTTCCACTGGTCCATCACCTATGTGTCGCTGCTCTTCGTGGCCGTCGCGGTGGACCCCTTCCTGCGGTAGGCCCTTCGGATGCGTTCCCCGGGTGGGGTCCGTGGCCAAGGCCACGGACCCCACCCGTCGCCGTTCGATCTACCCGTCGGTAGCATTCTGGTCATGGCAGACACGCAGCAGTCGGACCCGAAGGCCGAGCAGACCTCCGAGCAGCGGGCCGAACAGAAGACCGAGCGCAAGGCCGACCGGAAGGCGGCCAAGCTCGCCAAGCGGATCAACGGCTTCGCCGCGGCCCACGGCGGAGCCGAAGGCCAGATCGCCTACCTCGGACAGCGCGGCGCCCGGATCGTGCTCGTCGGCGAGGACGGCGACTGGGGCGACCTGGTCGCCCACTCCTACCCCATCGCCCAGAAGGCGGCCGAGCGGGCGGGCCTCACCCTCCACGACGACTTCGACGGCGAGTTCGCGGCCAAGGTCAGGACCGGCCCGTACGAATGGACCCGTATGGCGGGTCTCCAGATCGGCGGCCCGGCCAACGGCTGAACCACGCCCTGGGGCGGCGTCGGCCCGGCAGGGGACGCCGGGCCGAGCCACGGCAACCCCGCGGCCGGGCAACACCTACTCACCGGTTCACCGTTAGGCCCTGCGAAGCCAGCGCAGCGCCCACCTGGGGAGCCCGGATGATCGACCCGCCGTCCCTCGTGGACCAGTACTGCCACGGCGTGCTGCGCACCGAGCTGGGCCTCGGTACCTTCGAGGCCCAGCTCGCCCGCAGTGAGGGCCCGCCCGCCCCGGGCACCACCCTCTTCGACACCCAGACCGGGTTCGCCGTACGCCGCTGGTGCCCGCCCCTGCTCGGCCTGGAGCCGCACTGCCCGCCCGCCCGCTATCTCGCCCGGCGCCGTGAGCTGGGCGCCGCCGAGACGGGCCGCCGGCTGCTGCGGGCCAGCGGCATCACCACCTACCTCGTCGACACCGGACTGCCTGGCGACCTCACCGGAACGGCCGAACTGGCCACGGCCGGCGCCGCCGAGGCCCACGAGATCGTGCGCCTCGAACAACTCGCCGAACAGGTCGCCGACACCTCCGGCACGGTGGAGTCCTTCCTCGCCAACCTCGCCGAGTCCGTGTACGGAGCCGCCGCGCACGCCATCGCCTTCACCTCCGTCGCCGGCATACGGCAGGGCCCGGCACTGGCCTCCCAGCCGCCGGGGCCCGGGCAGGTACGCGGCGCGGCCGCGCGCTGGCTGGCCGCACGCCGGGTCGGGGACGAGCTGAGAGACCCGGTGCTGCTACGGCACCTGCTGTGGATCGCCGTCGCCTCGGGCCGGCCCCTGCAGCTGCACGCGGGGCCCGGCGCACCCGGCACCCGGCCCGGGGCCACCGACCCGGCGCTGCTGGGCGGCTTCGTCCGGGCCACCGCCGGACTCGGCACCGACCTCGTCCTGCTGCACGGCTACCCGGACCACCGGCACGCCGCCCGCCTGGCCGGCGTCTACCCGCATGTGTACGTCGACTCCGGTGCCGCGCTCGCCCGCACCGGCGCCGGCGCGGCGACCGTCCTCGCGGAGGTCCTGGAACTCGCCCCCTTCGGCAAGATCCTCTTCTCCAGCGGCGCCCAGGGGCTGCCCGAACTGCACGTCGTGGGCGCACGCCTGTTCCGTGAGGCACTCGCCCGGGTCCTCGGCGGCTGGGTCGCCGAGGGCGCGTGGGCGCTCGACGACGCGCGGCGGGTGGCCGCAATGATCGCCTCGGGGAACGCGGGCAGGGTGTACGGGCTGGAGTGAGGCGAGAACGCGGGGTGTACGGGCCGGAGCGAGGTGAGAAGACCGGGCGGATGCCGACCGACGCCCTGCTCGACCCGGGCCTGCTGACCTTCGCCCGTGCCACGGTCACGCTGCGCGGGGGCCGGCTGGTCCCCGAGCGGGCGGCCCTGGAGGCACTGACCGCCCTCGGGGCCCCGGCGCGGTCGTCGAGGACGTCCGGAGGCGGCGCTACGAGGATCCCATGCCGCCCGACGGGGAATGGGTCCTGCGCCGGGCACGGCCGACCCGGGACTACCTGGGGCCGGCGATCGACTCGCTCGTGGCGCGGGACGCCTGATCGGGCGGCACCGGCAGACCGGTCACCGGCGCATCCGGCCGCTCGCGCAGCGACAGCAGGACCCGCACCACCCAGATCCACATCACGCAGGAGCCGAACATGTGGGCGCCGACCAGGACCTCGGGCAGGTCCGTGAAGTACTGCACATAACCGATCACCCCCTGCGCGAGGATGATCAGGAACAGCTCGCGGGTGCGGTGCAGCGGGCCCTTGGGGGCGTCGACCGCCTTGAGGACGAACCACAGGGCGAACGTCAGCGTCGCCACGATCCACGCCAGCACGGCGTGCAGCTTGCTGACCATCTCCGAGTCCAGCGGCATCCGCTCGACCTCGCTGGAGTCACCCGCGTGCGGCCCCGCGCCGGTCACCACCGTGCCGACCGCGATCAGCAGCACGGAGGCGATCACCAGGAACCACACAAGCTGCCGTACCGGTTTGCCGACCAGCGGCCGGGGTTCCCCGTCGCCCTCGCGGACGCGCTGCCACATCACGGCGGCGACCGCGATCAGCGCGGAGGAGAGCAGGAAGTGCGCCGCGACCGTGTACGGGTTCAGGCCGACCAGGACCACGATGCCGCCGAGGATCGCGTTGCCCATCACGATCCAGAACTGCGCCCAGCCCAGCCGCGTCAGGCTGCGCCGGAACGGCTTCTCGGAGCGCACGGCGACGATCGCCCAGCCGACGGCGGCACACAGCACGTACGTCAGCAGCCGGTTGCCGAACTCGATGACGCCGTGCACCCCCATCTCGCGGGTGGAGGTGAGGGAGTCATCGGTGCATTTGGGCCAGGTGGGGCAGCCCAGGCCGGAGCCGGTCAGCCGCACCGCACCGCCGGTGACCACGATGACCACCGACATGACGAGCGCGGCGAGGACCGCCCGCCGGACCGTCCGGGGGTCCGGGGTCCAGCGTGCGGCGATGAAGGCGAGGGGGCTGCGCAGGGCCGCCTGGGCGTCGGCGCGGGTCAGGTTTGGCACGCTACCCATCGTAGGGCGCCGCTTGTGCACGCTTTCACGAGGGTCCGCCCTGTGGCGGTTCCGTCCCGTTTCCGCCGCCCGCTCATTCCCAGCGGAAGAACCTGCCGGCCGCCGCCAGCCCCGCGACCGCCCACACGGCGAGGATCGCGACCTGGCTCCACGGCAGCCCCGCCCCGTCCTGGAGCACGTCCCGCAGGCCCTCCGAGAGCGCCGAGACGGGCAGCAGCCCGAGGACGTTCTGCGCGGCGTCCGGGAAGTTGTCCAGCGGCACGACGACCCCGCCGCCGACGAGCAGCAGCAGGAACACCAGGTTGGCGGCGGCGAGCGTCGCCTCGGCCTTAAGTGTGCCCGCCATCAGCAGGCCGAGCCCCGAGAAGGCGGCCGTGCCCAGCACCAGCAGCAGGAGCACCACCAACGGGTTGCCCTGCGGCGACCAGCCCAGCGCGAACGCGATCACCGTCAGCAGAACGATCTGGAGCACCTCGGTGACCAGCACCGACAGCGTCTTCGCGGTCATCAGCGCCCAGCGCGGCAGCGGCGACGAGGCCAGCCGCTTCAGCACCCCGTACCGGCGCTCGAAACCGGTGGCGATGGCCTGCCCCGTGAACGCCGTCGACATCACCGCCAGCGCGAGGACACCGGGGGCGAGGAAGTCCACGGCCTCGCCCTCGCCGGTGTCCACGATGTCCACGGTGCTGAACAGCACCAGCAGCAGCGTGGGGATGACCACGGTGAGCAGCAGCTGCTCCCCGTTGCGCAGCAACATCTTCGTCTCGAGCGCCGCCTGCGCCGCGATCATGCGGGGGAGCGGCGCCGCCCCCGGCTTCGGCGCGTAGGCGCCTGTGCCGGTCTCGCCGGTCACGCGGGTCTCGCCGGTCTCGCCGGTCACGGTGGATGCCGGATTCACCGGATTCATGAACGCAGCTCCTTGCCGGTCAGTTCGAGGCTGTGTCTTCCCGGGGGGCGACCCCCGGGCCCCCGGCCGGTCTCCGTGCGGACCCGGATCATGAGCGCAGCTCCTTGCCCGTCAGTTCCAAAAAGACGTCCTCCAGGGTGTGCCGTTCGACCGAGATCCGGTCCGGCAGGACGCCGTGCTGCGCGCACCAGGACGTGACCGTGGCGAGCAGTTGCGGGTCCACCTCGCCGACCACCCGGTATGAGCCCGGGGCCAGTTCGTCGGCCTGGGAATCGGACGGCAGCGCCTTGAGCAGGGAGACCACGTCCAGCCCCGGCCGGCCCGAGAAGCGCAGGGTGTTCTCGGCACCGCCCCGGCACAGCTCCTCGGGGCTGCCCTGGGCCACCACCCGGCCGGCGTCGATGATCGCGACGTCGTCGGCGAGCTGTTCGGCCTCGTCCATGTGGTGCGTGGTGAGGATGACGGAGACCCCGTCGGCGCGCAGATCCCGTACGAGGTCCCAGGTGGCGCGGCGGGCCTGCGGGTCGAGTCCGGCGGTCGGCTCGTCCAGGAAGACCAGTTCCGGGCGCCCGACCACGGCCATCGCCAGCGCGAGCCGCTGCTGCTGGCCGCCGGAGAGCCGCCGGTACGTCGTACGGCCGCAGGAACCGAGGCCGAGGCGCTCGATCAGCGCGTCCACGTCCAGGGGGTGCGCGTGCAGCTTGGCCGTGTGCCGGAGCATCTCGTCGGCCCGCGCGCCCGAGTAGACGCCGCCGGACTGGAGCATCACGCCGACGCGGGGTCTGAGCATGGCCGACTGCCGCACCGGGTCCAGGCCCAGGACGCGCACCGTGCCGGAGTCCGGGCGCCGGTATCCCTCGCAGGTCTCCACCGTGGTCGTCTTGCCCGCCCCGTTGGGTCCGAGCACGGCCGTCACGCCCTGCCGTGCCACCAGGTCGAGGCCGTCCACCGCGGTCTTCGTGCCGTACCGCTTCACCAGGGCCTGCACCTGGACCACGGGCTCGCTTCGCATGGGTCACGAGTCTAGGTAGGCGCCGGGGACCTCAGACCGGCGGGTTCGGGAACTCCTCCGTACGGGGCCGGTGCAGTTCCAGCCACTTCTGCGCGTAGGCCACCGCATCCGGCAGCGGGAACAGCCGCGCCTCGGCCGCCCCGACCCTGCCGCGGACGACGGGGCGGTCCCGTTCGAAGTCGTGGCCCAGTTCGTCGAAGCGCTCGGAGGTGATCGACACCTCGGGCAACGTCTCCCAGCCCGCCGGGCTGGGGCGGCCCACGGCGACGAGCGGGGACGGTATCCGGTACTCGGCGAGGTGGAAGCAGGTGCAGGTGTCGTACCCGGTGCCGAGCAGCAGCACCCGGGCGTCCAGCCGTTCCAGCGCTGCCAGCGGGCTGTGCTCGCCCAGCCGGCAGTCCTGCGCGTGCACCGCGACGACCTCCGCCGCGTGCCGTCCGAGCGCGGCGAACGAGGTCTGCGGATGGGCGCTGCGCCGGGCGCCGGGCCAGGTCCGTACCGTCTCCGGGACGATGCCCACCCCGCGGGTGGGAGTGGTCGCCGGGTCGTAGCCGGGCATGGTGACCCGGACGGTCTTCCACCAGGCCTCCGGCACCGGCGGATCGCTCCACAGCGCCGGGTCGGAGAGGTCGCCGGACTGGGCCGGGACGACCAGGGTGCCGTCCGGGCCCAGCACGTCGAGCAGTGCGCCGACGACCGTGACCGGGCCGCCGTTGACCCAGCCCAGGGAACTGAGCGAGGAGTGCACGAGGAGGGTCTCGCCGGGCTGTACGCCGAGCTCGGCGAGACCGGCGGCGAGGGTGTCCCGGGTGACAAGAGGGCCGGTCGGCGGGGGTGCGGGCATGCCCGGGAGTGTCCCGGAAGTGGTCCGGGGGCGCCACCGACTTGATCGATCAAGGATCGTTTCCGCAGGTCATATTAGGTTCACCTAAGTGATGCAGCGCACCCCGGGGTGGATCTGCGCGGCTTGCCCGGGTCGGATGAATTACGCAACAATGGTGTTGTGAAAAACGGTGCGCGATCGACAGAGCCTCCCCAGGAGGAACTTGCGACCGGTGAGCGGTCCACCCGCAACCGGGTCGTGCGCTCCGTCCTGGACCACGGCCCGTCGACCGTCTCCGAACTCGCCCAGCGGCTCGGACTGACCCAGGCGGCCGTCCGCCGGCACCTCGACGTCCTGGCCGTCGACGGAATCGTGGAGGCACGCGAACGGCGGGTCTACGGCGCACGCACGCGCGGACGCCCGGCCAAGGTCTTCGCCCTCACCGACTGCGGGCGGGACGCCTTCGACCAGTCGTACGACGAACTGGCCGTGGACGCCCTGCAGTGGATCGGCGAGCGGGAGGGCGGCGACGACGCGATCGCCGCGTTCGCCCGCGCCCGGATCGCCGCCCAGGCCGGCTCGTACCGCGAGGCGGTGGAAGCGGCGGGCCCCGAGGAGCGCGCCCACGCCCTGGCCCGGGCGCTCACCGCGGACGGGTACGCTGCCACCGCGCGCAGCGCCCCCCATCCGCAACAGGGCGAGCAGCTGTGCCAGCATCACTGCCCGGTCGCCCACGCCGCCGAGCGGTTTCCGCAACTCTGCGAGGCGGAGACGGAATTTTTCGCCGAGCTGCTCGGTACGCATGTCCAGCGGCTGGCCACCATCGCCCACGGCGACGGTGTCTGCACCACCTTCATCCCGAAGTCCTCGACGGTTTCGAGGGACGCGGGGGCCCCACTGCCCCCGAAGCCCCCGAAACCACCGGAGCCTTCGAAACCCCCGAGAACGTCCGGGACGAAGTCCGAGAAGCCTTCGCCCCGCATCCACAACGCAATCGCATCCGCCAGCACGGCCGGGAGGAACCCCGCATGACTCTCCCCACGGAGACTGCCCACCCCGAACTCGAGGGTCTGGGTACGTACGAATTCGGCTGGGCCGACTCCGACACGGCAGGCGCCACGGCCAAGCGCGGTCTGAGCGAGGACGTCGTCCGCGACATCTCCGCGAAGAAGAACGAGCCGGAGTGGATGCTGAAGCTGCGGCTCAAGGGCCTGCGCCTGTTCGACAAGAAGCCCATGCCCAACTGGGGCTCGGACCTGTCGGGCATCGACTTCGACAACATCAAGTACTTCGTGCGCTCCACCGAGAAGCAGGCCGCCTCCTGGGAGGACCTGCCCGAGGACATCAAGAACACCTATGACCGGCTCGGCATCCCCGAGGCGGAGAAGCAGCGCCTGGTCGCCGGTGTCGCCGCGCAGTACGAGTCCGAGGTCGTCTACCACCAGATCCGCGAGGACCTGGAGGAGCAGGGCGTCATCTTCCTCGACACGGACACCGCGCTGAAGGAGCACCCGGAGCTCTTCCAGGAGTACTTCGGCACCATCATCCCGGTCGGCGACAACAAGTTCGCGTCGCTGAACTCGGCCGTGTGGTCCGGCGGGTCGTTCATCTACGTCCCCAAGGGCGTCCACGTGGACATCCCGCTCCAGGCCTACTTCCGGATCAACACCGAGAACATGGGCCAGTTCGAGCGGACGCTGATCATCGTCGACGAGGACGCCTACGTCCACTACGTCGAAGGCTGCACCGCCCCGATCTACACCTCGGACTCGCTGCACAGCGCCGTCGTCGAGATCATCGTCAAGAAGGGCGGCCGCTGCCGCTACACGACCATCCAGAACTGGTCGAACAACGTCTACAACCTGGTCACCAAGCGCGCCGTGGCCTACGAGGGCGCGACCATGGAGTGGGTCGACGGCAACATCGGCTCCAAGGTGACGATGAAGTACCCGGCCGTCTACCTCATGGGCGAGCACGCCAAGGGCGAGACCCTGTCCATCGCCTTCGCCGGCGAGGGCCAGCACCAGGACGCCGGCGCCAAGATGGTCCACATGGCCCCGAACACCTCGTCGAACATCGTCTCCAAGTCGGTGGCGCGCGGCGGCGGCCGCACCTCCTACCGCGGTCTGATCGAGATCGGTGAGGGCGCCCCCGGCGCCAAGTCCAACGTGCTGTGCGACGCGCTGCTCGTGGACACCATCTCCCGCTCGGACACCTACCCCTACGTCGACGTCCGCGAGGACGACGTCTCCATGGGCCACGAGGCGACCGTCTCCAAGGTCTCCGAGGACCAGCTCTTCTACCTGATGAGCCGCGGTCTGTCCGAGTTCGAGGCGATGGCGATGATCGTCCGCGGCTTCGTCGAGCCGATCGCCAAGGAACTGCCGATGGAGTACGCGCTGGAGCTCAACCGGCTGATCGAGCTGCAGATGGAGGGCGCGGTCGGCTGACCCGCCGCCCCGCCCCCGTCGGCCGGTCGACCCGACCCGCCCCGTCGGACAGCACACGTCTCACTCAGAAAGAGAGCACTACGACAGCCATGGCTGAGGCTCAGAATTCCCCCACCTCCGGCTTCGCTGCGGCGGGGGGACCCCCACCGGTGGGCTCCACCACCGCCGGCTCGATCGCGGTGGCCGCCGAGTCGACCGTCGCCACCCGTATGAGCGCGCCCCCGTCCTTCGACGTGGCGGACTTCCCGGTTCCGCACGGCCGCGAGGAGGAATGGCGGTTCACCCCGCTGGAGCGCCTGCGCGGCCTGCACGACGGCACCGCCGTCGCCACCGCCGAAGGCGTCAAGATCGCCGTCGAGGCGCCCGAGGGCGTCCGCGTCGAGACCGTCGGCCGCGACGACGCGCGGCTCGGCCGGGCCGGCAAGCCGGTGGACCGCGTCGCCGCCCAGGCGTACAGCGCCTTCGAGCAGGCCTCGGTCGTGACCGTGCCGAAGGAGACCGTGCTCACCGAGCCGATCCGCATCGCGGTGCACGGCGAAGGCGGCACCGCCTACGGCCACCAGGTGATCGAGCTCGGCGCCTTCGCCGAGGCGGTCGTCGTCATCGACCACACCGGTGACACGGTGCTCGCCGCCAACGTCGAGTACGTCCTCGGCGACGGCGCCAAGCTCACCGTCGTCTCCGTCCAGGACTGGGACGACAAGGCCGTGCACGTCGCCCAGCACAATGCTCTCGTCGGCCGCGACGCCTCCTTCAAGTCGGTCGTCGTCACCTTCGGCGGCGACCTGGTCCGGCTGCACCCCCGGGTGGCCTACGCGGGCACCGGCGGCGAGGCCGAGCTGTTCGGCCTGTACTTCACCGACGCCGGCCAGCACCAGGAGCACCGCCTCCTGGTCGACCACAACGTTCCGCACTGCAAGTCCAACGCCGTCTACAAGGGCGCGCTCCAGGGCGACGCCGCGCACGCCGTGTGGATCGGTGACGTGCTCATCCAGGCCAAGGCCGAGGGCACCGACACCTACGAGATGAACCGCAACCTCGTCCTCACCGACGGCGCTCGCGTCGACTCCGTGCCCAACCTGGAGATCGAGACCGGCGAGATCGTCGGCGCCGGCCACGCCTCCGCGACCGGCCGCTTCGACGACGAGCAGCTCTTCTACCTGATGGCCCGCGGCATCCCCGAGCAGGACGCCCGCCGCCTGGTGGTCCGCGGCTTCTTCGCCGAGCTGGTCCAGCAGATCGGCGTCCCGGACATCGAGGAGCGCCTGATCGCCAAGATCGAGGAGGAGCTGGAGGCGGCGGTCGCATGACCTTCCAACGCGCCTGCGGACTGAGCGAGCTGGAGGAGGACACCCCGAAGCGGGTGGAACTCGACGGCACGCCGGTCTCCCTCGTGCACACCGGGGGCGAGGTGTTCGCGATCAACGACATCTGTTCGCACGCGAACGTCTCCCTCTCGGAGGGCGAGGTCGACGACTGCCACATCGAGTGCTGGCTGCACGGCTCGCGCTTCGACCTCCGCTCGGGCAAGCCCGACAGTCTTCCGGCCACGCGCCCCGTTCCCGTATACCCCGTAAAGATCGAAGGGGACGACGTGCTCGTCTCCGTCACCCAGGAGTCCTGAGGCACCCATGGCAACGCTTGAAATCCGAGACCTGCACGTCACCGTCGAGGCCGACAACGCCACGAAGGAAATCCTCAAGGGCGTCGACCTCACCGTGAAGCAGGGCGAGACGCACGCCATCATGGGCCCCAACGGCTCCGGCAAGTCGACCCTCGCCTACGCCTTGGCCGGTCACCCCAAGTACACCGTGTCCGGCGGCACCGTCACCCTCGACGGCGAGGACGTCCTGGAGATGTCCGTCGACGAGCGCGCCCGCGCCGGCCTGTTCCTCGCCATGCAGTACCCGGTCGAGGTCCCCGGCGTCTCCGTCTCCAACTTCCTGCGCACCTCCGCCACCGCCATCCGCGGTGAGGCCCCCAAGCTGCGCCACTGGGTGAAGGAGGTCAAGGAGACCATGGAGCGCCTCCACATGGACCCCGCCTTCGCCGAGCGCAATGTCAACGAGGGTTTCTCCGGCGGTGAGAAGAAGCGCCACGAGATCCTCCAGCTGGAGCTGCTCAAGCCGAAGGTCGCGATCCTCGACGAGACCGACTCCGGCCTGGACGTCGACGCGCTGCGCGTCGTCTCCGAGGGCGTCAACCGCGTCCGCGAGTCCGGCGAGGTCGGCACCCTGCTGATCACGCACTACACGCGCATCCTGCGCTACATCAAGCCCGATTACGTCCACGTGTTCGCCGACGGGCGGATCGCCGAGTCCGGCGGCGCCGAGCTCGCGGACAAGCTGGAGAACGAGGGCTACGAGGCATACGCGAAGGGTGGAGCATCCGCGTGACACAGCTGCCGGGCCTCCTCACCGAGCCCAGGCTCCTTGACGAGGCCATCCGAGGCGACTTCCCCATCCTGGACCGCGAGGTCCACGACGGCCGCAAGCTCGTCTACCTGGACAACGCGGCGACCAGCCAGAAGCCGCGCCAGGTACTGGACGCACTCAGTGAGTACTACGAGCGCTACAACGCCAACGTCCACCGCGGTGTGCATGTGCTCGCCGAGGAGGCCACGGCACTGTACGAGGGCGCGCGCGACAAGGTCGCGGAGTTCATCAACGCGCCCTCCCGCAACGAGGTGATCTTCACCAAGAACGCCTCGGAGTCGCTCAACCTCGTGGCGAACATGCTGGGCTGGGCCGACGAGCCCTACCGGGTGGACCACGAGACCGAGATCGTCATCACGGAGATGGAGCACCACTCCAACATCGTGCCGTGGCAGCTGCTCGCGCAGCGCACCGGCGCGAAGCTGAAGTGGTTCGGCCTCACCGACGACGGCCGCCTCGACCTGTCCAACATCGACGAGGTCATCACCGAGAAGACGAAGATCGTCTCCTTCGTGCTGGTCTCCAACATCCTGGGCACCATCAACCCGGTCGAGGCGATCGTGCGCCGTGCCCAGGAGGTCGGCGCGCTGGTGTGCATCGACGCCTCCCAGGCCGCCCCGCACATGCCGGTGGACGTGCAGGCCCTCCAGGCCGACTTCGTGGCCTTCACCGGCCACAAGATGTGCGCCCCGACCGGCATCGGCGTCCTGTGGGGCCGCCAGGAGCTGCTCGAGGACCTGCCGCCGTTCCTCGGCGGCGGCGAGATGATCGAGACCGTGTCGATGCACTCGTCGACCTACGCCCCCGCACCGCACAAGTTCGAGGCGGGCACCCCGCCGATCGCGCAGGCGGTCGGTCTCGGTGCCGCGATCGACTACCTGAGCGCGATCGGCATGGACAGGATCCTCGCCCATGAGCACGCGCTCACCGAGTACGCGGTCAAGCGGCTGACCGAGATTCCGGACCTGCGCATCATCGGCCCCGACACGGCCGAGGACCGCGGCGCCGCGATCTCGTTCGCGCTGGGCGACATCCACCCGCACGACGTGGGCCAGGTCCTCGACGAACAGGGCATCGCGGTCCGGGTCGGCCACCACTGCGCGCGGCCGGTCTGCCTGCGGTACGGAATTCCCGCGACCACGCGAGCGTCGTTCTATCTGTACTCCACCCCGGCCGAGATCGATGCTCTGGTCGACGGACTGGAGCACGTACGGAACTTCTTCGGCTGAGGGGCTGGCTGCGCGTGAAGCTTGATTCGATGTACCAGGAAGTCATCCTGGACCACTACAAGAACCCGCACGGGCGGGGCTTGCGGGACGGCGATGCCGAGGTGCACCACGTCAACCCGACGTGCGGCGACGAGATCACACTGCGGGTGAAGTACGACGGTACGACGATCAGTGACGTCTCGTACGAGGGGCAGGGCTGCTCCATCAGCCAGGCCTCGGCCTCCGTGCTGAACGACCTGCTGGTCGGCAAGGACCTCGCCACGGCGCAGCGGATCCAGGAGACCTTCCTGGAGCTCATGCAGTCCAAGGGCAAGGTCGAGCCGGACGACGCGATGGAGGAGACTCTGGAGGACGCGGTCGCGTTCGCCGGGGTGTCCAAGTACCCCGCCCGCGTCAAGTGCGCCCTCCTCAGTTGGATGGCGTGGAAGGACGCGACAGCCCAGGCCCTGGGCCCCGACGCCGAAAGGACAACGGCATGAGCGAGACCGTGGAGATGAAGCCGGCCTCGGAGGAAGAAGTCCGTGAGGCCCTGCTGGACGTCGTCGACCCCGAACTGGGCATCGACGTCGTCAACCTCGGCCTGATCTACGGCGTCCACGTCGACGACACCAACGTGGCGACCATCGACATGACCCTGACGTCCGCGGCCTGTCCGCTGACCGACGTCATCGAGGACCAGGCCAAGTCCGCCACGGACGGCCTGGTCAGCGAGCTGCGCATCAACTGGGTGTGGATGCCGCCGTGGGGCCCCGACAAGATCACCGACGACGGCCGCGACCAGCTGAGGGCACTCGGCTTCAACGTCTGAGACGCCGGCCGTACGGGCGCGGAATGGCCCCCGGTTCCCGCGAATCCACTGGATTCGCGGGAACCGGGGGCCATCGTCGTGTCCGGTCGGACGAGTCGTTCGTTGCGTACAACCGTACGCATCGTTGTGTACGCTCGTACGCATGGGATACCTTCTGCTCGCCGGGGCGATCGCCGCGGAGGTGGGCGCCACCACCGCCATGAAGTACAGCGAGGGCTTCAGCAAGCTCTGGCCCTCGCTGCTGACCCTGCTGGGCTACGTGGTCTCCTTCAGCCTGCTCGCCCAGACGCTGCGCACCCTCTCCATCGGCACCGCGTACGCCATCTGGGCCGGGGTGGGCACCGCCGCCATCGCCGCGATCGGCATCCTGTTCATGGGGGAGGGGCTCACCGCGGCCAAGGCCACCGGCATCGCGCTGATCATCGTGGGCGTGGTCGTGCTCAACCTCGGCGGCGCGCACTGATGGCCCGCCGGTACGACCCCGAGCGGCGCCGGCGGATCATCGAAGCCGCGATCCGCGTCGTCGGCAGGAGCGGCATCGCGGGACTCAGCCACCGCAGCGTCGCCGCCGAGGCCGATGTACCGCTCGGCTCCACGACGTACCACTTCAAGACCCTCGACGAGCTGCTGGTCGCCGCGCTGCGCCAGACGAACGAGGGGTTCGCCAAGGCCGTCGCCTCGCACGGCGGCCTGGAGGACCCGCGCACCGACCTGGCGACCGAACTCGCCGGACTGCTCGGCGAGTGGCTCGCGGGCGAGCGCACCGGCGTCGAGCTGGAGTACGAGCTGTACCTGGCCGCCCTGCGCCGGCCCGCCCTGCGCCCCGTCGCGGCCGAGTGGTGCGAGGACGTCGCCGAACTGCTGTCCCGCCGCACCGACCCGGTCACCGCCCGCGCCCTGGTCGCGCTGATGGACGGCATCTGCCTCCAGGCACTGCTGACCGGCACGCCGTACGACGAGGAGTACGCGCGGGAGATGCTGGGGCGGATCCTGCCCCGGGACGGAGAGAGCGTCGGCGCACCGCTTTGACCTGGGCCCGTCTCCGCTTCCGGGACGGCCCGCCCGGCACCTGAGACGGCGCGGTACCGGTTCGCATCGACGGGCCGGAGCCGGTTAGGTTTCCCTCATGACCGACTCGACTGCTCAGAGCACCACCGGCGCAGTGGCCGCCGGCCTCGCCACCCTCACCGCCGACGGAACCGTCCTCGACACCTGGTTCCCCGCCCCCGAACTCTCCGACGCGCCCGGCCCGTCCGGCACCGAGCGGCTCTCCGCCGAGCAGGCCGCCGAACTCCTCGGCGCCGGCGCGACCGCGGCGATCGGACCGGACACGCGCCGTGGCGTCGAAGTGGTCGCGGTCCGTACGGTCATCTCCTCGCTCGACGAGAAGCCGACCGACGCGCACGACGTCTACCTCCGTCTCCACCTGCTCTCGCACCGTCTGGTCAAGCCGCACGGCCAGAACCTGGAGGGCATGTTCGGCTTCCTCGCGAACGTCGCCTGGACCTCGCTCGGCCCCGTCGCCGTCGACGACGTCGAGAAGGCGCGGCTCAACGCCCGCGCCGAGGGCCTGCACCTGGCCGTCACGTCCGTCGACAAGTTCCCCCGCATGACGGACTACGTCGTCCCCAAGGGCGTCCGCATCGCCGACGCGGACCGGGTCCGCCTGGGCGCCCACCTCGCCGCGGGCACCACGGTCATGCACGCGGGCTTCGTCAACTTCAACGCGGGCACCCTGGGCACCTCCATGGTCGAGGGCCGCATCTCCGCGGGCGTCGTCGTCGGCGACGGCTCGGACATCGGCGGCGGCGCGTCCACCATGGGCACGCTCTCCGGCGGTGGCAGCGTGATCATCTCCATCGGCGAGCGCTGCCTGATCGGCGCCGAGGCGGGCGTCGGCATCCCGCTCGGCGACGAGTGCGTCGTCGAGGCCGGCCTCTACGTCACCGCCGGCACCCGCGTGACCATGCCCGACGGCGAGGTCGTCAAGGCCCGCGCGCTGTCCGGCGCCTCCCACATCCTCTTCCGCCGCAACTCGATCAGCGGCGCGGTCGAGGCCCGCCCGAACAACGCGGTCTGGGGCGGCCTGAACGACGTGCTGCACAGGCACAACTGACGGGTCGTCCCGTGCGCCCGGGTGCGGTCACCGCCCCGGGCGCGGTAGCCGGCGCGGGGGTCCCGCCTCAGCGGATCAGGGCTGTTTCCCGGCTCATGTGGGACAGCTTCTCCGGGTTGCGTACGGCGTAGAGGCCGGTGACGAGGCCGCCCTCGACGCGGACCGTCAGGACGGTGTCGAGCTCGCCGTCGACCCGGAGGAGCAGTGCCGGGCGGCCGTTGACCTGGGCCGGCAGGAACGACGAACCGGCGGGAATCCTGCCCAGGCCCGCGGCCAGCAGGCGGGCCACCTTGTCGGCCCCGAGGATGGGCCGCAGCACGGCCTGTTTGACTCCGCCGCCGTCGCCCAGCAGGACGACATCCGGCGCGAGGATGTCGAGCAGGTTCTGCAGGTCCCCCGTCTCGACCGCCCGGCGGAACGCGTCGAGCGCCTTTCGGGAGTCCGCCGACGACACGTGTCCGCGCGGCCGGCGCGCCGCCACATGGCCCCGTGCGCGGTGTGCGATCTGGCGGACCGCGGCCGGTTTCCGGTCGACGGCCTCCGCGATCTCGTCGTACTCCAGGGCGAACACCTCGCGCAGCACGAACACCGCCCGCTCCGTCGGCGTGAGCGTCTCCAGCACCAGCATCATCGCCGTCGAGACGCTGTCGGCCAGCTCGACGTCCTCGGCCACGTCGGGCGTGGTGAGCAGCGGTGCGGGCAGCCAGGAGCCCACGTAGGACTCCTTGCGGCGGCCGAGCGTACGCAGCCGGTTCAGCGCCTGGCGCGTGGTGATCCGGACCAGGTACGCCCGCCGGTCCCGTACCGTGCCGAGGTCGACCCCCGACCACCGCAGCCAGGTCTCCTGCAGCACGTCCTCCGCGTCGACGGCCGAGCCCAGCATCTCGTAGGCGACCGTGAACAGGAGATTGCGGTGGCCGACGAACGCCTCGGTGGCGGGATCCGTCACCGCGTCGACCCCTGGACATTCGGCCGTGTGCTCGCTTCGCTCGCTCTTCACCGGACGCTCCCTCGCTTCCGACTGCGTCATGCGCACGGGACACCGGTCCCCGCGATCCTGTGACACCCGGCTGTCATGGCTTGTGTCACACGGCGGTTCCGTCACACGAAGCCGGCGGCCGGCGTCTCGTGTTCGTCCGATGCAACACCACCAGTGAGGACGAAGCCATGGAAGCCCGATTCGATCTGTTCGCCAACGAGATCGCGCTCAAGTTCGCCAAGCGGTTCGCCGGTGCCGGCCTGGTGATCCAGCAGTCGCCGCTGCCCCGGTCCACGCAGGAGCTGGTGTCGCTGCGCGCCAGCCAGATCAACGGCTGCGGTCACTGCATCGACATGCACACCAAGGAGGCCGCGGCCGCCGGTGAGACCGCGGTCCGGCTCCACCTGGTCGCCGCCTGGCGCGAGTCCACCGTGTTCACCGAGGCCGAGCAGGCCGCCCTGGCCCTTGCCGAGGAGGGCACCCGGCTCGGCGACGCCCACCACGGTGTCTCCGACGAGACCTGGGACCGGGTCCGCAAGCACTACGACGACGACCAGACCGCGGCGCTGGTCGCCCTGGTCGCCCTGATCAACGCGGCCAACCGGTTCGCCGTGATCGTGCGTCAGAAGGGAGGCTCGTACGAGCCGGGCATGTTCGCCCACACGTTCGATTGAGTGGAGGGTGGCGCTCGGCCCGCCGCACCTGATCGTGCTGTTTGCCTGAACACGCCGGGTGCATTGTTCCACGCAGGTGTTCCTCGACGTCCTTCGCGCCGCGAGGGGCGGTCCTGCACCCGTGGTGGCGGTAAGCCTGCCGTGAGGTTCTCGTAAAGCGACCTGAGGCTCTCGGTCGTGTCGCGGTCCGCCGGCCTCAGGGGCGGGCGGACCGGGCCCGCGGGCAGGCCGAGGGAGGTGAGGAGGGCCTTGGCCGTGACCGTGCCGGGCAGGCCGTTCGCCATCACCGCCTCGATCAGGGCGGTGGCCCGCTGCTGGAGACCGGCCGCGCGGGCCGTGTCGCCCGCGTCGAAGGCGTCCAGGACGGCGCGCAGGTGGTCCGGGACCACGTTCGCGACCGTACTGACGTACCCGGCGCCGCCGACGGCGTACAGGGCGAGGATGTGCTCGTCGCAGCCCGCGTAGTAGGCGAGATCGGTGCGGTCGAGGATCTTCTGGGCGGCCAGGAAGTCGTACGAGCAGTCCTTCACGGCCACGATCCGGGGATGCCCGGCGAGCCGCAGCATCGTGCCCGGTTCGATGCGGGTGCCCGTGCGGGCCGGGATGTCGTACAGGGTCAGGGGCAGGTCCGTGGCGTCCGCGACCTCGCAAAAGTACGCCTCGATGGCGTCCTGCGGCGGGCGGCTGTAGTACGGGGTGGCGACCAGGAGACCGTCGGCGCCCGCCTTCTCGGCCTCGCGGGCGAGTGCGACGGTGTGCGCGGTGTCGGCGGTGCCGACACCGGCGACGATCGAGGCGCGGCCGCCCACCGCCTCCCGCACCGCCGCGACGAGGGCGGACTTCTCGGCGTCCGTCGTGGTCGGGGACTCGCCCGTCGTACCGGACAGCACCAGGCCGTCGCAGCCGTGGCCCACCAAATGGTCGGCCAGACGCGCGGCGCCGTCCAGGTCCAGGGCTCCGGCGGAAGTGAACGGCGTGACCATGGCGCACAGGGCGCGGCCGAAGGGGGGCGTCGATGAGGTCATGGGGATAGTCTCTGCCCGATCAGTGTGTAGCTCCACTTAAATCTTCTACTTGCTATTGGTAAGTGTCGGTAATGGGTACTGCTCGGGATAGGCGCCGCGCGGTGCGGGTACTCGGAAAGCCCGACCGAGAGGAGGCGGAACACCGTGACCGCAACCATCGAGCGACCGCCGGTTCGCGACACGCGCAGCCGTGACGGCCACAGCCGTGCCGAATACAGCCATGACGAGCACAGCCATGATGAGCACAGCCATGACGAGCACAGTGTGGGCGAACTCGTCGGACAGGCCACCGAGCAGGTCTCCCGGCTGGTACGGCAGGAAGTGGCCCTGGCCAAGCTGGAGTTGGCCGAGAAGGGCCGCCGGGCCGGACGCGGCGGCGGCATGCTGGGCGGCGCGGGCGCCTTCGCCTATGCGGGCCTGCTCGCGGCGGCCTTCACCGGGGGTGCCGCGCTTTCTCTCGTCCTGCCGGTGTGGGCGGCAGCGCTGATCATCACGGCCGTGCTGTTCGTGATCGCCGGTGTGCTGGCCGCGCTCGGCCGGGAGCAGCTCAAGAAGGCCACGCCGGCCACCCCGGAACAGACGCTGGGCAGCGTGAAGGCGGACGTGGAGGAGATCAAGGGGAGGGCACACCGATGACGCGGGACGTGAACGGCGTGAACGCGCCTGCGAAGGCTGCGGATTCCGGTTCCGGGTCCCATATCGAGCCCGGGGCCGAGCAGGGCGCCGCCCGTGGGGCCAAGGGGCCCGACGAGCTGCGGCGGGAGATCGAGCGGACCCGGCACGAACTCGGCGACACGGTCGAGGAGTTGGCCGGGAAGATGGATGTCAAGAGAAACGCGCTGGCCCGCGTGGAGGATCTGCGTGACAGGGCCGGGGCGATGACCGTACAACTGCGGAGCAGCGCCACGCAGGCCCGGCTGGCCGGGACGCGGAAGCCATGGCCGGTGATGGTCGCCGGAGGGACGGCGGCCGGGCTGGCGGCGACGGCCGGGCTGGCGGTGCTGCGGCGGCGCGGGACGCACTGACGGCGGGAGCGGATCTCACCGGGGCTGGGCGGGCACGTACCGGAGGGCCGGACGGAGGCGTCCGGCCGGCCCTCCGGTACGGTTCACGCCCTACGGGCGGAAACGCAGGATCTGCGGGTCGTGGTCGCTGATCTGGTCGTGGAACTCGGTGTTGAGGTGCACGCTGTCGTACGTGAACGCCCCGCCGCGGCGGATCGACGGGCTGATCAGGATCTGGTCCAGGACCTGGCTGTTGCCCTGGTAGACGTACGAGTAACGCTCGCTCCGCGGCAGGGACTTGACCGCCGACCAGAGGGTGCCCCGGCCCTCGAGGATCTTCGTCGTCGTGGAGAACTCGAAGTCGTTGATGTCACCGAGGACGACGACGTCCGCGTTCTTCTGGACGGCGAGGATCTTCGCGGTGAAGTCGTGGACCTCCTTCGCCTGGAGGTGGCGCTGCGTCTCCGAGCCGCGCGACGGCGGCTGGTACTGCGACGTCAGGGCCTGGTCGCCGCCCTTGGAGGCGAAGTGGTTGGCGACCACGACGACCGTGCGGCCGCGGAAGACGAACTCGCCGGCCAGCGGCTTGCGGCTGTTCTCGAACGCCGCGGACCCGGGGGCGATACGGCCGGGAGAGACCGTCAGGGCCGCCTTGCCGCGCACCTTGGTGACGCCGGTGGCCGTCGTGGCGTCGCCGCCCGCGCGGTCGGTGAAGGAGACCCGCTCCGGGTTGAAGAGGAACACCTGGCGGATGTTGCCGCCCGGCTCACCGCCGTCGGCCTTGTCGGCCGGGTCGATCCCGCGCCAGTCGTAGCGCGGGCCGCCCGCCGCCTCGATCGCGTCGATCAGCCGGGCCACCGTCCGGTCGGCGGCCACCGTGCCGTCGTCGGTGGCGCCGTTGTTGTCCTGGATCTCCTCCAGGGACACGATGTCGGGCGACTTCAGGTTGCCCACGATCGCCTCGGCGTGCGCGGCGAACGTGTCGTCGGACGGGTCCAGGTTCTCCACGTTGTACGTGGCGACCGCCAGCTCGCCGGAACGCTGCGCGCGCGTCGACTCGCGCCGCAGGTTCCCGCTCTCCAGCGTGCCGAGTTCGCTCGCCACCAGCGTGTAGCCGCCGAACTGGTTGAAGTCCAGCGGGCCCGCGGTGGTGCCGGCGAGCGTGTCGCCGACGTTCGCGTCGGGGAAGTCCGCGGCCCGGCCCAGGGACTGGATCTGCAGGCGGCCGGTGTTCCGGTCGTCGTAGGACCCGTAGACCGTGCCGCCGCGGTGGTTGCGGTTCTCCTTCGGCTTCACCGTGACCCAGAGCTCGGCGTACGGGTCGGTGGCGCCGACCACCCTGGTGTCGGAGACCTGGACGTTCATGCCCTCCAGGGACTCGTAGAAGTCCAGGGCGTAGCGGTCGGGGCGCAGCGGCAGGGCGTTGACGGAGCCGTTCGCCGCGCCGTCCCCGGCCGGGGTGTAGGCGGCGGGGACGGACCTGGCGTCGATCCTGGTCGCGGCCGGGACCGGGTTGCCGCCGGAGACGACGGTGAACGTGGCGCGGGTGATCTCGGTCAGCGCCTGGTTGCCGGAGGACGTGCCGCCGGGGACGTACTCCGACACCGTGCCGGAGACCGTGACGGCGTCCCCGACGGCGACCCCCTGGGGGGTCGAACCCGTGTGGACGAAGACGCCCTCACTGGTGGCCGGGTCGGCGTCCGGCGTCGGATCCTGGATCCAGAATCCGCGAGACGAGCCGTAGGTGCGGACGCCGGTGACGATTCCGGCCACATCGGTGACCTGCTGCCCGGCGTACGGGGATATCCGGGTGTCGCCCTGGATGTCGTGGATGCGCACGGAGTCCGCGTGCGCGGGCGAGGCGAGGGTGATCGTGGACGCCGCGCACACGGCGGCGACGGTGAGCGCGGCGAGACGCGCGGACGACTTGCTCGGCAACGGATTCCCTCCGGGAATGTGATGAGTGCCGGGACGAGGGTGGAAAATCGTGTGACGCGTGGAGCGGGCGCGGGGTGCGGGTGACCTGCTGCGGGCGGGACCCCGCGACCTGCGTGGCCTCCCGTCCTCTCAGGATGCCCCTGCGGATGGCGTCCGCAGCCGGCCCACGAGTGGCGTCCGGGGCGGCCTCCACGGATGGCGTCCATGGTCGGCTTCCGGCTCCGGTGAACAACTGTCCGCCGATTTCTACGCGCGTCAATCTCCAGCCTGGCCAGACCACTTGTCAAGGTTTCGGCCATGCACGGCAGGTGACGCGGAGGTGAAGCGGGCGGCTTGGGCGGAAATCCGTCTAGGCTGAGTGGCCGAGTCGTCTCCGGGCCGGCCGGCCGGCTGCCGCCGGCTGCCCCCGACGTGACCCGACGGACAGACCCTAGGAGAAACAGCCGATGTCAGACAGCTCCATGCCGCCGGCGCGACTGCACCCCGAAGCGGAGCTGGCGCGCGAAGCACTGTCCACGCCGCTGCTGTCCCGGGCCGCCGGGCTCGCCCGCTGGGCCGGGCCCGAAACGCGGGTCGACGCCGGCGGCGGGCTCGTCGACGAGCAGCTGCCCGCGGCGGCCGAGGCACTCGGGCTGAGCGGCGAGGACGCCACCGCCGACGCCAGTGCCGCCTGGCGCGCCGCCGTGGACGCCGGGCTCGTCGACGTCGTCGACGAGGAGGAGGGCACCGTCACCGCGGGCGCCGACCTCGCGCTGCTCACCGGCGGCTCGCCGCAGGACGTCCTCACCGTGTGGCTCGCCGCCCTGGAGACGGTGCTCGCCGACGCGAGCGTGCCCGACCTGGACGGGCTCGTCGACGCCCTCGCCGCCGGGGACGGATCCGGCGAACTCGACCTCTCCTCGGTCGACTGGAACCCCGAGGCCGAGGCGGACTTCCTTGACGGGGTCCTCGGCAACCTGTATCTGCTGACCGTCGGCGAGGCGGGGCCCGCCGGCTCGCCGGTGCCGCTGCCCGCGCTGGCCGCCTCCGTGATCGTCCCCGACGACATGCCGGAGCCCACCAACGACGTGCTCCAGGAGGTGTCCGACGCGATGATGCGGCTGGACGACCGGTTCCGCCTGCTGGAGCCGGCCGGACTCGTGGAGTACCAGCCGGTCGACGAGGCGCTGCTGGCCGAGGGCGACGAGGAGCCCGCCCCGCCCCAGGACGACACCGACGTCACCCGCTACGGCGTGGTGCGGCTGACCCCGCTCGGCCTGTACGGGCTGCGCGCCCGCCTGCTGGAAGCGGGATTCGACGCCCCGGCGGTCGGGGACCTCACGGACAAGGGCGCCGACGCGCTGCTCGACCGCACCCCCGCCTTCCCGCCGGCGGCGGCCCACGCGGAGACCGAGCAGTGGCTCGCCCGCCGCGAACCCCTCGACGCAGCCCGGGAGTTGCTCGCCGCCGCGCGCGGCATCGACGAGAACGCGCCGCTGCGGCGGCTGCAGTGCCAGCAGGCGCTGGCGCTGGTCGGCGTCTCGGCCGAACCCGCCCTGCGCGAAGTGCTCGACGACGCGGAACTCGGCGGGCTGGCCCGGGTGTGGCTGACCGAGCACGGGGCGACGGACGTACCGCCGCCCTCCGAGGCCATGATCTTCTGGCTGACCATCGACACGGTGGCCGCACAGCTCGCGGCCGAGGGCAACTCCGAGGAGCTGCAGGCCCTGGTGGAGGGCCTGGCCCGCCAGCACAGCGGCTTCTTCGCCACCGCCTGGCGGGTGGAGCACCCGGCCACGGCGGACGTGCTGGAGGCGATGGGCCGGCTGCACCCGGACAAGGAGATCGCCAAGGCCGCACGCAAGGCCGCCTTCAAAGCACGCTCACAGCACGGGAGTTGACTCGCGGTGGAGGAGCCGAAAGGACAGCCGGCGCCCGCGCCGATGGCGGAGCGGGCCCGTCACTCCCGGTCGGTGTGCACGGGGGCGGACGTGCACCCCGGTGGGCGGGTGGAGTGAGCGGCGCGTCACCCCCGTTGAGCGGGCGCATCACACCCCGTTCGGTGAGCTGAGCGGAGCGGGCAGGCGTACACCCCGGTCGGCGAGCACAGCAAGCGACCGCGTACCCCGCTCGGTGGGCGAAGTGGACGCGGCCGCGCGTGGTTCACCGAAGTGGCCGCCGGCCGGCCCCGCGGAGTTCAACCGGTGTTCAGGCAGGGGCGCAAGCGTGACGGTGAACGAGACCTGACCCGTCACCCCCTCACGGCACCCCACCGTCACAGGAGGCTCCATGTCGCTCACCCGCAGGGACTTCGCCAGGACATCCGCGGTCGCCGGTGCCGGTGTCGCACTGGTGGGCAGTGTGGGCGCCCTCGCCTCCGCGCCGGGCGCCCTCGCCTCCCACGACGCCGAGAGCGCGGGGGAGGATCAGCAGGAGGCCCGGCACCAGCACCCCACGATCGGCTACGGCCCCCTGCTCCCCGATTCGGACGGCGTCCTCGCCCTGCCCGCCGGCTTCTCCTACCGCATCCTCACCCACTGCGGGAAGACCCGCCTGGAGTCCGGCGAGTACACCCCCGCCGAACACGACGGCACCGCCGCCTTCGAGGGTCCCCGCGGCACCACCCTCCTCGTGAACAACCACGAGATGGACGGCCCGCGCGACGAGGCGGAGCACCCCGTCCCGCTCGTCGAGGGCCTCGTCTACGACCCGGGCGCGCCCGGCGGCTGCACGATCGTCGAGGTGCGCCCCGACGGCAGCGTCGCCGAGTGGGTCGGCATCGCCGGCACGGCCGACAACTGCGCCGGCGGCAGCACCCCCTGGGGCACCTGGCTCACCTGCGAGGAGAACTCCGACCGGGCCGGCGAGAACGGCATGACCAAGGACCACGGCTACGTCTTCGAGGTCGACCCCGCCGACCGGCGCGCCAACCGCGACCCCGAGCCCCTGAAGTTCTTCGGCCGGTACGACCACGAGGCCGTCGTCATCGACCCCAAGCGCGGTCACGCCTACCTCACCGAGGACGCCGACGAGCCCAACGGCCTGTTCTTCCGCTGGACCCCGCCGCAGGACTTCCGCCACGGCCCCGGCAGGTTCCGCACCCTCGCCGACGACGCGGGCGTCCTCCAGGCGCCCAAGTGCTTCGACTCCGGCGGCCGGTTCGTCGACGACCTCTCCCGCGCCACCCGGACCGGCACGGTGTACGGCGTCGACTGGGTGGACGTGCCCGACCGCGACGCGCGGACCGTCTCCGTGCGCGAGCAGTTCGGGGCCGGCGAGATCACCCGTGCCCGCAAACTGGAGGGCATGTGGTGGGGCGACGGCGGGGCGTACTTCGTCTCCTCGTACGCCCGTGGGGAGAGCCCCGTCCAGCACGACGGCCAGGTCTGGTTCTACGACCCCCGGCGCCGCACCCTCACCCTCAAGGTCCTGCTCGGCGTCCACCGGAACCCGGCCGAGGACGGCGCCTTCGACGGCCCGGACAACATCACCGTCTCCCCGTACGGCGGACTGGTCATCGCCGAGGACGGCGAGGGCGTGCAGCACCTGTTCGGCGCCACCGACAGCGGACGCACCTACCCCGTCGCCCGCAACGAACTGAACATCGGCACCGAGGAGAAGCCGGAGTTCAGCGAGTTCACCGGCGTCACCTTCTCGCCCGACGGGAAGACCCTGTACGCCAACATCCAGGAACCGGGCATCCTGCTCGCCGTCACCGGCCCCTGGAAGCGCCAGAGGCGCCACTGAACCGACTGCCGGAACCAATTCGCCGGCCCGGTCCGTGGTCTTGTCGGGGTGCTCGCTGACATCCAGCATCTCAGTGGTGGAAACCATGCGACCCGTGCCGCGCACCCTGCTCAGGGATCGTGCCCATGCGACGATCCGGGACGCCATCGTGGCCGGGGAGATCGCACCCGGCGCGGTGGTGCGGGACGCCGGGATCGCCGAGCGGCTCGGGCTGTCCCGGGTGCCGGTACGCGAGGCGTTCGCGCGGCTGGTCGACGAAGGGCTGCTGGAGAGCAGGCCGCAGCGCTACACGCGGGTGACCCCGCTGGTCGCCCGCGACGTACGGGACGCGGCGGCCGTCGTCGGCCCTGTGCCGGGGCGCCCTGCGGCGGGACGCCGAGCCGAGCGACGTCCCGCGTCCGGCGCGTGTCGCGGCCGAGGCATCCGGACCGGCGGAGGGGGAGGGCCGGCACCTCCGCCGGTGCCAGGACCGCTGACGTACGGCTGTTACAGCGCCTGGGCGGCCGGTTTGACCATGCCCCTGACCGTGCGGGACTTCACGAAGTCGCCGATGGCGGTCATTTCCCACTCGCCGGAGAACTGGCGGACCAGCTTCGCCATCATCACGCCCGTCTGCGCTTCGGCGGAGGTGAGGTCGAAGCGGACCAGTTCCTCGCCGGTGGTGGCGTCCAGGAGGCGGCAGTACGCCTTGGCGACCTCGGTGAATTTCTGGCCGGAGAACGAGTTGACCGTGAAGACCAGGCCGGAGACCTCCATGGGGAGGCGGCCGAGGTCGACCGTGATCGTCTCGTCGTCCCCGCCGCCCTCGCCCGTGAGGTTGTCACCGGAGTGCTTGATCGCGCCGTTCACGATCTGCAGCTTGCCGAAGTAGCAGCTGTCGATGTGGTTGCGCTGCGGGCCGTACGCGATGACCGAGGCGTCCAGGTCGATGTCCTTGCCCCGGTACGCCGGCTCCCAGCCGAGGCCCATCCGGACCTGCGAGAGCAGCGGACGCCCGCCCTTCATCAGGGAGACGGTCTGGTTCTTCTGGAGGCTGACCCGGCCCTTGTCCAGGTTGATCTTCCCGGTGCCCGGCGCGGCGGGCGGTGCCGGGGGAGCGGCGGGCGCGGGCGGAGCCTGCGGGGCGGCCACCGGCGGGGCCGGCGGAGGGGGAGTGACCGGCTGGACCGGGGCGGCCGGCTGGGCGGGGGCGGCCGGTTCCTCGACCGTGACGCCGAAGTCGGTGGCGATGCCGGCCAGGCCGTTGGCGTAGCCCTGGCCGACCGCGCGGACCTTCCAGGCGCCGTTGCGCAGATAGACCTCGACGATCACCAGGGCGGTCTCGGCGCTGAGGCTCGGCGGAGTGAACGTGGCCAGGACGGCGTTGTCGTCCGCGCTCCGGATGGTGGCCGTCGGTTCGATGCCCTGGAAGGTCTGGCCCTGGGCGTCGGGGCTCGCGGTGACGACGATCTTCTCGATGCCCGGCGGGACGGCCGTGGTGTCGATCGTGATGGCGTCCGGGGCGCTGCCGCCGCCGGAGCGGTAGGTCACGCCGGGGCCCGCGGGCTGGTTGTAGAAGATGAAGTCGTCGTCGGAGCGCACCTTGCCGTCGGCGGTGAGCAGCAGGCCCGATACGTCGAGCCGCACCGGTGCGGCGACGTCCACCGCCACACGGGCGGTGGGAAGGGGGATGTTCGAGCCGGGGGTCATAGCTGTCATGCCGGGTGAACGAGCGGGGGCGTTTTGCCGTTCCCTTACCTGTGGTCCGAATGGGTCAGTGGCTCTCAGCCCCGGTTGCGGGGGTGGTCGCGGGCGGTGCGTTCGTTGCCGTGCTTGTAGTCGCCGGTCCAGCGGGCCATGACGAGCTGGGGGTCACCGGTGGCGACCTCGGTGAGGAAGCGGGCGGCGCGGTCACCGTTCAGGGTGGTCGCGGGGCGGTCGTGGTGGGTGATGCGCACGCTGCCGTCGGCGTGGGCCTCGTAGGCGAAGCCGTGGGGTCGGGGCATGCCGGGATGATATGGGGGCGGGGGCGGGGCGGCCCAGGGGTTTTCGCCCCCGGCGGCCCCTGCCCGGCGGCCCCGTCGTCCTCAGGAGGTCCGCTCGTCCGCCCCGTCGACCCGGGCCCGACCCATGGGGGCGCGACCGGGGCGACGGGAGCCGGCCCGGCTCCCGCTAGGGCACCACCACGATCTTCCTGCCCACACCCCTCGCGAACTGCTCCAGCGCCTCCGGGTACCGGTCCAGCGGCACACGGTCGCTGATGAAGACGTCCGGGTCCAGGACACCGGTCGCGAACAGCTCCGCCGCCCGCTCGTAGCTGTGCAGCACCGCCATCGACCCGGTGATCGTGATCTCCTGGTTGTAGATCCGGTACGGGTCGATCGTCACGCGGGTCGCGTAGTCGGCGACGCCGAACTGCAGGAAGGTGCCGGCCTTGGACACACGCTCCAGGCCGTCCTGGATCGCCGCCGCGTTGCCCGTGGCGTCGATGACGAGGTCCCAGCCCTGGGGGCGGTCCAGTTCGTCCGGGTTCGCCGCCGAGGCGGAGACGCCCAACTGCCGGGCGGTCTCCAGGCGGGCCGGGTTGAGGTCCACCATGTCCACACTCGCCGCGCCGGTCCGCTTGGCCAGCTCCAGCATCATCAGGCCCATGGTTCCGGAGCCGTAGATCAGGACGTGCGCGCCGAGGCGGGACTGCAGCACGTCGTAGCCGCGCACCGCGCAGGAGAGCGGTTCGATCAGGGCCGCGTCCTGGGTGCGGACGTGCTCGGGCAGCTTGACGCAGTTCGCCACCGGGGCCACCGCGTACTGGGCGGCCCCGCCCGCCGTGGTGACACCGATCGCCGCCCAGCGCTCGCACAGGTTGTTGTGGCCGGTACGGCAGTAGCGGCACTCGTAGCAGTACAGGGAAGGGTCCACGGCGACCTGGTCGCCGAGCGACACCTCGGTGACCTGGGAGCCGACGCCGACCACCTCGCCGGCGAACTCGTGCCCCGGCACGATCGGCAGCTTGGGCGCGAACTCGCCCTGCAGGATGTGCAGGTCCGTGCCGCACAGCCCGCAGGCCGCGACCTCGACGACGACCTCGCGGGGTCCTGGCGTCGGGTCGGGGACCTCGGCGACGACGGCCCGGCCCACGGACTCGATGACGGCGGCCTTCATTTCACGGCTCCCAACGACAGGCCCTGGACGAGTTTGTCCTGGGCGGCGAACCCCGCGGCGAGCACCGGCAGGGAGATGATGAGCGACGCGGCGCACACCTTGGCCAGGAACAGGCCCTGGCTGGTGATGAAGCCGGTCAGGAAGACGGGGGCGGTCTCGGCGACCACGCCCGTCAGGACCCGGGCGAACAACAGTTCGTTCCAGCTGAAGATGAAGCAGATCAGGGCCGTCGCCGCGATGCCGGGCATCGCCATCGGGGCGATGATGCGGGCCAGCACCGTCGGCAGCCGCGCCCCGTCGATCTGGGCGGCCTCGATCACCGCGACCGGGATCTCCGAGAGGAACGAGTGCATCATCCACACGGCGATCGGCAGGTTCATGGAGGTGTAGAGCAGGACGAGCAGCCAGATGTTGTCGAGCATCCCGGCGTTCTTGGCGAACAGGTAGATCGGCAGCAGGCCCGCCACGACCGGCAGCATCTTGGTGGAGAGGAAGAAGAACAGGACGTCCGTCCACCGCTTCACCGGGCGGATGGACAGGGCGTATGCCGCCGGGAGTGCGAGCAGCAGGACCAGGATCATCGAGGTCACGGACGCCACCGTCGAGTTGATCAGCGACGGCCAGGGGCTCGCGCCGCCGCCCGCGCCGAAGAACTCCCGGTAGCCGTCCAGGGTGAGGGCGGCGGCGAAGGACGGCGGGTTGGTGGCCGCGTCCTCCTCGGAGTGGAAGGACGTCAGGGCCATCCAGGCGATCGGCAGGAAGAAGATGATGCCGGCCAGCCAGGCCACCAGGCCGAGCCCCGCTCCCTTGCGGTTCCGGGTCCGCGGCCGGCCGCGGTCGGGTGCAGCGACGGTACTCATGCGCGGGACGCCTCCTCGCGGAACAGGGACGACACGACGCGCAGGGCGAAGGTCGCGATGATGATCGAGCCGATGACCACCAGGACACCGGCGGCCGAGGCCAGACCGTTCTCGTGGGCCTGGTAGAAGGTCTGGTACACGGTGTACGGGAGGTTGGCGGTGCCCAGGCCGCCGGACGTGATCGTGAAGACCGCGTCGAAGTTCTGCACGATGTAGATCGACCCGAGCAGGGCGCCCAGTTCGAGGTAGCGGCGCAGGTGGGGCAGGGTCAGATGGCGGAAGATCTGCCAGTCGCTCGCCCCGTCCACCCGGGCCGCCTCGATCTGCTCCTGGTCGCGGCTCTGCAGGCCGGCGAGCAGGATCAGCATCATGAACGGCGTCCACTGCCACACCAGCGCCGCCTCCACCGCGAGCAGCGGTGTGCCCGAGATCCAGTCGGGCTGCGGGCCGCCGACGTAGTGCAGCAGGCCGTTGAACAGGCCGTACTCGGGGTTGTAGAGAACGTGCTTCCACAGCAGGGCCGCCGCCACCGGCACCACCAGGAACGGGGCGATGAGCAGGGTGCGGACGATGCCCCGGCCGCGGAACTTCCGGTCGAGCAGCAGGGCCAGCAGCAGTCCGAGGACCAGGCTGGCGAGGACGACCGCCACCGTCAGCAGGATCGTCGTCCACACCGACCGGCGCAGATCGGAGTCGCCGAGGACCTCACCGTAGTTCGCGAAACCGGCGAACTCCCGGGCGTCGGGGTAGAGGGAGTTCCAGTCGAAGAAGGAGATCACCAGAGTCGCCACGAAGGGCAGCTGGGTCACCGCGATCATGAAGATCAGGGCGGGCAGCAGCGGGGCCCTGGTGGCCCAGCCGCGCAGCCGGTCGGAGCGCCGGTGGCCGCCGGGGCGGGTTTCCGGGGCGGCCACGGGGGCCGTTGTCGTGGCGGTCATCGTCCCTCGTACTCCTCGGAGATCTCTTCGGCGAGCTGCTGGGACTTCTTCAGAGCCGATTCGACGGACTGGCGTCCGGCGATGGCCGCGCTGATCTCCTGGGAGACCTGGGTGCCGAGGTCCGTGAACTCGGGGATGCCGACGAACTGGATGCCGGGCGCGGGCCGCGGCTGCACGCCCGGGTCGTCCGGGCGGGCCTGCTCGAGGGCCTTCCTGGTCATCTCCTGGAAGGCCCCGGCCTCCGCGCGGTAGTCGGGGTTCTCGTAGGTGGAGGCGCGCTTGCCGGCCGGGACGTTCGACCAGCCGATCTCGTCGCCGACCAGCTGCTCGTACTCCTTGCCGGAGGCCCAGGAGACGAACTTCCAGGCGTTGTCCGGGTTCCGGGAGGCGTTCTGGATGCCCCAGGCCCAGGTGTAGAGCCAGCCTGCCGACTCCGTCTTCTCCACGGGGGCGGGGGCGTAGCCCATCTTTCCCTTGACGGGGGAGTTGGCGGATTCCAGGGAGCCGGCCGCGGAGGTGGCGTCGTACCACATGGCGGTCTTGCCCTGGGTGGTGTTGTTCAGGCACTCGGCGAAGCCGGACTGGGCGGCACCCGCCTCACCGTGTTCGCGGACCAGGTCGACATAGAACTTCGTGGCCTCGAGCCACTCCGGGGAGTCCAGGCGGGCGTTCCAGTCCTCGTCGAACCAGGTGCCGCCGAAGGTGTTCACCACGGTCGTCAGCGGTGCCATGACCTCGCCCCAGCCGGGCAGCCCGCGCAGACAGATGCCCTTCATGCCGGGCTCGGCCCCGTCGAGCTTCGCGGCGATCTCGCCCACCTCCTGCCAGGTGGGGTTGGCGGGCATCGTCAGGCCCTCCCGCTCGAGGAGGTCCTTGCGGTACATCAGGAACGAGGACTCGCCGTAGAAGGGCTGGCCGTAGAGCTTGCCGTCGTCCCCGGTGAGGGACTGCCGCATCGGCTTCAGGACGTCCTGCTCGTCGTAGCCGGGGTCCTCGCCGACGTACGGGTCCATCTCCTTGAGCCAGCCGTTGCGGGCGTAGATCGGGATCTCGTAGTTGGACAGGGTGGCGACGTCGTACTGGCCGGCCTGGTTGGCGAAGTCCTGGCTGATCTTGTCGCGGACGTCGTTCTCCGGCAGCACGGTGAAGTTCACCTTGATGCCGGTGTCCTTGGTGAAGTGCGCGGCGGTGAGCTTCTGCAGCTCCACCATCTGCGGGTTGTTGACCATCAGGACATTGACGGCATCACCGCCGGATCCGGCCCCGCCCGCTCCGACCCAGCAGCCGGAGAGCAGCGGGGCGAGCAGCGTCCCTGCGGCGACCGCGGCGAGTGTGGCTCGCGGCGGCCTCCGTCGGCTCTGGGTTCGCATGGATCACTCCTGGACGTAGGGGGAGGTATCGGGCGTCGCCTGGGTGGGTCGGCCCACGGGGGGTGGAACTCTGTGCTGTGAATCGATGCACCGGTGAACTCGTGAACTGGTGAATCGGTGGGCGGCGGGAATCGTGTGGTACGTGGTGCGGCCCGCGGTGCCGTGGTCCGGTCAGACGCGGATGACCTGGGGGCCCAGCAGGGAGTAGCGGTGGGCCTCGGACGCCGGGAGCAGCGTGTTCGTGACGATCGCCTCCAGCACGCCGACGTCGGCGAACCGGCAGAAGCTGACCGCCCCGAACTTGCTGTGGACGCCCGCGAACACCACTCGGCGGGAGGCCCGCACCGCCTGTGCCTTGACCTCGCTGACCGCCGGGTCGGGCGTGGTCAGACCGTGTTCGCGCGAGATGCCGTTGGCGCCGATGAACGCCAGGTCGATGACGAAACCGGAGAGCATCTTCGTCGTCCAGTGGTCGACGGTGGCAAGGGTGCCGGAGCGGACCCGGCCACCGAGCAGCAGGACGGACACGGTGCCGGTCTCGGCGAGCGCGCCCGCGACCGGCAGGGAGGCGGTGACCACGGTGAGTGCCCGGTCCCGGGGCAGCGCCTCGGCGATGAGCTGCGGGGTGAAGCCCTCGTCGACGAACACCGTCTCCGCGTCGCCCAGCAGCTCGGCCGCCGCGTTCGCGACCCGCCGCTTCTCGGCCACATGGCTGGTGGCACGGAAGGCGAGCGTGGTCTCGAAGGCGGCGCTCTCCACGGGGTAGGCGCCGCCGTGGGTGCGGCGGACCAGGCCGTGGTCCTCCAGGGCGCGCAGATCCCGCCGTACGGTCTCCTTGGCCACGCCCAGATCGGCGGCGAGCGCCGTCACGTCGACCGAGCCGGTGGCGCGCGCCACCCGCACGATCTCGCGCTGGCGCTCCTCGGCCGTTCTGTCGTTCATGGCCGCACCCCCCGCTTCCTGCGTCGATTGCCCGTTCGGGCCCTTTGGGGCCCTTGCGAGAAGTTGTACAGCGGGTACGCGAACCTGACCAGGCCTGTTACGTGACCGGTACTGCCCGTTTGCGCCCGTTCGACTCGGGCGATGCCCGCCTCGGACCTGGGGGAGAGGCGGTCGGGGGCGGGGAATCGGGCATCGCTGGTGCCCGAATGCGGCAGCGGGCGGGCCCGTTCGGTGCCCGCCCGCCGCTGGGGACGTCGATTTTCCGCCACGACCGTGCGTGCGGATGTCGTCGATTCCGTGCAGTGGTGCTGGTTTCGTGCAGTGGCGCTGCCGGTGCCGTCAGTACGGCCAGATCGGCGGGTCGGTGACGAAGTGCCCGCCGAGGCGTGCCTGTGCCGGGTCGGCCGGATCCAGTTCGCCCTGCTCGGCGACGAGCTTCGCGGCGAACGGCTCGGAGTCGTCCCGCGGGTCGTAACCGAGAGCCCGCGCGGAGGTGAGGTCCCACCACAGCCGGGTGTTGTCGGACGAGCCGTGCACGACCGTGTGGCCGACGCCCTCGGCGGTCAGGGCCGCGTGGAAGAGACGGGCGCCGTCGGCGGGGCTCATCCACACCGAGAGCATCCGCACGCTGGTCGGCTCGGGGAAGCAGGAGCCGATGCGCACGGAGACGGTCTCCAGGCCGTGCTTGTCCCAGTACAGCTGGGCGAGGTCCTCGCCGAAGCACTTGGACAGACCGTAGAAGGTGTCCGGGCGGCGCGGGGTGTCGATGGGGATGAGGGGGTCGTCGCCCTGTGGGCGCGGGGTGTAGCCGACGGCGTGGTTGGAGGAGGCGAAGACGATGCGCCCCACGCCCTCCTCGCGCGCGGCTTCGTAGAGGTGGTAGGTGCCTTCGATGTTCGCCGCGAGAATCTTCTCGAAGGAGGCTTCCAGGGAGATGCCCGCGAGATGGATGATCGCGTCGACCCCGCGGACCGCCTCGCGCACGGCCTCCCGGTCGGCCAGATCCGCCACGATCGCGTCCGGCTCCCCCTCGACGGGCCGCAGGTCGAGCAGGCGCAGCTGGTAACCGTAGTCCGGGAGCAGGCCCCGCATCAGGGTGCCGAGGCCGCCGGCGGCACCGGTGAGCAGGACGGTGCGGGGAGCGGGCATCAAGGATCTCCTTGCGTCACCGGCCGTGCATGTGTGCGCACGGCATTCATAAGCGTGGACACGGTAAGGAGGTGGCCCGCCGCCCGTCAAGTATCCCCCACCCTCCTGTGGGGTGGGGGAATCGGCTGGTGCGTGACGGGTCGGCGTGCTTGACCGGCGTCCCGGGGGCGCTCTAGCGTGGCATCGTTCAGAGATGTAGACGTCAATCAAGAATATGGACCTGGGAGAGCTTGTGACGCCAGCCCCTCTCGCCGCCCCCCTCGCAGCCCGACTCGCCATCCCCAGCGGACCGCTGTTCTTCCCGGTCACCGCCTACGGACCCGACGGCTCCGTCGACCTCGAGACCTACCGGCTCCATGTGCGCGGCGGGGTCGAGGCCGGTGCCGCCGCCGTCTTCGCCTGCTGCGGCACCGGGGAGTTCCACGCCCTGACGCTCGAGGAGTTCGAGGCGTGCGTGCGGGTCGCCGTCGAGGCGGCCGACGGACGGGTCCCGGTCGTCGCGGGCGCCGGGTACGGCACCGGCCTCGCGGTGCGCTGGGCCTCCCTCGCCGAGCGGGCCGGGGCGGACGGGCTGCTCGCCATGCCGCCCTACCTGGTGCGGGCCCCCCAGACCGGACTGGTGCGGCACTACCGGGAGCTGGCCGCCGCGACCTCCCTGCCGGTGATCGTCTACCAGCGCGACAACGCCCTGTTCACGCCCGAGAGCGTCGTCGAACTGGCCCGCACCGAGGGGATCGTCGGACTCAAGGACGGCCACGGCGACCTCGACCACATGCAGCGGATCATCAGCGCGGTACGCACCGAAGCCCCCGGTGACTTCCTGTACTTCAACGGGCTGCCCACCGCCGAACAGACCCAGCTCGCCTACCGCGCCCTCGGCGTCACCCTCTACTCGTCCGCGGTGTTCTGCTTCGTGCCCGAGATCGCCCTCGCCTGCCACCGGGCCCTGCACACCGGCGACCGGGCCACCGTGGACCGCCTGCTCGACGGCTTCTACCGGCCCTTCGTCGAACTGCGCGACCAGGGCCACGGATACGCCGTCTCCCTGGTCAAGGCCGGGGTGCGGCTGCGCGGCCTGGACGTGGGCGAGGTCCGGCCGCCGCTCGACGAACCGGCCGGGGATCATGTCGAGCGACTCGCTCAGCTGATCGAGCGGGGACTCGCACTGATCGAGGAGGCCAAGTGAAGGCATCGGCGTTCGTCTACCCCTGGGACGTCAACGGGGACCCGGAAGCCCCCGCGCGGATCGTCGGGCTCGGCGTGGCACAGGCGACCCTCGCCTCCGCCTACCACTCCACGCGCGCGCTGACCCCCCGTCACCCGCGCCACCGTATCGTCACCGCCGAGCACGCGGCCGTCCTCTACCCGCCCGGCGCCCACTGGGCCGACCGCACCCCGCGCCCGTACCCCTCTGGCGACTGGGCCCCCGGCGACGCCTTCGGCGAGGCCGCCGCGGCGCTCGCGGACGCGGGCCTGAAGGTGCACACCTGGGTCGTGCTCGCGCACAACTCCCGCCTCGGCGCCGACCATCCGGACACCTCGGTCGTCAACGCCTACGGCGACCGCTACCCGTGGGCACCCTGCATCGCACAGCCCGCCACCCGCGCGTACCTGACCGCCCTGGCCGCGGAGGCGGCGGTACGGCCCGGGGCGCGCGGCACCGAACTGGAATCCCTCGGCTGGTACGGACTCGCGCATCTGCACGCCCACGACAAGACCGCAGGGGTCGGCCTCGGGGACGCCGGGCAGTACCTGATGTCCCTGTGCTTCTGCCCGTCCTGCCGCGAGGGCTACGGGGCTCAGGGCCTGGACGCCGGCGAACTGGCCGCGACCGTACGGGCCGCCCTGGAACCGGTGTGGCGGGGGGCGCCCTCCGACGGAGGCTGGGCGGGAGTCGGCAAGCTCCTCGGCGAGGAGACGGCGGCCGCCACGCGTGCATGGCGCGACGCGACGGCCCGCACGCTCCAGGAAGCGGCGGTCCGGGCGGTACGCGACGCGGCACCCGAGGGCTTCCAGGTCCTGCTGCACGCGGACCCGGTGTCGTACCACTGCGGCGCCAACGCCGGCGTCGACCCCGCGCACATCCTCTCCGTCGCCGACGGCGTGGTCGTCCCCTGCACCGGCGGCCCCGCCCCGTTGACACCGTTCGCACGGGAGGCGCGGGAGAACCGTCCGGACGCCGTCCTCGCCGCCAACTTCACCGTGGTCTCCGGCATGGGCGGCAGCCCCGGCACCCTCGCCGCGGACGCGGCCGAGGCCCGCCGCCTCGGCGCGACGCAGCTGCGGCTGTATCACGCGGGACTGGCGTCGGACGGCGACCTGGAAGCGGTGCGCTCGGCGCTCACCGCACTCTGAAACAGGGCCACCGCGACCGCCGACAGTGCGCACCCCAGGGCGATCAGCAGCAGTCGGTGGTCGAGCAGTTCGACCAGCGCCGCGCCGGCCGCGAGACCCAGCACGTTCGGGGGGATACGCCAGAGTGGTGGGGGTGCCGTTAACGAGCGGCGAACCAGGTGACAAGTAACCCGTCAGTAGCTTTCAGATCAAAGGTCGGCCTCCTTGCCAGGACGTGGCGAGGGGGCCGAGTGGTGTTGTTGGCGTCAGGCCGCGGCCGGCTCGGGCTCCGGTTCCTGGGGGACGGGAGGTGAAGTCGTAGAACCCCAGCTCGGCCGCGGGGATGCCGACCTGCTTGGCGACGTGCTCGATGGCGTCGGGCGGCAGCTCCAGACGCATCTTGGGAAACCGGCCGCGCCAGGTCAAAAACTTCAGCTGGACGGCGAAGCCCAGTCTGGTGGCACCGGTCTTGTTCCGTAACCAGCCAGCCTCGTCGCCGGACAGGGTGAAGTGGTCCACCACCCCGTCCAGACCCAGATCCCGCCCCACGCCATAGCCCTTCGGTATGTCTCCGTGATCGGTATTCGGGCTGGACGGTAGAAGGGCAGCTGTACACGGCGCACGAACATCGGCGAAGCCGCCCGGCGAGGTAGGCGATCCTGGTAATGGCGCCGGTCGACCAGTTCAGGCGACGGCCGGATGCCCGGCGGCCTTGCCCGTGGCATCCCGGCGCATGGCGGTCATACCCAGGTCTGCCATGCGGGGCACGAAGACGACGTCGAGTTCCTCGACCGGGTGGAGCAGGACCCGCTCGCAAGTCTCCGCTAGCCACACCGTGCAGCCGGCGGCGGGGTAGGCGGGGTTGACGTCGATCTCGCCCTTGGGGAGGAACCCGTTGAACGGCGTCGTGATCTGATGGTGGTTCCAGTAGTTCCAGGCCCGCAGGGCCTTGGCCTGTTCGAAGGCGAGGTAGAGCTGCGGATAGCGCTGGAGGATCCGCATCTCTCGGAAGAGGGCCTGTCCCAGCAGGGACGGCGCGGCCTGGGCGAGGCTGTCGAAGTCTCGGTCGCGGAAGGTGAAGGTGGTCGCGTCCTGGCCGGGGTCGAGCGCCAGGGCGGTGAATAAGTGGGAGAGGCGGTCTCGGGTGTACTGCGCTGCTCCGGGGGCAAGAGGGGGCTCGATGTCGGCGATCAGGTCGTACAGGCGCTGGTGGTCGGGGTGGAAGCGGGACAGGTCGAACAGCTTGTCCATGCCGCTGACCGCGGAGAACGCCAGACGCTTGTAGAGGAGGTTGTTCATCTCGCCAGCTGCCGCGTACGTCTTCGTCTCGGTGCTGGTGGAGTGGAGCATCAGGTATTCCGAGAGCACCTCGAAGTACATGTAGCCCAGGAACGGCAAGGTGTCGACGGTGGCGGCGAGCCGGTCCACGAACGCGTCCGGCGCCGTCCTGTGTCCGGCGGCGCCTGCCAGCAGTGTGTCCAGGAAGGGGGCGGCCGTACGGATCTGGTACACCGCTTTTCCGCGGAGCTGGGTGTCTTCTGCCTCGGTGAGGAAGCTGCGGTGATCGAGGTAGGTGCGCAGGTGGACGCGGCCGAGCCGCAAGTAGTCGATGCCCTTGGCGGGCGCCGGGCCGACGGGCGTGATCTCGATCATCAGAGTGCGGGTGTGTGGTTTGGTCCGCAGCAGGTAGGCACCGAGGTTGTGCGGGCGCAGGCCGTCGGGGGTCTCGGTCAGCGGCGCGCAGTACAGCGCGGCGAGCAGGCAGCCGGAGGAGGCGTAGAGCTGTCCGCTGGACCGGATGGCGTCCAGTGCCGTCGTGGTGTGCATCAGGTGGATCGGCCGGCCGCTGGTGAGCAATCCTGTCATGGCGTTGTGCGCGAGCAGGTGGCCGCCGGGGTGTCGTGTTGCAGGTATCGGCGCCAGTCGTCTTCGCTCTCGGCGCACCCGGCGGCCATGGGCCGGGTGCGGGGGCTGGTGTAGTCGGTGTGGGCGTCGTCGAGTTCGGTGTCCACGAAGGGGTCTCCTACTGGCCGCGGGCCAGGCTCTGACGGGCGGTGGTGAGGGCGTGGTGGTGGGTGGCGCCGTCGAGGGCGGCTTGCTCGCTGCGTACGACGAGGGCGAAGGCGGCCGGGGGCAGCCAGTCGGGTATCGGGGTGCGCAGTCGGGTCAGGTCCGGCCACCACCGCTGGAGCGGTAGGCGGTAGCGGTCCAGGCAGTCGGCGGCCTTGAGGATGTCGACGAGGTGCGGGGCGGCCTGGTAGGCGCGCTCCTGCTGGGCGGTGAAGTCGTCGTAGGGCACGTCGTGCACGGCGATCGCTTCCGCCGCCCGGTGCAGCGCGGCCGGCGCCACCGGGCGGCTCATCGCACCGGTGACCGTGTCGGTGTGGTGGAGGAACCAGGATGCGGCGTGCCGCCCGTGACCGGCATCCGTCCGGTCGTCGCGTCGTCGGCAGTCGTGGACCGCCCCGGCGGCGCACACCGCCGCGACGTCGTCGTCTTCCAGCCCGTACTCCTGGGCCAGGAGCGCGGCGAGCACGCTGACGCGGGCGTTATGGCGGATGCCGTGGTTGGAGTCGGCCTGGCGCGGAGTCGTGAACCACGATCTGGCCGGTACGAGCAGCAGGCCCGGGCGTGGGAAGCTGGGCGCGGCGTCGAAGTTCACCGGCCGGTTGTCCGGGATCCACTCAAGCGTCATCTGGTCCATCGGCTGGTGGGCGGGCAGTCGGCGCTGAGCAGCGAGTTCATGCAGACAGGCGCGGCCGGGCGAAGTCCGATCGGTCATGGCGTCCTTCACACAGATGGGTACGGGCAGGCGTGAAGCTGGGCGTGGCGATCCTGACGATGGGCACCCGGCCCAAGGAGCTGACGGAGCTGCTGGCCTCGGTCCATTCGCAGACGGCTCAGGCGGTGCGGACGGTGGTGGTGGCCAACGGGTGCGCGCTGCCCGATCTGCCGCCGTGGGTCGAGACGGTGCAGCTCGCGGAGAACCTGGGGGTGACCGGCGGCCGCAACGCCGCCCTGGAGCACCTTGGGGACATGGACCTGGTGCTGGACCTGGACGACGACGGCCTGCTGGTTGCCGACGACGTCTTCGCCACGATCACCACGCTGTACGAGGCGGACCCACAGCTGGGGATCGTCGGTTTCCGTATCGCGGATGAGACCGGGGTGACCCAGCGCCGCCACGTACCCCGGCTGCGGGCCGGCGACCCGATGCGCGGCGGACTGGTAACCGGGTTCCTCGGCGGCGCCCACGTGCTGTCCGTGAAGATGCTGGAGGAGGTCGGCGGTTGGCCGGACGCCTTCTTCTTCGCGCATGAGGAGACCGACATGGCGTGGCGGACGGTCGATGCCGGGTGGAAGGTGCTGTACGCGCCGCAGTTGCTGCTCCAGCACCCGCGCACCTCCCCGGCCCGGCACGCGTTCTTCTACCAGGTCAACGCCCGCAACCGGGTCTACCTGGCACGCCGTCACCTCCCGGCGGTGCTGGTGCCCGTCTACCTGGGGGTGTGGGTGATCTTGACGCTGGCCCGTACCCGCAGTCTGGGCGGGCTGCGGGCCTGGTTCGGCGGGTTCATTGAGGGCTGGCGCACCGAGTGCGGGCGCCGGAAGCCGATGCGCTGGCGCACTGTGCTCCGCCTCGCCCGCCTCGGTCGGCCCCCGGTGATCTGACTCCCTCACGCAGCGTCCCGGACCTCGGTGCGCAGCCATGCCGGGATCGCCTCGGGGGTCCGCTCCAGCCACGTCACATAGCGGCGGATGCCGTCCTCGATGTCGATCTGCGGAGCCCAACGGAGCACCTGACGCATACGGGCGATATCGGCGCAGGCGCCGAGCGGGTCGCCCTGCGGGCGGGGCGTCTCGACGATCCGCGCACCGGGATAGTGGCCGCGCACCAGGTCGGCGACCTGCCGGATGGAAGTGGCGCGACCGGTACCGACGTTGAGCGTTCCGCGATCCGCACCCGCGGTCACGGCCGCCAGCAGGGTCGCCTCCGCGATGTCGTCGACGTGCACGAAGTCGCGGACCTGGGATCCGCCACCGTTGAGTTGCAGCGGCAGGCCGAGCGCGGCCCGCATGGCGAACCAGGCCACCACCCAGCTGTGGCTGTTCTCCTTGACCACCTGCGGCTCTCCGTAGACGGAGAAGTACCGCACGATCGCGTACGAGTCGCCGCTGCCGCCCAGGGTCAGGGCGGTCTGATGCTCGCCCCACAGCTTGGTGTTGGCATAGACCGACGCGGGCACCAGCGGATCGGTCTCACCGAACCGGGCTCTCCCTACGTCTGCCGAACCGGTTCCGGTGCCGTAGACGCTGGCCGAGGAGACGAAGACCAGCCGCTTCAGCGTGCCGCCGTGCCGGGCCGCGGCATCCAGCACGGTCTGGGTGCCGTCGATGTTGGCCTTCAGCGCCGCCGCTGGGTTGCGGGTGCACTCCGCGACGTCCGCCAGGGCCGCAGCGTGGATGACGTAGTCGCTGTGTGACAGCAAGTCGTCCATCAGCGCGGTGTCGGTGATGTCGCCGGCGATGACGTCCGGGTCCCGAGGGGAGATCTCGAACACGGAGGAGTAGAGGGAACTGCCGTAGGCGTCGAGGCGGCCCACGGCCAGCGGCTTGGCGCCCAGCGCCCGGAGCTTGTGCACGATGCGACTGCCGACCAGCCCGAACCCGCCGGTCACCGTGACCGTGGCGCCGGACAGATCAGCCAAGCGATCCTTTGTGTTCACGCGAGCAAGCCCCTCTCGACAGCACCACGCGACTGCGCGGCGTCACGCCGTCGAGAACACCACCAGTCATCCCCCTCGCTCCAGGGGATGACTGTGTGTCCGGTGTGTGCCCGCTCCCAGCGAAGCCGCCCCACCGCCCAACGGGGTACGGCATGGTGGAGAGGGAGGCATCGGCGGCGACACCTCGGGGGACGGCATGGACCTGGACCGGCATCCGCTGGCGCACGTGCGCCGCCATCACCACTGGTCCGGAGACGACCTCGCCCGTCTGCTCCGCGACCAGGCCCGACGGCGCGGCCTGCGCAGCGGCATCGATCGCAACCGGATCTGGCTCTGGGAAACAGGCGGCACGACGCCGAGCGAGGAGAGCCAGGCGCTCCTGGCGGGCGTCCTCGACGTTCCCGCCGCCATGGTCGAACAGGTCGGCTGGCCCCACTGGCTGCCCGCCCTCGAACAGCCCGCCCCCTTCAGCCCGGTGGGAAGCCGGGCCGCACTGAGAGAGGTGCAGATCACCCGCATGGACCGACGATCCTTCCTGGTACTCAGCAGCAGCACCCTCGTTGACATTGCCGCAAACTGGGCCCGCATCGAGCCCCGCCATCTGTCCCAGGCCCTGGGCGGGCAGCGCGTCGACGAGGAACTCCTGACGTGGCTGGAGCAGCGGTCCGGCGAGCTGCGCACTCTTGCCGCCGGACCCCACCCGCAGGTCTCCGGTCTCATCGACGCCCACCTGAACACCGCCATCGACCTCATCACCCAGGACCGCTACACCCCGCCAATCGGCCGCCGCCTCCACGCCGTGACCGCCGACCTCGCGCACTGCGCCGCATGGCTGCGCTTCGACGCCGACCGGCACGCCGATGCCCAACGCCACTGGCAGGCCGCCGTCCACGCCGCCCACCAGGCCGGGGATCGCGATCTGGCTGCTGTGGCCCTGTCCGACCTCGCCTACCAGGCCACCTGGCTCTCCAGGCCCGCCGACGCGGTCCACGTCCTGGAACTCGCCCGCTCCCGTACCCGTACGCCAGCCGCCCGCTCCCTGCTCGACGTACGCCGCGCCCGGGCCTGCGCCGTACTCCAAGACCGTCAGGGAACCGGTCGCGCGCTGGCATCCGCCGAGACCGAGTTGGAGCGGATGCGCCCGCAGGACACGCCTCCAGTGGTCTCCTGGATGTCGATGGCGGACGTCAGCGCCGACGCTGGACGGTGCTGGCTCGACCTCGGCGACCCAGGCCGCGCCGACGCCGCGATCGGCGCCGGGCTGGACGAACTCGACCCGCGCCGCTCCCGCACCAAAGCGGTGTTCCTGACCTACCGGGCCGAAGGCTTCCTCCACGGCCGAGACGCTGCGGCCGCCGCGACCGATGCCCGCACCGCTCTCGATGCCGCCCTCGGCTCAGGAGCCGCACGCTGCGTGGACCTCGTCTCCGCCCTCATCCGCCGTCTGGACAACCGCACCGAGCAGCCGATCGTCGAGCTGCGCGAGTATGCCCGGGAACGACTCGCCGGATGATACGAGCAGCAGTCGAGCCCGGACCCGGAAGCGTCGGCAAACGACCGTCTGCCGACACTCGGCGCATGTGAATTTTCGTAGTCGTGTGCACGGGTGAGCTGGGGGTTGACCGTGGTGTGCAGGGGGCTATGAACTCGCCGGACACGCCGGAGTTGTCTGCGCTACGGTCGTTTTGGGCGTAGTCGTGTGCGCGGCGAGGAGGCTTCCGGATGGCAGAGGGGCCGGTGGCCGAGCGCGGGGTGCTGACCGCGCCGACCGAGATATGGGGTGTCGCGGTGCGGCGGGCCGAGGTGATCGGTCCGCTCGCCGCGAAGGATGCGGTGGGACTGGCCGATGCCGACGAGGCCGCCGCGAAGCTGAGGATCTCCCGGCGTCAGGTGTATGTGCTGCTGGGGCGGTGGCGTGCGGGCGAGGGTGTGGTGTCGGACCTGCTGCCGGGCCGCTCCAGCGGCGGCCGCGGCGGGGGGCGTCTGTCCGGTGACGTCGAGACGATTGTCCGGGAGGTGCTGCGCACCCGGTACTTGACGCGGCAACGCCGGTCAGTGGCGGCGGTCTGCAAGGAGATCACGCGGCAGTGCCGGGCTCGCGGCCTGCGAGCCCCATCGAGGGGGACGGTGCGGCGCCGGATCGAGCGGCTGGACCCGGTGTCGTCGGTCGCGGCGCGGGAGGGAAGTGAGGCGGTTCGTCCGCTGCGGTCGGCCGGGGGTGTGCCGCCCGTGGTCACCGGGCTGTTGGAGCAGGTCCAGATCGATCACACGCCGATGGATGTGATCGTGGTCGACGAACGGCACCGGCTGACGATCGGCCGTCCGTATCTTACGGTCGCGATCGACGTGGCCAGCCGGTGCGTGGTGGGCCTGGTCGTGACGCTGGAGGCGCCGTCGGCGACCTCGGTCGGGTTGTGCCTGGCGCACGCGGCGACGGACAAGCGGCCGTGGCTGGAACGGCTGGGCGTGGAGGCGGTGTGGCCGATGAGCGGCAAGCCGCGCGGACTGTACGTGGACAACGCCGCGGAGTTCAAGAGCGAGGCCCTGCGCCGCGGCTGCGACCAGCACGGCATCGAGCTGCGCTACCGGCCACCCGGCCAGCCGCACTTCGGCGGGATCGTCGAGCGGCTGATCGGCACGATGATGCGAGAAGTGCACGAACTGCCGGGCACCACGTTCTCCAGCACCGTCGAGCGCGGCGCCTACGACAGCGACGGCAAGGCCGCGCTGACCATGGGAGAGCTGCAGAGCTGGCTGTCCTTGGCGGTGACCTGCTACCACGGTCAGGTCCACGACGGGCTCGGCCGCACTCCGGCCGGGGCGTGGGACGACAAGGCCACCGAGACGCCCCGGCCGGTGACCGTGACGAACGAGACGGCGTTCCTGGTCGACTTCCTGCCGGTGGTCCGCAGGACTTTGTCGCGGTCGGGATTCGTGATCGACCACGTGCAGTACTACAGCGACGCGCTCAAGCCGTGGATCGCCCGCCGCGAGCGGCTCGGCCGGTTCGTGCTGCGCCGCGATCCGCGTGACATCAGCCGGATCTGGGTCCTGGACCCGGACGGCACCGCGTATGTGGAGGTGCCCTACCGGACGCTGTCGCGGCCACCGATCAGCGTCTGGGAGCAGAAGGCCGCAGCCGCGCGGCTGCGCGAAGCCGGACGCGCCGAGGTCGACGAGCACGCACTGTTCGCCATGGTGGCGCGGATGCGCGAGATCACCGACGCCGCCGCGGCCACCACCCGCAAGGCCCGCCGTGACACGCAGCGCCGGAGGGCCGCGACGCCCCGGCCGCACCCGACGACAGCGCGGGTCAACCCGCCCGCCCTGGACCCGGAGCGGGCCGAGAAGCCCCTCGCACCGCCGTTCGAGGTGATCGAGCAGTGGTGAGTGAGGACGATCCGGTGGACCTGGCGCACCTGTGCCCGGCCGCGCAGCGGATCGCGCGGCTGCCGGACGCGGAACGGCTGCGCTACGTACGGGCGGACCGGTGGATCGGCTACCCGCGCGCCACCGAAGCTCTTGGCCGGCTGGAGACACTGCTGGCCTGGCCGTCCAAGCAGCGCATGCCGAACCTGCTGCTGATCGGGCCGACCAACAACGGCAAGTCGATGATCGTGGAGAAATTCCTCCGGTCCCACCCGCCGATCTCGCATCCGGACCGCGAGGAGATCCCCCTCCTTGCGGTACAGATGCCTTCCGAGCCGACGGTCATCCGCTTCTACACCGCGCTGCTGGCCACGCTCGGAGCGCCGCTGCGCTCGCGCTACCGGCTGGCCGACCTGGAGCAAGTGGTGCTGCGGCTGCTGCGATCGGCCGGAGTGCGGATGCTGGTGATCGACGAGCTGCACAACGTCCTCGGCGGCAGCGGCGACAAGCGCCGGGAGTTCTTGAACCTGCTGCGCTACCTGGGCAACGAGCTGCGTATCCCGCTGGTTGGCGTTGGCACCCGGGACGCCTACCTGGCTATCCGCGCGGACGACCAGTTGGAGAACCGGTTCGCGCCGCTCACCCTGCCCCGCTGGGAGGCCGACGTCGATGCCTGCTCGCTGCTGGCCAGCTTCGCCGCCTCCTTCCCGCTGCGCCGGCCCTCGCCGATCGCGACCGTGGAGATGGCCGGCTACCTGCTCACCCGCAGCGAGGGCACGATCGGCGAGCTGGCCCATCTGCTCACCGACGCCGCAGTGGCGGCGATCGAGTCCGGCGAGGAGGCCATTAACCAGCGCACCCTGCTGCTGGCCCCGTACGACGGGCCGACCGAACGGCGCCGCCTGTTCGAGCGCGAGCTGACGTGAGTCCGCCGCGACGCTGGCCGCTGCACCCACAGCCCGGCCCGCTGGAAGCACTCTCGTCGTGGCTGGGGCGGCTCGCGGAGCTGTATGAGATGCCGGTGCACGACCTGCTGACGCGCAACCTCGGCCTCGTCGGCCCGACCCTGCCAGCTGATCTCGACATCGACCCTCCGGCGGCGATACTCGCGGCACTCGCGGAGAAGACCGGCGTGGACCTCGCCCGGCTGCGGTCCATGACCCTGGCCGGCTGGGCGCCCTGGCTCTTCGACACACTGCCCGTGCACGCCCAGAACGCGCAGATGCATTTCAACGCCTACGTCCGGGACAACTCCGTCCTCTTTGCTCGCAAAGCCGGAACGCATCACGTACTGCGCTTCAAGCCGGGATGGGCGGGGCCGTGGCTTCTTCCCTATCCCGGCGCTCTGCGAGCCTGCCCGGACTGCGTCGCCGACCCGGACCGGGGCATCTCCCTGGTGTGGCGGCTGGCGTTGATGACTAGTTGCGTCGAGCACGACTGCCGATTCCTGGAGATCTCCGAAGTGCGGGCCGCGCGGATCCTGGGCCGGGAAACACCCAGGGAGCCGCTGGAGGAACCCCGTGCCGCCCTTGACCGCTACACCCACCAGGCGCTCACCACCGGTCGCGTTGCCTTGCCCGGCAGAACTGTGCACGCAGGGGTGTGGTTCCGTCTCCTGCGCTCGCTGCTGGACGAGGTCAGTCTCGCCGCGAGCTCACAGAACACGCACGGCAAAGCCGTGCTGCAGCAGATCTGGCAGGCCACTGGACACCCGGAACGCGCCGGCCTGAACATCTGGCGCCCCTTCGAGCAGATGGGAGAAGACGTCCGGGAGGCGATGTGGGATGCCGTCGCCATCGCGCTCCGTCTGGTCGCCGACGGCACGATCGCCGCCCGCGGGCACCTCGGCTCTGCGATCCAGCCCCCGCACCACTCCGTGTACGACGGCGACCGACCCTCCCCGTACCGCAACGCCTGGCAGGACGCCATGACCGCCATGGAAGAGGCACTCACCCTGGCTCGTACCAACCAGGACACCGCGCGGCAGCTTCTCGCCCTGCTCACCGGGGGCTGCCGCACGCTCGACCGGTTCGAGCAAGAGCGCTCCTATCTGTTCGGCGCCGGCATTCCCCCCGCGTTTCTGCCCGGCGCCCGCGAGCTGGGCCGTACCGACCTGATCTGACCCACTTCCACCTCCACGGAAGTGGAACACCGCGCCCAACGGCGTGTTCGCAAGGGGAACCCCCAACGAACAGAAGCAATCTTGAAGGGCGGGCGACGGCGACCTGCACGATCACCGTCTCATTTAGGGTGTCCGGTGATCTGTACGGTGAGCGGGGGCTTACCGTACGCTCCGGGGCATGAGCGAACGCATCGGCTACGCGAGGTGCAGTCTGGACGAGCAGGACCTCACCGCCCAACGCGAGATCCTGCTCACCCTGGACGTTCCTGAGGACCGGATCTACCTCGACCACGGCCTGACAGGAACCAACCGAGACCGCCCCGGTCTGGCCCAGGCCCTCGCGGCCGTACGCGCTGGCGACACCCTCGTGGTCCCCAAGCTCGACCGACTCGCGCGCTCGGTACCCGATGCCCGCGACATCGGCGACTCTCTCACCGCCCGCGGCGTCAAACTCTCGTTGGGCGGAGCCATCTACGACCCCGCTGACCCGATGGGCAAGATGTTCTTCAACATCCTGGCCACCTTCGCCGAGTTCGAGGTCGACCTCCTGCGGATGCGCACCCGCGAGGGCATGGCGGTCGCACGGTCCAAGGGCAAGCTCAAAGGCAAGAAGCCCAAACTGACCGCCCGCCAGCAGTCCCACCTCGTCCAGCAGCACCAGTCGGGCGAGCACACCATCGCCGACCTCGCCGAGCTGTTCTCCGTCAGCCGCGCCACCGTCTACCGGGTCCTGGAACGCCATCAGGCCACGGCACCCACGTCCACCGTCGTGGGGCAGTGACGTGCTGCCCTACGTCTACCGAATCACCAAGTACGATCCCGCCGACCGCGACGAGCGCGGCACCTACACCGGCACGGAGAACTCGGTCAGCGACCACGGACCTGTCGAGGCCGCCTACCTTGAGGCAGTCGCGGCCTTCGCCGAAGACACCGGGGTCCAGCACCTGCACATCCGCGAACCCGCGGTCGCACCTGGCTTCGTGCACTTCGGCCTGGAGCCCACAGTCGACGGGCACGGCCTGGCAGGGCTCTTCCCAAGCGACCTCGCCGGCTTCCACGACGGAGCAGAAGTGCCGGTCCCGACCGGGCTGGAACTGGTGCGGGCCATGCTCCGCGACAACGGGGCCTGGTGCCGCCTGGAAGTCGAGGGCACGTTTGCCGTGCACGTCGGCTGGGACCAGTACATCTATGTAGGCAGCAGCGAGCCTTGCGAAGCGGCCGTGAGCCGCGTCCGTGCGCTCGGGCTCTTCCCGGAACGTCTGCATTCTTCGCCCTACGACATTGCGCAGGACGGCCCCGGCGTGCAGCGGCCGGCTGACCTGGAATTCTGGGCCCGCGTGAGCTGGGCCGTCAGTGCGTGCTGGGCCGCGATCCTGGAGGAGAACCATGTCGGAAACGCCTCGCGCTGGCACCGCCTCACGCGCGACAACATCGACGCGGTGCGCTCCCGGCTCGCGCCGCGCGCCCTGCTGACGGTCTGGCCGGACTTGTCCACCGACGTGACCGCGCTCCTCGCCTCACTCCCCGACGATGAGATGGTCGAAATTGTCTGGGAGGACCAGGACGGCCGAATCAGTAGCACGGTCGCCGATGGGACCCAGATCGCGGCAATGGCCGCCCAGGTCTCGGCAGCTCGCGCCGCTGCCGTCCTGTCGCTGGCCGTCGATGAGCGTCACCCGCTGTTCACGGCAGTCCTGCCCGACAGTGACGGCGTCGTCCGAGCGCGTTGGCGGACCGAGCCGACGCCCAGCGACCATGACTGGGCCTTCTTGAAGACCCTGCAACGTGGGCAGATCATCACGGGCACGGTGACCGAGATCGCCAGCTTCGGCGTCACGTTCGTGGACATCGGCGGCTTCACAGCGATGATCAACATTCCCCAACTGTCGTGGCGCCACATCAACCATCCCTCCGACGTCGTCACGGTTGGCCAGCAGATCACCGCCGAGATCCTTGACGTCGACATGATTCGGGAACGGGTACCGCTTTCCCTCCGGGCGCTGCAGGAGGACCCGCTGCCCGGGATTGCGCAACAGATCGGCCAGACGGTCACAGGACCGGTCACCAGGCTCGTGCCCTTCGGCGCCTTCGTCCGTATCGAGGACCGGGAGGACGGCCTCGAGGGGCTGGTGCACAACACCGAGCTCGCCGAACCACCTGTGGACCGACCCGAGGATGTCGTCCGGATCGGCGACATCCTCACCGTGAAGATCATCGAAGTCGATCTGGAATGGCACCGCATCACGCTCTCGCGCACGCAGGCTCGCGCGGCAAACTCGCAGGAACACGGCCATGCCTGACGACGAGCTCGATCTGCTGCGGGCCGAGTTGGAACAGACCCGCGCCGAGCGCGACACGACTCGACGCGAGCTCGACGAGCTACGTGCGTGGCTGTGTAAGGAGCTCGGAATCATCCACAGGGCCCCTGTGCCCGAGGGGCTGACCTTGCTGAGTGTCGCCAACGACAAGAAGATCGTGGCGGCAGTGGTGCAGCTCCGGGCCGAGGTCGACGCTCTCACGCAACCGAGCGACGGGACCGATTCCCGCTGGTCGCAGATTGACTACCTCATCTTGGAGGGACGCAGGATTCAAACCCTGCAAAAGATCCGAGACGAGTTCGGCGGCGGCATCCACGACGCGCTCGAACTACTGAATCATCGCTTCCTGTGTCTGCAGAAGGTCCGACCGGAGGACTTCACGACCGGCGAGTGCGAGCTCAAGTAGCGCTTACGGGCGACTGCGGTACCTCCAGGGCACTGCCGACTGCCACACCAGTCGCGCCGGCGTCTTCAGGCGGACAGCGCTGAGCGTCGACAGCGAGTGCAGTCGACTTCGGTCATCCATGCAGCCGACTCCGGAAACTGACAGCGCAGTGATCACGAACCCGCAGGTGGGCGGTGTCGGCAACTCGCGTCGAAAATCAACGTCGGAGAACGGTTCTTCGGGTAGTTTCCGACGATGCTCATTGGCTACTGCCGCACATCGACGGCCGACCAGAACCCCGATCATCAGATCGACGCACTATTCCGCCACGGCGTCGACCGCGACAACATCCACGTCGACGTCGCCAGCGGCGCGAAGGCATCCCGCCCGAAGCTCGATCTCGTCATGCAGCTGCTCCGTGAGGGCGACACGCTGAAGGTCACCCGGCTCGACCGGCTCTCCCGCTCCGTGCTGCACCTGGTGACCCTCGGCGCCGAGCTGCGCGAGCGGAGTATCGGGCTGCACGTCATCGAGCAGGGCATCGACACCGCCACGGTGGAGGGGCGGGCGATGTTCGGGATGCTGTCCGTACTGGCGGAGCTCCAGCGGGAGCTGATCGTGGCGAACACGAACGACGGGCTCGCCTCTGCGCGGGCCCGCGGCCGGGTGGGCGGACGCCGGCCGAAGCTCACCGCGGACCAGGCCGCGCTCGCCCAACGGCTCTACGACGAACGGGAGAAGACGGTCCAACAGATCGCCGACACGTTCAGCGTGCCGAGGTCGACGGTGTACGGGCACCTCGACAAGGTCAAGACCGTTCTGCGTCAGCCGAAGAAGACCGCAATCACGAATCCCTGACCGCTACCGACTGGTTACTTGTCACCTGGTTCGCCGCTCGTTAAGGGCACCCCTGGTGACCCGGCCCGGCAGCGGGCCCGGGGTCTCACGCCGCACGGCGGTCAGCGTGGCGATCAGGACGGCGGGCAGCCCTGCCCCGATCGCCGCACCGCACGTCCGGACCGGTGGATCGTCGTCCACGGCACGGGCGAGCGATGAGTTCCGGGGGCCGGCTCGGTCAACCCTCCGGGAACACCTGTGCGCACGGGCACAGCCATGAGGAGCAGGGAGCAGCCCATGACCGACAAGACCCCCGACCTCGGACCGCAGGCGCGGATCGTGGCGCGTCTCGCCCAGGGTGTCACCGAAGCGCAGCTGACGGACGGGACGCCCTGCCCCCAGTACGCGGTGCACCACATCCTGGGCCACCTCGCCGGGCTGAGCGTCGCCTTCCGTGACGCCGGGCGCAAGGACCTCGGCACCACCACCGACATCAGCCCGGACGCCGCCCTGCCGGACCTCCGCCCCGGCTGGCGCGAGGGCCTGCCCGTGGTGCTCGGTGAACTCGCTGAGGCCTGGGGCGACCCCCTGGCCTGGACCGGCATGACCAGGGCCGGGGGCGTCGACCTGCCGGGCGAGGTGGCCGGAGCCGTGGTCGCCGACGAACTGGTCGTCCACGGCTGGGACCTGGCCCGCGCCACCGGCCAGGACTACGCGTCCGACCCCGCCGCCCTCGAAGCCGCGCACGCCTTCCTCCTCGCCGCCGCGGCGGAACCCGGCCGGGACAGCGGCGAGGGCATCTTCGGCCCCGTCGTACCGGTGCCGTCCGACGCCCCGCTGCTGGACCGGACGGTGGGGCTCAGCGGCCGCGATCCGGGGTGGACATCCAAGGTCTGACCTGGAGATCTTCCGAGCGGCCGGGCACCCGGGCAGGACGGGTGCCCGGCCGCCGCGCGTTCACGGGCCCCGCGCGAGCACGCCCGTCCGGCCGGGCGTCCCGCCGTCGACGCGGCGGCCGGCCGCCGCGGAGGCCGGGAACGGCAACCCGAACTTCCTTTGTCAGAAGCATTGACGAAACCCCGGGTCGCTCCTAGTTTCATCGCGTCATACTTCGTACGTCATATATGAGACGCGATACGCGAGATCCGAGAGGCGCGCATGACCTCTGTGCCCATCCCGATCCCCTCCCGCACGCAGTACGTGCTGGAAGAGATCAAACGCCGCATTCTCACCGGCCGGCTGACGCCGGGCCAGGCCCTGGTCGAGACCGACCTCGCCGCGCAGTTCGGGGTGTCCAAGACTCCGGTGCGGGAGGCGCTCAAGACCCTGGCCGGCACCGGTCTGGTCGTGATGAGCCAGTACAAGGGCGTCACGGTGCGCATGGTCGACGCGGACATGGCACGCGAGGTCTACGACGTGCGTCTGCTCCTCGAACCCGAGGCGCTGCGGCGCGCCGTCCGGCGCGGCGCATCCCTGGATGCCGCGCGGGACGCGCTGACGAGGGCCGACGAGGCCACCGACACCGCCGAACGCTCCCTGACCAACAGAGAGTTCCACCGCGCTCTGTACCTGCCGTGCGGCAACCCGCTGCTCGGCCGGATGCTCGACGAGGTCCGCGACCAGGCCGCGCTCGTCTCCGCCGTCGCCTGGGCCGCCGACCCCTCCTGGGAGCGGGAGGCGAGCGAGCACCGCGAGATCCTGCGCCTCGCCCTCGCCGGCGACGCGGAGGGCGCGGCGCGCGCCCTCCACGCGCACATCGCCTCCTTCGTACGGCGGGCCTTCCCCGGCGCGGAACTCGGCGTGGAGGAAGACTCCGAAGCCCAGGACATCACCGAAGCCCAGGAGATCACCGAAGCCCCGGCAACCCGGGCAGTCCAGAAAGAGGACGGTCAGGCATGACGACGACGTTCGAGACCCAGCGGGCGGCCCTGGCCGACGTGGTGGCCATCCCGGTGACCCCGTTCGCCGAGGACGGCTCCGTCGACCCGGCCGGATACCGGGCCCTGCTGCGCCGCCTCCTCGACGCCGGCATCACCACCCTGACCCCCAACGGCAACACCGGAGAGTTCTACGCCCTGACCCCCGAGGAGCGGCGCACGGTCACCGAGCTGACCCTCGAGGAGACCGGCGACGGCTCGTCCGTCCTGGTCGGGGTGGGACACGACGTGCCGACCGCCGTCGCCTCCGCACGGCACGCCCGTGACCTCGGCGCGCGGATGGTGATGGTGCACCAGCCCGTCCACCCCTACGTCTCCCAGAGCGGCTGGGTCGACTACCACCGTGCCATCGCCGAGGCCGTGCCCGACCTGGGCGTCGTCCCCTACATCCGCAACGCGCAGCTCACCGGCGCCCGCCTCGCCGAACTCGCCGACTCCTGCCCCAACGTCATCGGCGTGAAGTACGCCGTGCCGGACGCGGCGAAGTTCGCCGCCTTCGCGCGGGACGCCGGCCTCGAGCGGTTCGTGTGGGTCGCCGGGCTCGCCGAGCCGTACGCCCCCTCCTACTTCTCGGCGGGTGCCACCGGCTTCACCTCCGGCCTGGTCAATGTCGCCCCGTCGGTCTCCCTCGACATGATCGGGGCGCTCAGGTCGGGCGACTACACGACCGCCATGAAGGTCTGGGAGCAGATCCGCCGCTTCGAGGAACTGCGCGGCGCCAACGGCTCCGCCAACAACGTCACCGTCGTCAAGGAGGCTCTCGCCTCCCTCGGCCTGTGCCGCCGCGAGGTCCGCCCGCCGAGCAGGCTGCTGCCCGAGGAAGAGCGGGCCGAGGTCGCCGCGATAGCCGCGGGGTGGTCCGTGTGAACACGCCGAAGAAGCGGCCCGAGGAACTGCGCAGTCACCAGTGGTACGGCACGGACGGGCTGCGCTCCTTCAGCCACCGCGCCCGCACCCGCCAGCTCGGCTACCTGCCCGAGGAGCACCTGGGCAAGCCCGTCGTCGCGATCCTCAACACCTGGTCCGACATCAACCCCTGCCACGTCCATCTGCGCGACCGCGCGCAGGCCGTGAAGCGCGGGGTGTGGCAGGCGGGCGGCTTCCCGCTCGAATTCCCGGTCTCCACGCTCAGCGAGACCTTCCAGAAGCCGACCCCGATGCTCTACCGCAACCTCCTCGCCATGGAGACCGAGGAGCTCCTGCGGTCCTACCCGGTCGACGGGGCCGTGCTGATGGGCGGCTGCGACAAGTCCACGCCCGCCCTGCTCATGGGCGCCGCCAGCGTCGATCTGCCCACCGTCTTCGTCCCGGCCGGCCCCATGCTCCCCGGCCACTGGCGGGGGGAGACCCTCGGCTCCGGCACCGACATGTGGAAGTACTGGGACGACAAGCGGGCCGGTGTCATCGGCGACTGCGAGATGCAGGAACTGGAGAGCGGCCTGGCCCGTTCGCCCGGCCACTGCATGACCATGGGCACGGCGTCCACGCTGACCGCCGCCGCCGAGGCCCTCGGCGTCACCGTGCCGGGCGCCTCCAGCATCCCGGCCGTCGACTCCGGGCACGACCGGATGGCCGCCGCGGCCGGCCTGCGCATCGTCGAACTGGTCCACCGCGACCGGAAGCTGAGTGACATCCTCACCGCGGACGCCTTCGAGGACGCGGTGACGACGGTCCTGGGCCTGGGCGGCTCCACCAACGCCGTGATCCACCTGATCGCCATGGCCGGCCGCGCGGGCGTCGCCCTCACCCTCGACGACTTCGACCGCATCGCCCGCACCGTCCCGGTGCTCGCCAACGTACGGCCCGGCGGACAGACGTACCTGATGGAGGACTTCCACTTCGCGGGCGGGCTGCCCGGGTTCCTCTCCCGGATCGAGGACCTGCTCCACCTGGAGAGGCCCACCGTCTCCCACGACACCCTGCGCGAACAGCTCGCCGGCGCGCGGGTGCACCACGACGACGTCATCCGGCCCCGGGACAAGCCCGTCGCCGACGAGGGCGGGCTCGCCGTCCTGCGCGGCAACCTCTGCCCCGACGGCGCCGTCATCAAGCACATCGCCGCCGAACCGCACCTGCTCAGGCACACCGGCCCCGCGGTCGTCTTCGACGACTACCGGACCATGCAGCGCACCATCAACGACCCGGACCTGGGCATCACCGCCGACCACGTACTGGTGCTGCGCAACTCCGGCCCCAAGGGCGGGCCCGGCATGCCCGAGTACGGCATGCTGCCCCTCCCCGACCACCTGCTCAAGCAGGGGGTACGGGACATGGTGCGGATCTCCGACGCCCGGATGAGCGGCACGAGCTACGGCACCTGCGTGCTGCACATCGCCCCCGAGTCGTACGTCGGCGGACCGCTGGCCCTCGTACGCACCGGGGACCTGATCACCCTCGACGTCGAACGCCGGCTCCTCCGGCTCGAGGTCGACGACGAGGAACTGGAGCGGCGCAGGGCGCAGTGGACGCCACCGCCCGCCCGGTACGAGCGCGGATACGGCGCGCTCTACAACGAGCAGATCACCCAGGCCGACACCGGATGCGACTTCGAGTTCCTCGCCCGGCCGGGCACGGTGCAGGACCCCTACGCGGGCTGACCGCGAGCACTCCCGAGCGGTCCGGCCACCGGATTGCGCGGGATCCCCGCACACCTGAGAAGAAAGCGCTTCACCTCCGCATCGCCCCCGCACAGCACGACGTACACCGAGAAACGGAGAACAGTCATGGCCCAAGCCGCAGCCGTGGCGAAACCGCCCACGCCACCGAGGCGGCGCCGTGCCTCCGCCACGCCGCGCAGACTGCCCTACCTGCTGATCGCTCCGGCCGGTCTGCTCATGCTGGGCTTCATCGCCTACCCGGTCATCAGCGTCTTCTACTACAGCCTGCAGAACTACAACCCCACCAAGCCGTGGCGCAACGGCTACGCGGGCCTCGACAACTTCGTCCACCTCTTCACCGAGGACCCGCTGTTCTGGGACACCCTGGTCTTCAGCGCCAAGTGGGTCGTCGTCGAGGTCGGCCTCCAGCTGATGTTCGGGCTCGCGCTGGCGCTCATCGTCAACCAGACCTTCGTCGGCCGGAGCATCGGCCGCGCCCTGGTCTTCTCCCCGTGGGCCGTCTCCGGCGTGCTGACCTCGGCGATCTGGGTGCTCCTCTACAACTCCCAGACCGGCATCACCCGTTACCTCGCCGACATGGGTATCGGCGACTACGGCACCAGCTGGCTCTCGGACACCTCCACCGTCTTCTCGGCGGTGGTCGTCGCCGACCTCTGGCGCGGCGTCCCCTTCTTCGCCATCCTCATCCTCGCCGACCTCCAGTCCGTCTCCAAGGACCTGTACGAGGCCGCCGAGGTCGACGGGGCCAGCCGCTTCCAGCAGTTCAGGTTCATCACACTGCCCCACCTCAAGGACGCCATCATCCTGTCCACGCTGCTGCGCGCGGTGTGGGAGTTCAACAACGTCGACCTGCTCTACACCCTCACCGGCGGCGGACCGGCCGGCGTGACCACGACGCTTCCGCTCTACATCGCCAACACCAGCGTCGACGCCCACAACTTCGGCTACGCGTCGGCCCTCACCACGGTCGCGTTCGTGATTCTGCTCTTCTGCTCGATCGTCTACCTGCGGCTGAGCAAGTTCGGAGGCGAAAACAAGTGATCACCAAAGAGGCCTCCCCGGCCGCCCCCGCCCCCGCGCGCTCCGCCGCCGAGCCGCCGAGCCGCCCCGCGCGGAAGAAACACCGCGCCTGGGACGAGGTGCCCCGCTGGCACATCTACCTCCCGCTGGGCATCTACCTCCTGTTCACCCTCATCCCCTTCTACTGGATCCTGCTCTTCGCCCTGCGCCCGGCCGGCTCGACCTCGCTGGTGCCCTGGCCGATGACGACCGTCCACTTCGAGAAGGTGTGGACGGACCGGGCCTTCGGCACCTTCTTCCAGAACAGCGTGCTCGTCGGTGTCGCCACCCTGATCACGACGACGCTGGTGGCCCTGGCCGGCGGCTACGCGCTCGCCCGGTTCGATTTCCGCATCAAGCGGGTCTTCATGCTCGCCCTGCTCTGCTCCCAGTTCGTGCCCGGCGCACTGCTCCTGGTCCCGCTGTTCGAGATCTTCGCCGGACTGCAGATGATCAACTCGCTCGGCAGCGTCATCATCGCCGAGACGGTCTTCCAGCTGCCGCTGTCGATGATCCTGATCAGCAACTTCATCAAGAACGTGCCGTACACCCTGGAGGAGGCCGCCTGGGTCGACGGGTGCAGCAGGATGCGGGCGTTCCGGGTGGTCGTCCTGCCGCTGCTGCGGCCCGGACTGATCGCCGTCGGCTCCTTCGCCTTCGTCCACTCCTGGAACCACTTCCTGTTCGCCCTGATGTTCCTCAACAACCAGGAGAAGCAGACCATCCCGGTCGGTCTGAACACCCTGATGAGCGCGGACAGCGTCGACCTCGGCGCCCTCGCCGCGGGCGGCATCATCGCGGCCGTGCCCGTCGTGATCGTGTTCGCCTTCATCCAGAAGTGGCTGATCACCGGCTTCAGCGCGGGGGCGGTGAAGGGATGACCGCGTCCGAGGCCGCACCCGGGGCCGCACCTCGGGTCGCCCCCGAGGCCGCGTCCGGCGCCACGCCCCGGCCCGAGCCGCTGCCCGTGGTGCTCGCCGGCGCCCGCGGCCACGGCCGCTGGCACCTCGCGAACATTCGCAGGCTCCAGGAGGACGGGCTCGTCCGGCTGGCCGGCATCTGTGAACTCACCCCGCTCACCGAGGACGAGTACGGAGGCGAACCGCCCGAGCAGTCCGCCGACTTCGGCGCCCTGCTGGAGTCCACCGGAGCCCGGATCGCGGTCGTCTGCACCCCGATCCACACGCACACCGGCCTCGCCCTCGCCGCCGCCGAACGGGGCGTGCACCTCCTGCTGGAGAAGCCGCCGGCACCGTCCTACGCCGAGTTCCGCCGGATGGCCGACGGGGTCGCCGCGGCCGGGATCTCCTGTCAGATGGGTTTCCAGTCGCTGGGCTCGCACGCGGTGCCCGCCATCCGCGCACTGGTCGCCGACGGTGCCATCGGCCGGCCGACCGGGATCGGCGGCGCCGGGGCCTGGGTGCGCCCGGAGGACTACTTCCGGCGGGCGCCCTGGGCGGGCCGGCGCCGGCTGAACGGCGTCGACGTGATCGACGGAGCATTGACCAACCCGCTCGCCCACGCCGTCGCCACCGCCCTGGCGCTGGCTGGCAGCACCCGCGCCGAGGACGTCACCGGCATCGAGACCGAACTGCTGCGCGCCAACGACATCGAGTCCGACGACACGTCCTGCGTCCGCGTCACCACCGCACAGGGCCGGCCGGTCACCGTCGCCGCGACCCTGTGCGCCGAGCGGGCCGACGATCCGTACGTCCTCGTGCACGGCACCAGCGGCCGGATCACCTTCTGGTACAAGCAGGACCGCGTCCTGGTCCAGCGCGCGGGCCACGGCCCCGAGGAGCTCCACTTCGGCCGGACCGACCTGCTGGAGAACCTCGTCGACCACCTCGTCACCGGCGCCCCCCTGCTGGTCACCCCGGACGCGACCGGCGCCTTCATGAAGGTCGTCGAGGCGATCCGGCGGGCCCCCGACCCCGCCCCCCTGCCCGCCGGCGCCTGGCACCGCGTCCCCGGCGAGAACCGCCGCGTCGTCCCCGGCGTCGACGGACTCGTCGCGGCCGCCGCCGACACCCTGTCCCTCTACTCCGAACTCGGCGCCTCCTGGGCCCTGCCCGCACGGCAGGGCGTACCCGAGTCCGTGCGGCAGTCCAAAGAACCGTTCGCACCGCAGTCCGCACCGCACTCCGCCCAGCAGTCCGCACCGCACCCACCGAAAGAGGTGAGCACCCGATGACCCATGACGACTTCGCGGTCCTGCGCGTTGCGGGCCGGCCGGTCGGCCGGTACGTCACCCGGCCCGAGCTGCCCCACAGGCTCTCCCCGCGCCCGTATCTGCACCCCGTCACCACCCTGGCCGGCACGGCGGTCACCGAACTGTCGCCCGTGGACCACACCCACCACCTCGGCGTCGGTGTCGCCGTTCCCGACGTCGAGGGGCACAACTTCTGGGGCGGACGCACCTACGTCCGCGACCGGGGCTCCACCGAGCTGGACAACCACGGCTCCCAGCGGCACACCGGCTTCCAGCTCCGGGACCCCGACGGCTTCGTGGAGGAGCTGCGCTGGGTCGCCGCCCCCGGCGAACTGCTGCGGGAGCGCCGTACCGTCGCCGCCACCGGACTCACCGAGACCGCCTGGGCGCTCGACTTCACCTTCTCCCTCACCAACGTCACCAAGGCCCCGCTCTCCGTCGGCAGCCCGGCCACCAACGGCCGTGCCGGCGCCGCCTACGGCGGCTTCTTCTGGCGGGCCCGCAAGGAGGAGGCGGAGCCGGACGTCTTCACCGCCTCCGCCGAGGGAGAGGAAGCGGTGCACGGCCGCCCGGCCGACTGGCTGGCCCTGGCCGGCGCCGACTGGACGCTGGTGTTCGCCGGGGCCACGGAGACGACCCGCCGCGACCCCTGGTTCGTGCGCACCGCCGAGTACCCCGGCGTCGGCTCCTCCCTCGCCCACGACGCCCGGCTGCCGCTCCCGCCCGGGGAGACGGTGGTCCGCCGCGTCGTCACCGTCGTCGCCGACGGCCGCCTCGGCCGGGACGACGCCGCCGCCCTGGTCCGCAAGGCGGTGAGCCCGTGAGCGCCCCGCCGACGGACCTCACCTACCGCAACCCGGTGCTCGACGCCGACTGGTCCGACCCGGACGTGATCCGCGTCGGCGACGACTTCTACCTGACCGCCTCCAGCTTCGGCCGCGTTCCCGGACTGCCGCTGCTGCACTCCCGCGACCTGGTCAACTGGACCCTCGTCGGCCACGCGCTGCAACGCCTGGAACCCGAGAGTGAGTTCGGGGTGCCCCGGCACGACTGCGGGGTCTGGGCGCCGTCCCTGCGCCACCACGACGACCGTTTCTGGATCTTCTGGGGCGACCCCGACCAGGGCATCTTCCAGGTCAACGCCCCCGAGATCCGGGGCCCTTGGACCCGCCCCCACCTGGTGAAAGCAGGCAAGGGTCTGATCGATCCGTGCCCGCTGTGGGACGAGGAGACCGGGGAGGCGTACCTCGTGCACGCCTGGGCGCGGTCCCGCTCCGGCGTCAAGAACCGCCTCACCGGCCACCGCATGCACCCCCACGGCACCGAACTCCTCGACGAGGGCAAGGTGATCGTCGACGCCGACCGCATCCCCGGCTGGTTCACCCTGGAGGGGCCCAAGCTCTACCGGCACGACGGCTGGTTCTGGATCCTGGCGCCCGCCGGGGGAGTGGAGACCGGCTGGCAGGGCGCCTTCCGGTCGCGCGACTTCTTCGGCCCGTACGAGGAGAAGGTCGTCCTGGAACAGCGGGACACCGACGTCAACGGGCCCCACCAGGGTGGCTGGGTGCGCACCCCGTCCGGTGAGGACTGGTTCCTGCACTTCCAGCAGCGCGGGGCTTACGGCAGGGTCGTGCACCTCCAGCCGATGAGCTGGGCCCGTACGGGGGCCGCCTCCCGTACGGGAGGGGACCGGAGCGGGAGCGGTGGAGGCTGGCCGGTGATCGGGGACGACGGCGCCCCCGTCGCCGAGCACCGCCGCCCGGACCTGCCCGCCCAGCCGGCCGCCGCGCCCGCCACCGACGACGACTTCCCCGGAGGCCGCCACGGCCGTCAGTGGCAGTGGACGGCCAACCCCCGGGACGGCTGGGCCACCCAGCACTCCGCGGACGGCCTGCGGCTGAGCTGCGTCCGCACCGCCGACGCGCACGACCTGCGCAGACTGCCGAACATCCTCACCCAGCGGCTGCCCGGCACCCCCTGCACCGTCGAGGTGGAACTGCGGCTCGACAGTCCGGAGCCCGGAGCGCGGGCGGGCCTCGCCGTCCTCGGGGACGCCTATGCCTGGATCGGACTCCAGCGCGGCACCGACGGCACGGCCCACCTCGTGCACCGGTTCGCCGAGACGGTCGCCGAGAGCGAACGCGACGCCGGCCACCCCCGGCTCGTCCCCGAGGGCAGGGTCAGGCTGCGGATCGAGGCCGGTGCCGGGGCCCGCTGCCGCTTCTCCTACGACACCGGGGACGGCTTCCGTCCCTCCGGGCAGACCTTCGCCGCCACGCCGTGGCGCTGGGTCGGCGCCCTGCTCGGCCTGGCCGCCCTCGCCCCGACGGGCCAGGGGCACGCCGGGACCGCGACCTTCACGCAGTTCAGGATCAGTCCCGCCTGACCCCCCCGTACGCCTGTTGGGAGCCGCAATGACGCACCTCCTGGACAAGCTCTTGCCGATGCCGACCTCGATACCGGACACGACATCGATCCCGGCCTCGGCGCCCGCGCCGGCACCGCCCCCACGTGACTGAGCCCCGCCGGACGACCGCGAACGCCCCCCACACCTGCACGTCCCGCATTTCCCGTAAGTCCCGCACGTCCCGTCGGAACCAGAAGAACCAGAAGCAGAAGAGAGCCGACCAATGAAGATCAGCAATCGCAGAAGCAGCAGCACCGGCAGGCGCCGGACTCCGGTCGCCGTCGCCCTGGGCGCCGTGCTCGCGCTGACCGTCACCGCCTGCGGCGACGACGGCAGCGGCGCGGGCGGTGACAAGGGTGCCGAGGGCAGCGGCACGGGCAAGGTCACCTTCTGGGACAACAACGGCGGTGTCCGCACCGACATCTGGAAGGAGGTCATCGCCGACTTCGAGAAGGCCAACCCGGACATCGAGGTCGAGTACGTCGGGATCGCCTCCACCGAGTACCAGTCCAAGGTCGACACCGCCATCCAGGGCGGCGGCCTGCCGGACGTCGGAGGCATCGGCGCGGCGATGGTCGCGGGCTTCGCCGCCCAGAAGGCGCTCGCCCCGCTGGACGACCGGCTGGGCGAGTCGTCCCTCGACGGCAAGCTGAACAAGGACATGGTCGAGTCGCTGCGCGCCGCCGGCGGCGGTGACGACAAGCTGTACTCGATCCCGACCTCCGCGAACAACGGCGTCCTCTACTACCGCACCGACCTGTTCGAGAAGGCGGGCCTCGAGGAGCCGACCACCTGGGACGGCTTCTTCAAGGCAGCGGACAAGCTCAGCAACAAGGGCAAGAACGAGTTCGGCTACACCATCCGCGGTGGCGCCGGCTCCATCGCCCAGGCCCTGGACGCGATGTACGGGCAGTCCGGCATCACCACGTTCTGGGACTCCACCGGTGAGAAGACCACGGTCAACGACCCGAAGAACGTCAAGGCCCTGGAGAAGTACGCGGGCCTGTTCAAGAAGGTCACTCCCGCCGCCGACCTGAACAACGACTTCACCAAGATGGTCGCGCAGTGGGACTCGGGCACCATCGGCATGCTCAACCACAACCTCGGCTCGTACCAGGACCATGTGAAGGCGCTCGGCGCCGACAAGTTCCGGGGCATCCCGCAGCCGACCGGACCCGACGGGGCCCGGGTCCAGGTCTCCAACCCGGTCGACGGACTCGGCGTCTTCCAGAGCTCCAAGAACAAGGACGCCGCCTGGAAGTTCATCGAGTACGCCACCTCGCCCGAGGCCAACTCGAAGTTCAACGAGTCCGCCGGACAGGTGCCGGCCAACCTCGACGCCGCCAAGGACGACTGGATCCAGAAGGCGGAGCCGACGAAGCTGGCCGCGGACGCGCTGAGCGACGGGTCGACGACGATCGTCCAACTGCCGTACTACCTGCCCGACTGGAACACCGTCTCCAAGGCCGACAACGAGCCCAACTTCCAGAAGGTGCTGCTCGGGGACATGAGCGCCAAGGACTTCCTCGACACCCTGGCCGAGCAGCTGAACGAGGCCCAGGCCGAGTGGCAGGAGCAGATGGCCTGAGCGGTAGCCGGTAACCGGTGGCACCGCGTCGGCAGGTGTCACCGCGGTGCCCGGTAACACCGCGGGGGCGGCCCCCTTCCTCCGGGGCACGGGCCGCCCCCGCGACCGGCCGCGCCCGCCCGGCCGCGGCCCGCACACAGGTACAGTCCCGCGCCCCCACGGCGCTCCTCCGGACCCTTGCTGAAAGGCACAGGCTTGTGTCGCTCACTCGCAGACAGGTATCCGCCGCCGGTCTCGGCCTTCCCCTCGCCCTCACCGTGACCGGCACAGCCCAGGCCGCCTCCGGGCGCCCCCGCCCGCGCACCCTCTACATCGCCGGGGACTCCACCGCGGCCCAGAAATACGCCGACGCCGCCCCCGAGACCGGGTGGGGCACGGCGCTCCCCTTCCTGCTCCGCCCCGGCCTTGAGGTCGCCAATCACGCGGTGAACGGCCGGAGTTCGAAGAGCTTCGTCGACGAGGGGCAGCTGGACACGATTCTCGCCGCTGTCCGGCCCGGCGACCTCCTGCTGATCCAGTTCGCGCACAACGACGAGAAGGCCACCGACCCGACCCGCTACACCGAGCCCCGGACGACGTACCAGGAGTATCTGCGGCTGTACGTCGACGGGGCCAGGGCCCGTGGGGCGCGGCCGGTGCTGGCCACCGCCGTGGAGCGCCGGAGGTTCGACGCGGGGGGTACCGCCGTACCGAGCCACGGCGACTATCCGGCGGCGATGCGGGCGCTGGCGCAGCAGGAGCGGGTCGCGCTGCTCGACACCCAGGCCCTGTCGCTGGCGCTGTGGCAGGAGCTCGGGGCCGAGGAGACGAAGAAGTACTTCAACTGGACGGCGACCGAGCAGGACAACACGCACTTCAACCCGCCCGGCGCCATCGCCGTGGCGCGGCTGGTAGCCCGGGAGCTGCTGCGCACCCGGGTGCTCGCGCCGCGGGACGTGCGCCGGCTGAACGACGTGATCCCCGAGTCCTGGATCACCTGGCCGGCCGCCGGCGCCACCGCCTGACCCGCCCGGCACGCCCGACCCACCCGACACGCCTGACCCACCCGACACGCCCGGCGCGCACCGCTCGCACCGCGTGAGGCGCGTGAGGCGCGCGGCCGGCAGTCCGCGACACCGACGGAACGAGACACAGGGAGACCCGCACCATGACCCGCACCCCGAACAGACAGGCATGGCATGCGCATGCCATGCTGAAGGCCGCCGCGCTGGCCGGCTGCACCGCCCTCGTACTGGCCCTGACCGGCACCGGCGCCCAGGCGCACGGCGACCACTTCGGAGAGCACCCCGGTAAGCACCGCGACCCCGCCCGGCAGACACTCGGCGCGAACGACGGCTGGGCCTCCCACGGCCCCGGCACCACCGGAGGCGCCGGCGCCGCGCCCGAGCACGTCCACACCGTCAGCGACTGGGCCGGGTTCAAGGCGGCCCTGGCGGACGGCGGCACCGCGCCGAAGATCATCAAGGTGCGGGGGACCATCGACGCGGTCTCCGCCGGCTGCGACTCGCTCGCCGCCCCCGGCTACGACTTCGACGCCTACCTGGAGAAGTACGCACCCGAGACCTGGGGCCTGGAGCAGGACCTGAGCGACGAGCCCGACGACAGCCCCGAGGGCCTGCGCAGGGTCTCCGCGGCCCACCAGAACACCGCCATCAAGGCGAACGTCCCCGCCAACACCACGATCATCGGCATCGGGAAGAACGCCGGGTTCAAGGGCGCCAGCCTGCAGATCAAGGACGTCGACAACGTCGTCGTCCGCAACCTCACCCTCGAGAGCCCCCTCGACTGCTTCCCGCAGTGGGACCCGACCGACGGCGACAAGGGCAACTGGAACTCCGAGTACGACACCGCCGTCGTGTACAACGCCACCCACGTCTGGCTGGACCACAACACCTTCACCGACGGCGAGCACCCCGACAGCGCGGCCCCCACCCACTTCGGGATGCTGTACCAGCAGCACGACGGCGAGCTGGACATCGTCCGCGGCGCCAACTACGTCACCGCGTCCTGGAACGTCTTCACCGAGCACGACAAGACGATCCTGATCGGCAACAGCGACAGTGAGTCCACGGCCGTCGGCGACCGGGGCAAGCTGAAGGCGACCTTCCACCACAACCTGTTCTCGGAACTGGTCGAGCGCGCGCCGCGCGTCCGCTTCGGGCAGGTCGACGTCTACAACAACCACTTCGTGGCCGACGCGGGCTACGGCTACAGCTTCGGCATCGGCAAGGAGTCCCAGCTCGTCGCCGAGCACAACGCTTTCACCCTGCCGAAGAGCGTCAGTCCGGCCAAGATCCTCAAGCGGTGGAACGACTTCCCGCTCACCGCCGGGAACAACCTCGTCAACGGCAAGCGGGTCGACCTGATCGCCGTGCACAACGCGGAGATCCCCGAGGCGACCCTCCGGTCCGGCGCCGGCTGGACACCCACCCTGCGCGCCGACGTCGACCGGGCGCAGGCGGTCCCGGCGCTGGTCAAGCGCGGTGCGGGGGCGGGCCGCCTCCGCTGACCTCCGCCCCGCCCCCCTGACGCCGGGGCGGGCGCGTACCACCCCCACTGTGGCGCGCGCCCGCCCCGGTCCCCCCGCCCGCCCCGGTCCACCTCGCCGGCTTCGTCCGTCGCCCCGGCCCGCCCCGTCCGTCGCCCCGCCTGCCCGGCCCCGTACCGAAGGAGCACCCGCATGCCCCCGCCCCCCGGCCGCCCGCTGCCGTTCTCCTCGCGCACGTCCCCGACCGTCTCCCGACGGGGTCTTCTGCTCGCGGGCGCCTCGGCCGCCACCGCGACCGCCCTCGCCCCGGCCGCCGCCCCCGCCCAGGCCGCCCACGGCACGCGCCGCCCGTTCGGCCGGTACGGCTCGCCGGCCGACCGCCTGACCCCGAAGACCCTGTACGTCCACCCCGGCGGCGCGGGCGACTTCACCACCGTCCAGGCGGCCGTGACCGCCGCGACCGGCACCGGACGCGTCCTCGTCCTGGCCCCCGGCACCTACCGGGAGACGGTCCTTGTCGACGCCGACCGCACCGGCATGACCTGGATCGGCGCCTCGCGCGACGCCCGGGACACAGTGATCGTCCACGACAACGCGGCGGGCACCCCGAAGCCGGACGGCTCCGGCACCTACGGCACCTCCGGCTCCGCCACCACCACCGTGCGCCCCGACGGCTTCACCGCCCGCCGGATCACCTTCGCCAACGACTGGCTGCGCACCGACCTCCCCGGCACCAGCGGCACCCAGGCCGTCGCCCTCAAGGTGCAGGGCGACCGCAGCGCCTTCACCCACTGCCGGTTCCTCGGCCACCAGGACACCCTGTACGCCGACTCCCTGTCCCTGGACACGTTCGCCCGCCAGTACTTCGCCCACTGCTACGCCGAGGGCGACGTCGACTTCGTCTTCGGCCGGGCGACCGCCGTCTTCGAACACTGCCACTTCCGCACCCTGATCCGCCCGGACCTGACCGGCGCCCCGTACGGCTTCGTCTTCGCGCCCTCCACCGCCGGCGCCAACCCGCGCGGCTACCTCGTCACCAGGAGCACCATCAGCAGCGAGGCGCCCGACGGCCACTACAAGCTGGCCCGTCCCTGGGTGCCCAGCTCCGACCCCACCGCCCGCCCGATGCTCACCGTCCGCGACACCCGCCTCGGCCCCGGCATCGACGCCGTCGCGCCCTACACCACCATGGCAGCCGGCCATCCCTGGCAGGACCAGCGCTTCGCCGAGTACCGCAACAGCGGTCCCGGTGCCGTGGTCACCGTCCCGGAGAACCGTCCCCAGCTCACCCGGGCCCGGGCCGCCGTCCACACTCCCGAGACCCACCTCGGCGACTGGCACCCCCGGTCGGCCGCAAGGTGACCTCTCCCCCCACCCCCGTCCCCGGCCCGCCCGGACTCCACGACGTGCTCAAGGACGACCTGACGTTCCCGCTCGCCTGGGGCACCTCACCCGTCCGGGACTTCGACGCGTGGCGGCGGGCGGCCCGCGGAAAGGTCGAGGAACTGCTCGTCGTCGACGACCAGGACGGCACGCCGTACGCGCCCGAGTTCACCGCGGGCCCCGCCGTCCCCGACGACTCCGAGGGGAGCGGCTTCACCCGCGAGTCGGTGACCCTCTCGCTCACCCGGTACGGCAGGACCCGCGGCGTGCTGCTCACCCCGTACGGCACCGGGCCCTTCCCGGCCGTGCTGCTCCTGCACGACCACGGCTCCCGCTTCGACATCGGCAAGGAGAAGTGCGTCCGGCCCTGGTACGACGACACCCGGCTCGCCTCCGCCGAGGAGTGGGCCGCGCGGTACTTCGGCGGACGCTTCGTCGGCGACGAACTCGCCCGGCGCGGCCACGTCGTGCTCTGCCTGGACGCCCTCGGATGGGGGGAGCGGGGGCCGTTGGCCTACGAGCGGCAGCAGGAACTGGCGAGCAACCTCTTCCATCTCGGCTCCTCGCTCGCCGGACTCCACGCCCGCGAGGACCAGCGCGCCGCCGCCTTCCTGGCCGGCCTCGAGCGGGTGGCCGCCGGCCGGGTGGCCGCCCTGGGCTTCTCCATGGGCGGCTACCGGGCCTGGCAGGCGGCCGCGCTCAGCGACCACATCGCGGCCGCGGCGAGCGTGTGCTGGATGACCGGCCTGAAGGAGATGATGGTGCCCGGCAACAACACGCTGCGCGGGCAGTCGGCGTTCCACATGCTCCATCCCGGCCTCACCCGGCACCTGGACATCCCCGACGTGGCGAGCATCGCCGCACCCCGGCCGATGCTGTTCTTCCACGGCGGGCTCGACCCGCTGTTCCCCGCCGACGGTGTGCGGACCGCCCACGGCAAGCTGCGCACCGTGTGGCACTCACAGGGCGCCGGGCACCGGCTGCGGCTGAAGACGTGGCCGGACCGCGGCCACGTCTTCGACGGCGAGATGCAGGACGAGGTCCACGCCTGGCTCGCCGCCGTCCTGTGACGGCGGCCGGCCGGGCGGTGCACGAGCCGGCACCGATCCTGGCGGCGAACCCGACTTACGGTGCCTCCGTGACCGAGTGGTCGCTGACGAAGGCGCGGAAGGTGTCGACGGGGTCGTCGTCCAGTGCCGGCAGGTTGCCGCCGAGCTGCAGGGTGGCGAAGCCGTGGGCCAGTGACCAGGCGGCGAGCCGGGCCCGTCGGGCGTCGGGGCCCGCCGGGCGGCGGGAGCCGTGAGTTCAGGAAAAGCCGCCCACCGGTGGGGGCCGGGTCGGCAGGCCGTCACCCAGCCGGACAGGCCTGTTCCGGTTACGAATCCGAACCCCCGCCGCCGTCCGCGTCGTCGGCGTCCCCGGCCGTGAATCCGCCGTCCACGGAGAGTTGTTCGGCTCCCGCCACCGCCGTCGCCGTGTAGGTGTCCTTCCGCGCGTCACGGCCGCCGCGCGCATGGTCGTACTGGCCGGCGAACACCCACTCGCCCGGCGGGACCGTGCGGCCCTTCCTCAGTGTCCAGGTGTAGACGAGAAACCCGCCCCGCTCGCCCACCGTGAGGCCGAAATCCCCCTCGGGCAGCGACCGCCAGGCGCCCGTCGACGAGACCCCGCCGGTCTGTGCGACGCGCAGCCGCACGGTCAGCGCGGTCAGCCGTTCGCCGGTGCGCAGGGTGACATCGCTCTGCGCCCAGAACTCGTTGCTGTGCGGGTTCACCACGCCGTCCGCCCTCAGCGGGCCGTTCCCGGAGCCGACGGGCGGCCGCACCGCGTCGGGCGCGTCCGGTGCCGGCGTCGAGGGCAGTGCGGAGACCGTCGTCGGGGAGACCGCCACCTGGCGCTGCGGGGGAGTCCGGGCATCCTTCACCGCGGATGCCGCCGTGTAACCGGCCGCCGCGAGCACCCCGGCCACCGCGGCCGTCGAGCCCACCACCCGGACCCAGCCCGGCTCCCGGGGGCGCGCCGCCCGGCGGACCGGCCGGTCCGGCCCGGCCATGCCGCGTTCCACCCGGGCCAGCATGCGCTCCCGGTCGGGCCGGTGCGCCCCGGCCGCCTCCCGCAGCCGGACGCGTACCTCCTCGGGCACATCGTCCCGCCGCATCGTCACCGGTCCCCTCCCAGGACAGCCCCGCCCAGTGCGGCATGCGCCGCGTGCACCCGTCGCGGCACCTCGGGCGTCGACGTGCCCAGCAGCCGCTGCAGTTCGGCCATCCCCTTCGAGGTCTGGCTCTTCACGGTACCCACCGAGACACCCAGGGCCAGCGCGGTGTCCTTCTCCGACAGGTCGAAGGCGTGCCGCAGCACCACACACGCCCGCTTGCGGAACGGCAGCCGGCGCAACGCCTCCCGCACATCCACCACCCCCGCGACGTCCGGATTCTCGGCCCGCTCCTCGCGCTGCGACCAGAACAGGGCGATCCGGCGCCGCTCGCGCACCGCGCTGCGTATACGGGTGCGGGCCAGATTGGCGACCACGCCCCGCGCGTACGCCGCCGGATGGTCGGCGGCGCGCACCCGGTCCCAGCGGTGCCACAGCGCCAGCAGGGCGTCCGCCGCCAGGTCGTCGGCGGTGTCCGCCTCGCCCGTCAGCAGGACGGCCAGCCGCGACAGTTCGGCGTAGTGACGCTCGAAGAAGGCATGGAACTCCGCGGCGGCGCTGCCGTCCACGACGGTGCCCACGGACAACCACCTCCTCCCTCCGTGGCGGATCCCCGGACGCCCGACGGGCGTCAACTCGGGTGCTTAAAAGCTTCGTTCACTGTCCGATGCCGTGCGGATCGTGCGGATCACGCGGACCGTACGGAGGATCGAACGCCGTATGACCGGTCGGCATGCGATTCCGTAACAAGGAGAACACCTGAACGCGTTGTGGCGCGGGCACAATCCAGCCAGCATCCGCACACGGATCACTCAGGCGTCGACGAGCACCAATGATCACCAGTAACCACTCGGGTATTGAGGAGAGTTCGCCATGTCCGACTCGCAACAGGTGGCCGACAAGCCGGACTCCCGGCCCCCCGCGGGGAACAGCGTCGACCGGTTCTTCAGGATATCGGCGCGCGGTTCCACCGTCGGCCGGGAGATACGCGGCGGTTTCGCCACGTTCTTCACCATGGCCTACATCCTCGTCCTCAACCCGCTGATCCTCGGCAGCGCGAAGGACAGGTTCGGCGAACAGCTCGACCCCGTCCAGCTCACCACCGCCACCGCCCTGGTGGCCGCCGTCATGACGATCATCATGGGCGTCGGCGGAAACCTTCCTCTCGCGCTCGCCGCCGGACTCGGGCTCAACGCCGTCGTCGCCTTCCAGATCGCCCCGCTGATGGGCTGGGACGACGCGATGGGCCTGATCGTCCTGGAAGGGCTGCTCATCTGCGTGCTGGTGGTGACCGGCCTGCGCGAGGCCGTCATGCACGCCATTCCGCAGGCGCTGAAGCAGGCGATCGGCGTCGGCATCGGCCTGTTCGTCGCCTTCATCGGCTTCGTCGACGCCGGGTTCGTCACCCGTGTCCCGGACGCCGCGAACACCACCGTGCCGGTCCAGTTGGGCGGCACCGGCACCCTCGCGGGCTGGCCGATGCTCGTCTTCTGCGCGGGCGTCCTGCTGACCGTCGCGCTGCTCGCCCGCAAGGTGCGCGGCGCCATTCTCATCAGCATCATTGTCATGACCCTGGTGGCCATGGTCATCAACGCCCTCGCGGACGTGCCCACCTGGGGCCTGACCACGCCCGCGTGGCCCGACTCGGTGGTCTCCGCCCCCGACTTCGGCCTCATCGGCGACTTCAGCCTGTTCGGCGCCTTCGGGCAGGTCGGCGTCATCACCATCGTCCTGCTGGTGTTCACCCTGGTGCTGTCCGACTTCTTCGACACCATGGGCACGGTCGTCGGCGTCAGCGCCGAGGCCGGGCTGCTGGACGAGCAGGGCAAGGTGCCGAACCTCGGCCGGGTGCTGCTCATCGACGGTGCCGCGGCCGTCGCCGGCGGCGCGGCGTCCTCCTCCTCGGCGACCTCGTACGTCGAGTCGGCGGCCGGCGTCGGCGAGGGCGCCCGTACCGGGTTCGCCAACCTGGTCACCGGCGGACTGTTCGCCCTGGCGCTGTTCCTCACCCCGGTGCTGACCATCGTCCCGCTCCAGGCGGCGGCGCCCGCCCTGGTCGCCGTCGGCTTCCTGATGATGACCCAGGTCAGGCACATCCCGTGGGACCGGTACGACATCGCCGTCCCGGCCTTCCTCACCATCGCCGTGATGCCGTTCACCTACTCGATCACCAACGGCATCGGTGCCGGCTTCGTCGCCTACGTGCTGATCCAGGCGGTGCTGGGCAGGGCGAAGGAGATCCACTGGCTGCTGTGGGGGACCTCGGCGCTGTTCCTGGTGTACTTCGCGATCGATCCGATCGAGCAGGTCCTGGGCGTGGGGTAGCGGGATGACAGGGCGTCCGGTCCGGCAGCACGGCCGGGCCCGGCGCCGACGGAAGGTGACGGGCCGCCCCGGGGGGATGGGACGGCCCGTCACCTGTACAGACGGCTGTCCGGCCGGAAAGGTTCAGCGCCTTGACGAATTGATCGCCCGAAACCGTATGCCGGGCAACTGGGCCTTCCGCAACCGCCGTTCAGGATCAGCTGTTCAGGATCGGCCATTCAGGATCCGCGCAGGAAGCCCGACTCGTACGCCGCGATGACGGCCTGGGTGCGGTCCCGGGTGCCGGTCTTCGCCAGGACCTGTGCCACATGGGTCTTCACCGTGGCGGGGCCGACCTCCAACTGCCCGGCGATCTCCGCGTTGGTCAGCCCGGCCGCCATGTGCCGCAGCACCTCGCGCTCCCGTCCGGTCAGCCTGGCCACCCACGGCGGCGGCGTACGGGACGCACGCGCGTGCCCGGCGGCGAGCGCGCGCACCGCCTCCGGGAACAGCAGGCTGTCGCTGCGCGCCACCAGCCGGACCGCACCCACCAGCGCCTCGGCCTCCGCCCGCTTGAGCAGGAACCCGGCGGCCCCGACGCGCAGCGCGTCGTACACGTAGGAGTCGTTCTCGAAGGTGGTGACGACGACCACCCGGGGCGGGTCGTCGAGGCCGGCGAGGATCTGCTCGGTGGCGCGGATGCCGTCGATCTCCGGCATCCGTACGTCCATGAGGACGACGTCGGGCCGGTGCTGTCGCACCACCGAGACCGCCTGCGCGCCGGTGGCCGCCTCGCCCACCACCTCCAGATCCGGCTCGGCGGAGAGAATGGCCCGCAGGGCGGTGCGCACCATGCACTCGTCGTCGGCGAGAACGACACGGATCGGGGCGGGGCGGGTCATGGGGTGTCCTTGAGCCGGGTCGGGGGTCCGGGAGGACCGGGCGCGGTGCGGCACGCGTGGGACGGTCCGCGGGTCATGCCGTCGCCCGCAGCGGGAGTTCCACATGCAGCCGCCACGTGCCGTTCTCCGGGCCGGCGTCGGCGGAGCCGCCCAGCAGGCGGGTCCGGTCCCGGATACCGCGCAGCCCGTGGCCGCCGCCGGGGCGGGTGGCGGCGACCGGGCGGACGGCGGCCACGGAGGTGTCGAGCGGGTTCTCGACGGTGATCGTCAGACGGTCGTCGCGCACCTCGACGCACAGTGTCACGACGACCCCCTCACCGGCGTGCCTGAGGACGTTGCCCAGCCCTTCCTGCACGATGCGGTAGGCCTCCCGGGAGACCATCACCGGCAGCCTGTGGAGCGGTGTCCCGATCGTGGCCGTCACCTTCAGCCCGCTCGCCCGGGTACCGCGCAGCAGTTCGTCGAGCCCGGTGGCGAGGGTGGGCGCGGGCAGGGTGCCCTGGGCCTCGCCGTCGCGCAGCACACCCAGCACGGCGTCGAGTTCGCCCACCGTGCGGCGCGTGGTGTCCTCGATGGCGGCCAGGGCGTCACGGACGAACTCCGGGTCGGTGTCCAGGACCCGGCGTGCCGCGCTCGCCTGGAGCGTGACCGCGCTCAGTGCGTGTCCCACCGAGTCGTGCAGCTCACGGGCCAGCCGGTTGCGGACGGCGAGGCCGGCGGCGCGTGCCTCGGCGGCGGCGAGCCGGTCCTCGGGCGTGGGGCCGAGCAGCGTCGGCGCCCAGCGGGCCAGCAGCGCGCCGCAGCCGGCCACGCAGCCGGCCAGCGCCAGGAGCGATGCCACGCCGGCGACCGGCGAGAGCGCCGACGCCCAGGTGCGGTCCAGGACTTCCGGCAGGCCGAGCGGGGAGTCGCGCAGCCCCGCGAAGAGCGGCAGCACGATCAGGGCGACGGCGAACGGCGGCACTGCCAGCGACATCCCGGCGATGACCCCGCCCAGTCCCAGATGCACCGTGTACCAGACCGCCGTACGGCCCTTCGCGGCGCGGGTGCGGGCGGGCCCGTCGGCGAGCCGGTCGGCGTCCACCCCGCACAACCAACGCACGGCGGCGGTCTCCAGCGGCCGGGTCAGCGGAAACAGGGAGGTGACGGCGGCGAGCGGCAGGCCGACGGCGAACGAGGCGAGCTGGAGGGCGGGAGACGAGAAGACGTCGGTGGTGCTGGTCAGGGGACTGATGACGACCGAGCCGACGAGGACGTACGGCATCGCGAGCGCGCCGCCCAGGACCAGGTGGACCCAGCGCAGGCGCGCCCGCCGGCCGAACAGCAGGTGAAGGATGCCGTTCACGCCGCCCGCCGCCGTGCCGCCCCGGTCGACCGCTCCGCGAAGTGATGGGCGCCGACGGCGGCCACCAGGATGCCGACGATCATCTGGCCGGAGTAGGTGAGATGCATCAGCGCGGTCGGCTGGTCGGCGACGTCGTCCACGGCCCCGATGGAGGCCAGTGACATCCAGCCGCCCCAGCAGGCCACGGCGGCGGAGCCCACCCAGGCCAGACCCAGCGGCACCGCCACGGGCAGTACGCGGCCCCACCGGAAGGCGAGCAGCAGACCGCCGGCGACGGCCGCGGCGAGGAACCCGATGTAGAGGAACTCCAGGACGTAGAAGTCGCTGCCGCGCTCCGCCGTCAGGCTTTCGCTGAGCCCGGCCGTGCCGCCGCCCACCCACGACAGACGGGCGGCCAGCGGGAACAGGGCAAGCAGGGCGGCCGCCCCGGAGAGGGCCCGCTGCGCGGCTCCGACGCTCCCGGCGGGCAGTTCCCCCACCCGGCCGTGCCACAGGTGTCCCCAGCGGCCACGGGCGTAGAGGACGAACAGGGCTCCGAGGGCGAGCCCCTGCAGGATGAACCCGGTGTAGATGACGGCGAACACCCACTCGTCCAGGAAAGGCTCGCCGCTCCTCCCTGTGCCGCTGCCGCCACCCGCCAGCCGGGCCAGGAGTTGCAACGGGAACCCGGCCATGATCGGGGCGAGCAGCCCGGTGGCGGCCCACACGGGGAACGCCAGCAGCCAGGCCGGGGTCCGCAGACCCCAGGGCCGGGTCAGGACCAGGGCCAGCACGATCACCGCGCTGTCCATCAGCAAAGACAGGCCGTTGACCACGGCCGTCTGCACCCGGTCGTCCAGCAACACGCTGCCGTCCGGGATACCGACCCGACTCCCCGCGATCCAGGCGCTCTTGAGCCCGATGTACGGCACACAGGAGACGATCGCGAGCGCCCGCAGCAGTCGGCGGGGACGGCCGGTGGCGGCCGGGAAGGCGTCGGGAACGGTGGCGGCGGCGGTGGCTGAGGAGGTGCGTGTGCGTGGCATGTCCTCAGACTCCCGCGGCGCCCCGCGCGGCCACGTCCCGCGTGGTGACGATCCGCCTCCGCCGTGCGGGGGAGGGGCGGGGATCAGCCGGCCGACCTGAGGACGAGTTCGTCGGTCTCGGCGCCCCGCGCCGGCGCGTACCCCGTCTCCCGCGCGAGGACCCGGAAGCCGCACTTCTCCAGGACCCGCAGCGACCCCGCGTTGTCCGCGGCCACGCGCGCGTGCAGCGGACGCTCGGTCACCTCGGCCAGCAGGGCGCGCAGGGCGGCGGTGGCGATGCCCCTGCCCCAGTACGCGCGGTCGACCCAGTACGTCACCTCGCGCTCGCCCACCGTCCCGTACACCGCCGCGTGGCCCACCACGTCGCCGTCGCACAGCACCGTGCGCGCGACGACGTCCGGCGCGGTGCGGATCCGCGCCCAGTGGGCCTCGAAGGCATCCCGGTCGGCCGGGTCCTCGGCGGTGAAGGCCGCCATGCGCAGGGACTCCGGATCGTTCGACTGGCGGTAGAAGACCGGCAGGTCGCTGTCGTGCACCGCGCGCAGCGCGATCTCCGGGCCGGTCACGATCAGAGCCTCCGGGTGGCCAGCGTCAGCCGGTCGCGCGCGTCGAACAGGGCGTCCTTGACCATCTGCTCGTGTGCGGGGGTGAGCCGGGCGACCGGCACCGAGCAGCTGATCGCGTCCCGCGCGGGGGTGCGGTACGGGATCGCCACCCCGAAGCAGCGCAGCCCCAGCGTGTTCTCCTCGCGGTCCACCGCGAAGCCCTGCTCCCGCACCTGGTGCAGCTCCCCGATGAGCTTCTCCCGGTCGGTGATCGTGTGCTCGGTGAGGGCGGGCAGCGTCTGAGGGAGCATCTTGCGCACCTGCTCGTCCGTGTACGTGCTCAGCAGCGCCTTGCCGAGCGACGTCGAGTGCGCGGGCAGCCGGCGGCCGACCCGGGTGAACGGGCGCAGATAGTGCTGCGACTGCCGGGTGGCCAGGTACACCACGTTGGTGCCGTCGAGCCGGGCGAGGTGGATCGTCTCCGTGGTGTCGTCCGACAGCCGGTCCAGCGTGGGCCGGGCCGCCGCCACGACCTCGTCCCCGTCGATGTACGACGTGCCCACGAGCAGCGCCCGCACGCCGATGCCGTACCGCGTGCCCGTCGCGTCCGTCTCCACCCAGCCGAGGTCGACGAGGGTGCGCAGCAGCATGTAGAGACTCGACTTGGGGTAGCCGACGGCCTCCTGGACCGCCGCCAGGGAATGCATGCCGGGGCGCCCGGCGAAGTACTCGAGCAGTTCAACGGTCCGCACCGCGGACTTGACCTGCGCGCCGCCGCCCGTCTCGCCAGCCGACATGCCCTTGACCCTTCGTTCGACGAGGAGCTGAAGTTATAGTCTCCAACAGCATATTCATCATCAGAGACAACGTTCAGTATATCGAACACTCTTGGTGGATGACGTACATACTGCGGCATTGCAAGCGGCAGTCAAGCGGAGGGACTCGCGGTGGCAGCAGCACCAGTCTGGAGTGTCGACCCCCGAACCGGGAAGCAGCGGGAACAGGTCGCGGTGGAGGCCACGGCCCAGGAGGTGGACGCCGCAGTCCGGGCCGCTCACGAGGCGCGGGGCGCACTGGCCGACCGCACCGTCCGCTCGGCCTTCCTGCGCTCGGCCGCCGGCGAACTCGAGGCCGCCAAGAGCACGCTCGTCGAGGCCGCCGATGCCGAGACCGCGCTCGGACCGGTCCGTCTCACCGGCGAACTCGCCCGCACCTGCTACCAGTTGCGGGCCTTCGCCGATCTCGTCGACGAGGGCGCCTTCCTCGACGTCGTCATCAACCACCCCGACGACACCGCGACCCCGCCCGTCCCGGACCTGCGCCGCCACAAGGTCCCGCTGGGTGTCGTCGCCGTCTACTCGGCCTCCAACTTCCCCTTCGCCTTCTCCGTCCCCGGCGGCGACACCGCGAGCGCCCTCGCGGCCGGCTGCCCCGTGGTCGTCAAGGCCCACCCCGACCATCCCGGCCTGTCCGAGCTGGTCGCCAAGGTGCTGCGCCGAGCGGCAGCCCGGCACGACATCCCCGAGGGCGTGCTCGGCCTGGTGCACGGCTTCGAGGCCGGCGTCGAGCTGGTCCGGCACCCGCTGGTCACGGCGGCGGGCTTCACCGGATCGGTACGCGGCGGCCGGGCCCTCTTCGACGCGGCGGCCGCCCGCCCGGTCCCGATCCCGTTCCACGGCGAGCTGGGCTCCCTGAACCCGGTCCTCGTCACGGAGGCCGCCGCCGCCGAGCGCGCCGAGGCGATCGGCGCCGGGCTCGCCGGTTCGATGACGCTCGGCGTCGGCCAGTTCTGCGTGAAGCCGGGTCTCGTCCTCGCCCCGGCGGGCGCGGCCGGCGACCGCCTGGTCAAGTCCCTGACCGATGCCGTCAGCGACACCGACGCCGGTGTCCTGCTCGACCACCGCATGCGCGACAACTTCGTCGCCGGCGTCGCCGAGCGGGCCCGACTGCCCGACGTGGAGTCCCCGGTGACACCGGGCGCGGGCGGCGAGCACACCGTCAGCGCCGGCTTCCTCACCGTCCCGGCGAGCAGACTCGCCGCGGAAGGCGAACACGACCTCCTCCTGGAGGAGTGCTTCGGCCCGGTCACCGTCGTGGTCCGCTACGAGGACGACGCGGAGGTCCGCTCCGTCCTCTCCCGCCTCCCCGGCAACCTCACCGCCACCGTCCACCTCTCCGAGGAGGAGGGCGCGGGACAGGGCCGGGGCGCGGAGATCCTCGACGAGCTGACCCCGCTCGCCGGCCGGGTGCTCGTCAACGCCTGGCCGACCGGTGTCGCGGTCGCCCCCGCTCAGCACCACGGCGGCCCCTATCCGGCGACGACCTCCACCTCCACCTCGGTCGGCGGCACAGCCATCGAGCGCTGGCTGCGCCCCGTCGCCTACCAGAACAGCCCGGAGGCCCTCCTGCCGCAGGAACTGCGGGACGACAACCCGCTCGGGCTGCCCCGTCGGTTCAACGGCCGCCTGGAGCGCTGACCGCGCACGGCGGAGCAGGATCACCGCGTGCACAGGGGCCCGTCCGGCACGATCCGCCGGGCGGGCCCCGCACGGGCGGGGGACCTGCGAGACTCCTTGCATGGACGTCGAGCTTCCCCAACTGCCTTTTCCCCTGCGCACCTACGGTCCCGACGGGCACTGGTCCCACGAGGACGGCGTCCTCACCGGCTGGGCCGGACCGCGCCAGGACCGCTTCGTACCGCCCACCGGGGAGGCCCTGGACTCCGCCACCGACGCACCCCGCCTCCTGGGCGCCCCCGAGGGCGACTTCCAGCTGATCGCCCGGGTCACCGTCGGCTTCTCCGCCGCCTTCGACGCCGGAGTGCTCTACGTCCACACCGGCGAACGGAACTGGGCCAAGCTGTGCCTGGAGTACTCCCCGGACGTGCCCACCGTGTGCACGGTCGTCACCCGGGGCCACTCCGACGACGCCAACTCCTTCACCGTGGAAGGCAGTTCCGTATGGCTGCGGGTCAGCCGCACCGGCCGTGCCTTCGCCTTCCACGCCTCCCTCGACGGTGAGCACTGGACCTTCGTCCGCCTCTTCACCCTCGACGCGGAGAAGGAGACGGGAGCCGCCCTCGTCGGCTTCATGACCCAGTCCCCGATGGGCGAGGGCTGCGTGGTCACCTACGACCACATCGAGTTCCGGCCGAACTGGCCGCAGGACCTGCGCGACGGCGGCTGACACGCCGGGAAGCGCCGCCCCGCCCAGGAATGTCCCGCACGGATCGGAGCGCATCGGACCGGGCGCCCCCGAGGTGATCGGGACCCCCCTCGCGGCCGACGTCGCCGGGTCGGACCCCCGGCCCGGCACCTCTGCCCGCCCCCGACGGCCACCACCTGTACCTGCGCTTCACGGTGCCCGGGGAATGAACCGCACCGGTTGAAGGTTCACGCAGTCGGCGGAGGGAGTCTCCGTGCCGCACGACTGGGAGAGTGCCTCAACGATGCGTGTCGAGATCTGGTCGGACATCGCCTGCCCCTGGTGCTACGTGGGCAAGGCCCGCTTCGAGAAGGCGCTCGGCGAGTTCCCGCACCGGGACGACGTCGAGGTGGTGCACCGCTCCTTCGAGCTGGACCCGGGCCGGGCCAAGGACGACATCCAGCCCGTGCTCTCGATGCTCACCAAGAAGTACGGCATGAGCCAGGCGCAGGCCGAGGCCGGCGAGGACAACCTGGGCGCCCAGGCCGCCGCCGAGGGGCTGCCGTACCGCACCCGGGGCCGCGACCACGGCGGCACCTTCGACATGCACCGCCTGTTGCACTTCGCCCGCGAGAAGGGCCGCCAGGTGGAGCTGCTCGACCTGCTCTACAAAGCGAACTTCGCCGAGGAGCGGTCCGTCTTCGGCGACGACGAACGCCTCCTCGAGCTCGCCACCGCTGCCGGCCTCGACACCGACGCCGCCCGCGCGGTCCTCGCAGACCAGGACGCGTACGCCGCCGAGGTGCGTGAGGATCAGCGGGAGGCCGCGGAACTCGGCGCGCGGGGCGTGCCCTTCTTCGTCCTCGACCGCACGTACGGCGTCTCCGGCGCCCAGCCCGCCGAGGTGTTCACCCGGGCGCTGACCCAGGCCTGGGACGCGCGTCCGCAGTTGAAGATCGTCGAGGGCGAAGCGGAGGCCTGCGGCCCCGACGGCTGCGCGGTGCCGCAGACCTGAACCGGCCGAGCCGAAACCGCCGAGCCGAACCCACCGTGCCACGTCTTCGCGGGTCAGGGCGTATCCATAAGGGTTCCTTGGCGGTTTCACGCAGAACAAGCCGATGGACGGGGAGATGCCGGGGCCGCAGAGTGGTCCCATGAAGAGCTCAGAGACCTTCGAGCATCTCGTCCGTGCCGAGTTCATTCCGAAGAACACCTTCCTGAACACCGCCGCCAACGCCCTCCTGCCCACCCGTACGGTGACCGCTCTCGAGAACGCCGTGCGGCTGAGGGCGGAGGGCGGTCCGCTGGATCCGCTGTACGGCGACGTCGAGGCGAGCCGGGCCGCGTACGCCCGGCTGGCCGGTGTCCCCGTCCAGCGCGTGGCGGTCGGGGCCACCGTCACCCTGTACACCGCGCTGATCGCGGCCTCACTGCGACCGGGCGCCGAGGTGCTCACCGTCGAGAACGACTTCGCCTCGGTGATCAACCCGTTCCACGTCCGCGGCGACCTCAAGGTACGGGCCGTGCCGCTGGAGCGGCTCGCCGAGTCCGTCGGCCCGGACACCGCCCTCGTCGCCGTCAGCGCCGTACAGTCCGCCGACGGCCGGATCGCCGATCTGCCCGCGCTGCGCGAGGCGGCCCGGGAGCACGGCGCCCGCACCTACGTCGACCTCTCCCAGGCGATCGGCTGGCTGCCGGTCGACGCCGACGGCTTCGACTACTCCGTCGCCATCGTCTACAAGTGGCTGCTGGGCCCGCACGGTGGAGCCTTCCTGGCCGTACCGGAGGACTTCGGCGACCTGGTCCCCGTACAGGCGGCCTGGGCCGCGGCGGAGGAACCCTGGGCCAGCTGCTACGGACCGGTCGCCGAACTCGCCCACTCCGCCCGCCGGTTCGACGCGAGCCCCGCCCTCTTCACCTACGCGGGGCTGCGGGCCTCCCTCGAACTCGTCGAGGAGATCGGGGTGGACGCCGTGCACGCCCACGATGTCTCCCTCGCCGACCGCTTCCGCGCGGGGCTCGTCGGGCGGGGCCACGAGCCCGTGCCCTCGCCCGGTTCGGCCATCGTGTCCGTGCCGGGACTGGGCCGTCTCCAGCCGGAGTTGGGCAAGGCGGGCTTCGCCCTGTCCGACCGGGCCGGCCATCTGCGGGCTTCCTTCCACCTCTACAACACCCCGGCGGACGTGGACCGGTTGCTGGAGGCGCTGCCCGGCTGAGCCCGGCGCCGGCGTCGGCGTCCGCTTCCACGGACACGGCAGCGGGCCGGTGCCCCCCGTCCCATACGAGGAGGCCCGGCCCGCAGTCATGGCCCCGCCGGCGTGTTCACGCCGACGCGTTCAGGCCGACGTGCTCACTTCACCGGAGTGAAGTCCCGGGCCCCGATGTAGTCGGGCCGCCGGATCGGCGCCGCGAACGGCTCCACGGCCGTGTTGTCGACGCTGTTGAACACGATGAACACGTTGCTGCGCGGGAACGGCGTGATGTTGTCCCCGGAGCCGTGCATGCAGTTGCAGTCGAACCAGGTCGCCGAGCCGGCCTTGCCGGTGAACAGCTTGATGCCGTACTCGGACGCCAGCGAGGTCAGCCCCTCGTCGGTGGGGATGCCCGCGTTCTGCATCTGCAGCGACTTCTTGTAGTTGTCCTTCGGCGTGGCCCCCGCACACCCGAGGAACGTCTTGTGCGACCCCGGCATGATCATGAGCCCGCCGTTGGTGTCGAAGTTCTCGGTGAGAGCGATCGACACCGACACCGCCCGCATCCGCGGCAGACCGTCCTCGGCATGCCAGGTCTCGAAGTCCGAGTGCCAGTAGAAGCCACTGGCCCCGAAGCCCGGCTTGACGTTGATCCGTGACTGGTGGACGTACACGTCGGAGCCGAGGATCTGCCGGGCCCGGCCGACGACGCGTTCGTCGCGCACGAGCCGCGCGAACACCTCGCTGACCCGGTGGACCTCGAAGACCGACCGGATCTCCTTGGACTGCGGCTCGACGACCGACCGGTCGTCGGCCCGGATCGCCGGGTCGGAGACCAGCCGGTTCAGCTCGTCCCGGTAGACGGCGACCTCGTCGTCGGTGATCAGCTGATCGACGGCGAGGAAGCCGTCACGCTCGAACGATCCGAGGTCGGCAGGAGCGATCGGGCCGGGGGCGTCGGGGGCGCCCCAGACGACCGGGTCCTGCCGGGGGGTGAGCGCCTCGGTGTTGCCTCGGGTGGGATAGAGGTCGGGGACGTGAGCCTGGGTGCTGGTGGTAGCGGTGGTGGTCATGGAACCTCACACCTCCTCGGTGAGCAGCGGGTATACGCCGTTCTCGTCGTGGTCCTCCCGTCCGGTCACGGGTGGGTTGAAGACGCAGAGGCAGCGGAAGTCCTTCTTCACCCGCAGCGTGTGCTTCTCGTGCCCGTCGAGGAGGTACATCGTCCCGGGCGTGATCGTGTGCGTCAGCCCGGAGTCGTGGTCGGTGAGTTCTGCCTCTCCTTCCACGCAGACGACGGCCTCGATGTGGTTCGCGTACCACATCGTCGTCTCCGTACCGGTGTACAGGATGGTCTCGTGCAGGGAGAAGCCGACGTTCTCCTTGGCGAGGACGATGCGCTTGCTCTCCCAGGTACCGGACGCGGACTTCACGTGCCGGTCGGTACCTTCGATCTCCTTGAAGGAACGGACAATCACGGTGCTGCGATGCCTCCTCGGTGGTGGTGCTGGTACTGCCTGCGGGCCGTCCGGGTCCCGGGCCTCGGACGGTTCAGCAGACGATTCAGGTGGTCACCCTGGTTCGGGTGGCCCGGACCGGCCGGAACATTCCGGCGGTCCGGACGGTCTGGACGGTCAGGCGGTCTCGCGGACGGCGCGGGCCAGCGTGGTCAGCCCCTCGTCCAGCTCCTCCGGGGTGATGGTCAGAGCCGGGAGCAGCTTGACGACCTCGCCCTCCGGGCCGGACGTCTCGATCAGCAGCCCGAGTTCGAAGGCGCGCGCGGCGATGCGTCCGGCCCGCGCCTTGTTGTGGAACTCCATGCCCCACACGAGCCCGCGACCGCGGTACTCCTTCACGGCGGCGGGGTTCTCCTCGGAGATGGCGGCCATCGCCTGCTCGACCTGCTCGCCGCGCGCACGGGTCTGCTTCTCCATCGCCGACCCGTCGGCCCAGTAGGCCTCCAGGGCGGCGGTCGCCGTGACGAAGGCCGGGTTGTTGCCGCGGAAGGTGCCGTTGTGCTCGCCCGGCTCCCAGATGTCCAGCTCGGGCTTGAACAGGGTCAGCGCCATCGGCAGCCCGTAGCCGCTGATCGACTTGGAGACGGTGACGATGTCGGGCGTGATGCCGGCCTCCTCGAAGGAGAAGAAGGCGCCGGTACGGCCGCAGCCCATCTGGATGTCGTCGACGATGAGCAGCATGTCCTGGCGTTCGCACAGCTCGGCCAGGGCGCGCAGCCACTCGGGCCGGGCGACGTTGATGCCGCCCTCGCCCTGCACCGTCTCGACGATCACCGCGGCGGGCTTGTTGAGGCCGGATCCCTGGTCCTCCAGGAGCCGCTCGAACCACAGGAAGTCCTCGACCGCGCCGTCGAAGTAGTTGTCGAACGGCATCGGCGTGCCGTGCACCAGCGGGATGCCCGCCCCGGCGCGTTTGAAGGCGTTGCCGGTCACGGCGAGCGAGCCCAGCGACATGCCGTGGAAGGCGTTGGTGAACGACACGATCGACTCGCGCCCCTTCACCTTCCGCGCCAGCTTCAGTGCCGATTCCACGGCGTTGGTGCCGGTCGGGCCCGGGAACATGACCTTGTACGGCAGGTCGCGCGGACGCAGGATCCAGTTCTGGAAGGACTCCAGGAACGCGCGCTTGGCCGTCGTCGACATGTCGAGCCCGTGCGTGACGCCGTCCCGCTCCAGGTAGTCGATCAGTGCCCGTTTCAGTACGGGGTTGTTGTGGCCGTAGTTGAGTGAGCCGGCTCCGGCGAAGAAGTCGAGGTACTCGTGGCCGTCCTCGTCGTACATGCGGCTGCCGTGCGCGCGGTCGAACACGGTGGGCCAGCCACGGCAGTAGCTGCGCACCTCGGACTCAAGGGTCTCGAAGACGCTCAGATCGGGCTGGGTGATGGTCACGACGAATCGCTCCTCAGTGGCGTGGGAAGTCAGAGGGAGTTCGGGGCCGGCGAAGTGACGCACGGGTCCGTGTGCGTGGGGCCGGTGGTCAGTGGGAGAGGGGACCGATGCGGTACAGCACCTCGGGGGCGTGCGGTCCGTCGGGGAACTGCTCCGCCTCGAAGAGCACCTCGCGCTCCAGCCGGGCCCCGTGGCGCTCGGCGAACGCGGTGAACAGGCGCTCGGATGCGGTGTTCCCCGGTGTGATGGTGGTCTCCACGGTGGTCACTCCGTGTTCCGCGACGGTTCGTGCGACCAGACCGTCGAGCAGAGCGGCGGCCAGGCCACGGCCGCGGTGCGTCTCGTCCACCGCGACCTGCCAGACAAGCAGGGTCTGCGGGCTGTCCGGCCGTACGTAGCCGGTGACGAAGCCGATCGGCTCCCCGCCGGCGTCACGTGCGACGGCGGATGTGGCGGCGAAGTCCCGGCACCACAGGAGATAGCTGTACGACGAGTTCAGGTCGAGGGTTTTCGAGTCCCTTGCTATCCGCCACAGTGCGGCTCCGTCCGCCAGGGCGGGGCGGTCGATTTGCGGGTCTGCTTGTGCGGCAGTCATGTGAATTGAACTTACCCAGGTAAATTCGAAATTGCATCGGCTGCCGGGGTTACCTGAGTGGCTTGTCTATGTTATCGCGCGAGCGTGAAGCCGCAAGCGGAAGCTCGGTTGAATGCCCCTGTTTGGGCGGGATTTAAGCCATGAATCAGGCGCCCTATGGAGCTGGTCACAAGTCCGTAACTCCCGCGATGGTGTCCGGGATGTGCCGGTTCGGGTCTGCGAAAAATCGATGCGTTTAAGGTCGAAGAAAGGGGGCAGAAGATGATGGGAAACTGTCTTGGAAGGTAATATTGAAATAAGCGGGAGAATGGCGGGGGAGAATACCCGTGAGCTGCTTCTGATAATCCCATGAATTTGCGCTCGGCCCCCGCGTTCCATTCTGTTACGTCGGAGTCACGCTGTGATGTCGTCCCGGATGCGCTCCGGAAAAGGACCGGCACCGACCGTTACGGCCGACGTGACACCCCGGCCGGGTGAGTGCCCGGCGCAGTCCGGCCCCGGCCCGTGTCCCGGCACATGTCCGGGGGCGGCCCGTCCACGGTCCGCCCCGATGCCGTCCGGTTCACATTCCGCTCACTCCTGGCTTTCCGGCGCCGCATCGTGCTCGGCGCCGGATCGTGCCCGGCGTCTGATCGTGCCGGGCGACGGGCGGCTACCGCCAGCCGTGGTCGGCCGCTCGCAGGGCCCCCCGCAGGTCCACCGACAGGCCCTGCTCCGCCAGCGCCGTGCCCAGGGCCGTCAGGCTCGCCCGGACCGCGCCCCGGGTCGCGTCGGGGCCGTAGTGGTTGACGCGGATCATCTCCTTCGCCAGCGCCCCGCCCCCCGCCGCCAGTGGCAGCGCCGGGTCCACGGCCAGGGCGCGGGCCACCAGCTCGGAGGCCACCGCGCCCGACGGGACCCGCAGGGTCGTGGCGACCGGGGCCGCCTGAGCCGCGTCGTGGACGTACGGCTCCAGGCCGCCGCCCAGCGCGAGCGCACCCGCCCGGGTCGCCGCCGCGGCCGCCGCGTGCCGTGCCGTCACCGTCTCCAGGCCCACTGCCTCGATGCGCTCCACACACGCCTGAAGCGCCAGCATCTCCAGCTGGGCCGGAGCGTGCGGCAGTGCCGTGCGGCCCCCGTCGATCCAGCGCTGCTTCCAGTCCAGCAGGGACAGGTACGAGCGGCGCGGCGCCCGCGGGTTCGCCGCCATCCGGGCCCACGCCCGCTCGCTCACCGACACCGCCGACACGCCGGCCGGTCCGCCCATGGCCTTCTGCGCCCCGATCACGCACAGGTCCACGCCCCACGCGTCCGGCAGTACCGGCTCCGCCCCGATCGACGCCACCGCGTCCAGATAGAACAGCGCCCCGTGCGCCCGCACAGCCTCGCCGATCTCCGCGACCGGGTTGGTGTTGCCGGTGGCCGCCTCCGCGTGCACCAGGGAGACGAAGTCGATCTCCGGGTGCGCGGCGAAGGCCTCGCGGATCTGCCCGGCCGTCACCGCCGTGTGGAACGGCACCGCCAGATCGATCACCGTGGCGCCGCAGTCCCGCAGCCAGTCGCCGAAGGTCTGCCCGTACGGGCCCGTGACGACGTTCAGCGCGGTCGTGCCGGGGCCGGCGGCCGCGCGGATCGCGCCTTCCAGCGGAAGCAGCGCCTCGCCCTGCATGATCACGACGTCCTGGGTGGTGAGCAGCAGCCGCGCCACGCGGTCCTCGATCGAGGCGAAGTGTGCGGCGCTCAGCGGGGCCAGACCGAGGAAGGGGTGGGTGCTCACGACGTTGCTCTCCAGATCACGGCTCTACGGCGCCACGGGGCATGGGTCACGGGGCATGGGACCACGGGACACGGGGCACGGGGCACGGGTTCGACGGAGTCGAGCGTATCCCCGGCCCCCGGTGGACCCGGTCCGGGGCCGGGGGAGCCCGGCCCCGCGTCCGGGATGCCCGGTCGGCCCCCAGGATGCCCGGTCGGGCCGCCGGGAAGTCCGGTCCCACGCCCGGTTCTTAGGTCGGACAGCGCCACGGCCATCGGTTTGGTTTGAGGAACCCAAACTTCTCCTTATAATCAGAACCTCATTCGTTCCCTACCAGGAGGCCTCAGTGAAGACGCTCCTCGGCCGCAGGACCCGCGTCCTGGCCGCCACCACCGCGACGGCCGGGCTGGTCCTCCTGACCGCCTGCACCTCCACCGACGACGGGGACGGCGGCGCCTCCAAGACCGCGGCCGGCGGCGTCAAGCTCGCCAAGGCGGGGCAGCTCACCACGTGCACCCACCTCCCGTACCCGCCCTTCCAGTCGGAGATCGACGGCAAGGTGCAGGGCTTCGACGTGGCCCTGATCGACCTGGTCGCCGACGACCTGGGCGTGAAGCAGGAGATCCTCGACACGCCGTTCGAGAACTTCAAGACCGGTGCCTTCCTCAACTCCGACGAGTGCGACCTGGCCGCGGCCGGTATGACCATCACCGAGGAGCGGAAGAAGAACGTCGACTTCTCGGACCCGTACTTCAACGCCACCCAGGCCGTCCTTGTCGACAAGAAGGCCGGCGTCACCTCGCTCGCCGACGTGAAGTCGAAGAACGTCAAGCTCGGCGCCCAGGCGCAGACCACCGGCGAGGACTACGTCAAGAAGGAGGGCTTCGACCCGGTCTCCTTCGAGTCCTCCGACGCCGTCCTCAACGGCCTGCGCGCCGGCCAGGTCAAGGCCGTCGTCATCGACTTCCCGGTGGTCCAGGGCTGGCTCAAGGACAAGGCCACCGCCGACGCGTTCGAGGTCGTCGACAGCCTCGACACCGGCGAGCAGTACGGCTTCACCGTGAAGAAGGGCAACACCGCGCTTCAGAAGGCCATCAACAAGGCGCTCTCGGACGCCAAGGCCGACGGCACGTACAAGAAGCTGTACGAGCAGTGGATCGGCCCGTACGACGAGTCCGCCGCCGAACCGTCTGCCACCTGATCCCATGGCCGACACGAAGGTGCCTCCGGAGCTGAGGAAGAAGGGCCTGACCCGGAGCCAGAAGCGCCGTCTGTCGCGTGGCGCCCAGTACGTCGTCTTCGTCGCCGCCGTGGCCGCCTTCGCGGCCTCGGCCGACTGGGGCAGGCTGAAGAACCAGTTCGCCCAGCTCGACATCGCCGAGCGGATGTTCCCGGACATCATCACGCTGGCGCTGAAGAACACCGTGATCTACACGCTGACCGGCTTCGCCGTCGGGCTCGGCCTCGGACTGCTCCTCGCGCTGATGCGGCTGTCGTCGGTCGGCCCGTACCGCTGGCTGGCGGGCATCTACATCGAGATCTTCCGGGGCCTGCCCGCCCTGCTGATCTTCATCTTCATCGGTGTGGCCGTGCCGCTCGCCTTCCCCGGCACCGAGATCATCGGCGGCACCTACGGCAAGGTCGCCCTCGCGCTCGGCCTGGTGGCCGCCGCCTACATGGCAGAGACGATCCGCGCGGGCATCCAGGCGGTGCCCAAGGGACAGATGGAAGCGGCCCGTTCGCTGGGCTTCTCGCCCGCGCGGGCCATGGTCTCGATCATCATCCCGCAGGCATTCCGGGTCATCCTGCCGCCGCTCACCAACGAACTCGTCCTGCTCTTCAAGGACTCCTCGCTGGTGCTGTTCCTCGGCGTCACCCTGCAGGAGCGCGAACTGTCCAAGTACGGCCGGGACCTGGCCAGCCAGACCGCCAACTCCACCCCGATCCTGGTCGCCGGCCTGTGCTACCTGCTGATCACCATTCCGCTCGGCTTCGTCGTACGCCGTATGGAGGCCAAGGCCCAGGAGGCCGTCAAATGAGCCGACTGGACAAACAGCCGGACAAGCAGCCCGGCGAGCAGCCGGAGAGCCGGCCCGGGAACCCGGAGATCCGGGTCAGCGGACTGCACAAGTCGTTCGGCAGCAACGAGGTGCTGCGCGGCATCGACCTGGAGATCCGCCGGGGCGAGGTCGTCTGCGTGATCGGGCCGTCCGGCTCGGGCAAGTCGACCCTGCTCCGGTGCGTGAACCTGCTCGAGGAGCCCACCAAGGGCCAGGTGTACGTCGGCGGTACGGAACTCACCGACCCGGACGTCGACATCGACGCCGCCCGCCGCCGGATCGGCATGGTCTTCCAGCAGTTCAACCTGTTCCCGCACCTCACCGTCACGGAGAACCTCACCCTGCCGCAGCGCCGGGTACTGAAGCGGGGCAAGGCGGAGGCCGCCCGGACCGCCGCCGCGAACCTGGAGCGGGTCGGCCTCGCGGAGAAGGCGGGCGCCTACCCGTCCTCCCTCTCCGGCGGCCAGCAGCAGCGCGTCGCCATCGCCCGCGCACTGGCCATGGGCCCCGAGGTGATGCTGTTCGACGAGCCGACCTCGGCACTCGACCCCGAACTGGTCGGCGACGTGCTGGCGGTGATGCGGATGCTGGCCGACGAGGGCATGACGATGATGGTCGTCACCCACGAGATGACCTTCGCCCGCGAGGTCGCCGACCGGGTCGTCTTCATGGACGGCGGGGTGATCGTCGAGGACGGCGCTCCCGAGCAGGTCATCGGCGCCCCGCGGCACGAACGCACCCGGCACTTCCTCTCCCGGCTCCTCGACCCCGCTATGGCGGAGGTGGAGGAGGAGGCCTCCGACCGGACCGGCAAGTCCCCGTAACGGCTCACTAGAGTGCCGTGCATGAGCGAACGCGCGGTGTTGCACGTGAAGGGGCGGATCCTCGTGGGGCCCGACGAGGTCCGCGACGAGCTGTGGGTCGTCGACGGCCGGATCTCCTACGACCGCCCCGCCGGCGCCCGCGACGTGAGGACCGTCGAGGGCTGGGTGCTGCCCGGACTGGTCGACGCCCACTGCCATGTGGGCCTCGACCGGCACGGAGCGGTCCCCGACGACGTCGCCGAGAAGCAGGCGCTCACCGACCGCGACGCAGGCGCCCTGCTGCTGCGGGACGCCGGCTCGCCGTCCGACACCCGCTGGACCGACGACCGCGACGACCTCCCGAAGATCGTCCGGGCCGGCCGGCACATCGCCCGCACCCGCCGTTACATCCGCGGCTACGCCTGGGAGGTCGAACCCGACGACCTCGTCGCGTACGTCGCCCAGGAGGCCCGGCGCGGCGACGGCTGGGTGAAGCTCGTCGGCGACTGGATCGACCGTGACCTCGGCGACCTGTCGGCCTGCTGGCCGCGCGGCGCCGTCGAGGCGGCGATCGCCGAGGCGCACCGGCTGGGCGCCCGCGTCACCGCGCACTGCTTCGCCGAGGACTCCCTGCGGGACCTGGTCGAGGCCGGCATCGACTGCGTCGAGCACGCGACGGGCCTGACCGACGACACCATCCCGCTGTTCGCCGAACGCGGCGTGGCGATCGTCCCGACCCTCGTCAACATCGCCACCTTCCCGGACCTCGCCGACGGCGGCGAGTCCAGGTTCCCGCACTGGTCGGCCCATATGCGCCGGCTCCACGAGCGCCGCTACGACACCGTGCGTTCCGCCTACGACGCCGGCATCCCCGTCTTCGTCGGTACGGACGCCGGAGGCACCCTCCCGCACGGCCTCGCGGCGGCCGAGGTCGCCGAGCTCGTCACCGCCGGCATCCCTCCCGTCGACGCCCTCGCGGCCGGCACCTGGGCGGCCCGTACCTGGCTCGGACGCCCCGGCCTGGACGAGGGTGCCCCGGCCGACCTCGTCGTCTACGCCTCCGACCCGCGCGCCGACGTACGGGTGCTGGCGGACCCGCGCCGGGTGGTACTGAACGGGCGCGTGGTCGCGTAAGGCCGACACGGCCCGGAGGGCACGGCCCGGGCGCCAAGGCCCGGACGCCAAGGCACGGAGGGCACGGCCCGGGCGAAACGGCTCGGACGGCACGGTTCGGAGGACACGGTTCGATGGCCGAAACCCGCCCACCGGGTGGCACTCGGACGGCGGAGGGGAACGGCCGTACCCCTGGAACACCCCGGGAATCGAATGCATCGGCGGACTCGCCACGAAGGAGTGAAGTGTTGTCGGATTGCTGACGGCCCCCTCCGGGTGCGGTCATTCTTTCCGGGTCCCACCCACGTCTCATGGGGGTCCCACCACTTTGAACAGCACCAACTTCCTGATGCCCGCACGCCGTTGGGCCGTCGTCGCCACGGCCACCTTCCTTGCCGCAGGTCCCGCGGCGCTGGCCGGAGCGGGCACGGCGCAGGCCACCGGGGAAGAGGGCGGCGCGAGCGCGGTCGTCCTGCGCACCGGGCTCGACGTCGCTCTGCTCGACAAGACCGTGAACGTCCCGCTCACGGTCTCCCTCAACGAGGTCCACGCGCCGCAGAGCGCGCGCAGGACCGCTCTCACCGCGGACTTGGAGGGCGTCGACAAGGGCAAGCCCTTCAGCGTGCTGCGCGCGGAGGTGGCCGACGCGAAGGCGACGGTCGAGGGGGACAGGGCCGAGGCCTCCACCACCCTCGCCAAGGCCCGGATCCATCTGCCCGGACTTCCCCTGCTGTCGCTCGTCGAGCTCGAGACGGTCACCTCCAAGGCCGTCTGCGAGACCGGCCGCACCCCGCTCGCCTCGGCCACCCTGCCCAGCACGGTGACGGTGCTCGGCAAGCGCACCGAGCTGACCGCCTCCGGCCCCACCGAGGTCAAGGTGCCGGGCGTCGGTGAGGTCCGCCTGGACCTGTCGAAGACGGAGACCACCTCCCGCACGGCCGCCGCCACCGCGCTGCGGCTCAAGGTGTCCGTCAACCCGCTGAAGCTGAACGTCGCCGAGGTCAACGGCACCGTCACCCTCGCCGAGGCCACCTGCGAGGCCCCGGGCGCCGACGCGGCCCCCGCACCCGCCGCTCCCGGGGCGCAGCAGGAGCCGGAACGGCAACAGGAGCCGGAGCAGGAGGAGCGGGCCGACGCGGTCGTGCCCCCGGCGGACAGTGACACCGGCACCGACGTCAAGCCCCAGGGCGCGCGGGCCGAGCAGGCGGCACCGGCCCAGGCCGGCCTGGCCGAGACGGGCGGCGACGCGACGACTCCGTACGTCGCGGGCGGCGCCCTCGCCCTCCTCGCGGCGGGCGGCGCGGCGGTCCTGCTGTCCCGAAGGGGCCGCCGCACCTGACACCGGCGCGTCGTGGCCGCCGCACCTGACACCGGCGGCCATGAGGGCATCGGCGACCCGGGGCCGGCGCTCCCACCGCCGGGCCCGGCGTCACCGGTGGTCCGGTTCTCGCCGCGCCGCGCATCCGGACCGTCCCGAGGACCGGTGTTCTCGTGTCGACCTGCCGGCGGCAGGGCCGGCCCGGCCCGTTGCCGTGTGCGGCTCGGCTCAGTCTGCGTCCAGGGCCCGGCCCAGCGCCTCCAGGAACGCGTCCGTCGTCCCACGGTCGCGTACCGCGACGCGCAGCCAGCGCTGGTCGAGGCCGGGGAAGGTGTCCCCGCGCCGTACCGCGAAACCGAGTGTGCGCAGGCGCTCCCGTACGGCCGCCGCGTGCGGGAGCCGGAGGAGGACGAAGGGACCCTCGGCGCCTTCCACGGCCCGTACCCCGCGGCCGGCGAACTCCGCGAGGCCGGTGAGGAGACGGGAGCGGTCCGCGGCGACGCGGCGGGCCGCCCCGTCCGCCTCCGCCAGGGCCCTGGGCCCCACGCACGCTTCCGCCGCCGCCAGCGCGGGCGTGGACACCGGCCACAGGGGCTGCGCCCGCGTCAGCAGCTCGATCGTCTCCGGCCCGGCCAGGACGTACCCGATGCGCAACCCCGCCAGGCCCCACGTCTTGGTGAGACTGCGCAGGACCACCAGCCCCGGCACGTCCGTCCGTCCGGCCAGTGCCTCCCGCTCGCCCGGCACCGCGTCCAGGAACGCCTCGTCCACGACCAGGGTCCGGCCCGGCCGGGCGAGCCGGGCGATGTCGGCGGCCGGGTGCAGTACGGACGTCGGGTTCGTCGGGTTGCCGATCACCACCAGGTCCGCGGCCTCGGGAACCGCGCCGGGGTCCAGCCGGAAACCGTCCGCCTCCCGCAGCAGCACCCGGTCGACCGTGTGCCCCGCGTCCCGCAGCGCCGCCTCCGGCTCGGTGAACTGCGGATGCACCACCACCGGCCGGCGCACCTTCAGTGCCCGCGCCAGCAGCACGAACGCCTCCGCCGCCCCCGCCGTCAGCAGCACCCGCTCCACCGGCAGCCCGTGCCGCGCCGCCACCGCGGCCCGCGCCGCCCGCCCGTCCGGGTAGGCGGCGAGGCCGGCCACCGACCCGGCGATGTGCTCGCGCAGCCACGCCGGGGGAGTGCCCGAGCGGACGTTCACGGCCAGGTCGACCAGCGCGGAGCCGTCGTCCCGGACCTCGGCGTCCCCGTGGTGTCGCAGGTCGTGCATGCTGTCCTCCGGTTCAGCTCGCATGGGAGTGCGGGTGCGGGTGCGGGTGCGTGTGTTTGGGTTTGGGCTGGTCGGGTCCGTCGTCGTCCGGCCGCGAGGCGTTCGGTACGCCACTCACCGGCGTCGCCGGCCGCCGTACGACGGCGCAGGTCGCCCTCGCGGGCTGCCCGTCCGCGCGCTCCGACCTGCGCTTGGGCACGAGGAGTTCGCCCCCGCCCACCAGCGCGGCGGCCTCCGCGACCGACGGGGTGCCGACGGCGGCCAGCGCCGCGTCGGACGGGTGGGGCACCTCGACCCGCGCCAGCTCCCCGGCGCCGTGGACCACCAAGGGCACACCCAGCCGCCGGGCCGCCTCCACGATGCCGGGCTCCTCGGCCTTCGCGTCCCCGGTGGCCAGATGGGCGAGTGACGCGGCAGACAGCCCGGCGTCGCGCAGGGCCGCCCCGATCAGGGCGAGCAACTCGTCGACCGGAACACCCTTCGAGGCGCCGACCCCGACGACGAGGGACGGCGGCCTGAGGACGGCCTCCCCCGCGCGCGGCTCGACCAGGCGGTCCGTGAGGCGGATCGTGTACGCCTCCTCGCCGACGACCGGAACCGGAACCGGCAGCAGCGGCAGCGGCCGGGCCACGTCGGCACACAGCGCCACCGCCTCGCCGCCCGGCAGGGCGCGCGACACGGCGGCCACGTCGCCCTCCACCGGCAGGCCCAGCATCCGTGGACCGGCGCCCGGACCCACGGCACAGGCCGCCGAGGTCACCACCGGCACGGCGGCCGGCACCTCGGTGGCTCCCCGCGCGCGGCCACGCGTCCCGCCGCCGCTCATGAGGTCCGGCACCGCTCCACGAACCGGCGGGCCACACCGGGCTCGCCCGCCCAGTGCGTGTGCAGATAGCTGGCGTGCACACCGCGCCGCACGAAGCCTTCGACGCGCGGTGCCGGTGCCCGCACACCCCACGCGGGCGCGTCCCCCGCGCCGGGCTCGACGACGGTGCGGTGGAACTCGTGACCCCGCATCCGCGTCCCGGCCCCGGCCAGCACACTGTCCGACACGGCCACCGCGTCCCGGTAACCGAGGGTGAGCCGCTCGGTCATCCGCGCGGTGGCGTCCAGCACCCCGCACATGGGCAGACCGTCCAGTTCTTGGCACAGATACAGCAGTCCCGCACACTCGGCGGCCACCGGCGCGCCGCTCAGAGCCAGTTCGGCGACGGCCTTCCGCAGCGGCTCGTTGGCCGACAGCTCGGTCGCGTACATCTCGGGAAACCCACCCCCGACGACCACCCCCCGGGTCCCCTCGGGCAACTCCTCGTCCCGCAGGGGGTCGAAGACGACGACCTCGGCCCCGGCAGCGGCAAGCAGCTCGGCATGCTCCGCGTAGGAGAACGAGAACGCGGCCCCACCGGCGACGGCGACCACCGCCGGCCCGTCCGCGAGCGCAGCCCCCGGGGCCGGGACGGGAAGGGGCGGCGGGGGAGAGGAAACAAGAGCCGCCGCCGCGTCCCACTCCGCACACGACACGTCCCCGGCCCTGTGAGCCAGCGCGACCAACGCCTCCAGGTCACACCCGGCGGCCACCTGCGCGGCCATCGCCGCAACCGCCTCCACCGCGCTGTCCCGCCGCTCGGCGACCGGTACCAGCCCCAGATGCCGCGACGGTGTGCCGACCCGCGGAGCCCGCCGCACCACACCGAGCACCGGCACCCCCGACGACTCCAACGCCTCCCGCAGCAACGCCTCGTGACGGTCCGACGCGACCTTGTTGAGGATCACGCCCTCGATCCGCACCTCCGGGTCCCACGTCACGAACCCGTGCACCAGCGCCGCCACCGACCGGGACTGCGACGACGCGTCCACGACCAGCACCACCGGCGCCCGCAGCAGCTTCGCCACCTGGGCCGTGGACGCCAGCTCCTCCTGCCCCGCGGCCCCGTCGTACAGCCCCATCACGCCTTCGACGACCGCGATGTCGCATCCGCGCGCGCCGTGCAGGAACAGCGGACCGATCAGATCGGGCCCGCACAGGTACGCGTCCAGGTTGCGTCCCACGCGCCCGGTGGCCAGCGAGTGGTATCCGGGGTCGATGTAGTCGGGCCCGACCTTGTGCGGGGACACGGCGAGTCCCCGCGCGGCGAGCGCGGCCATCAGCCCCGTGGCGACGGTGGTCTTGCCACTGCCCGACGAGGGCGCGGCGACGACCAGCCGGGGCACGGACGACGAGGACGTCACCACTCGATGCCCCTCTGCCCCTTCTGCCCGGCGTCCATGGGGTGCTTGACCTTGGACATGTCGGTCACCAGGTCGGCGAAGTCCACCAGCTTCTCCGGCACGTTCCGCCCCGTGATCACAACGTGCTGGGTCCCGGGCCGGTCGCGCAGCACGGACACGACCTCGTCGGTGTCGACCCACCCCCAGTGCATCGGGTAGGCGAACTCGTCCAGCACGTACAGCTTGTACGTCTCGGCGGCCAGGTCGCGCTTGACCTGCTCCCAGCCCTCGCGGGCCTTCTCCTCGTTGTCCATCTGCGCGTCCCGCTGGACCCAGGACCAGCCCTCGCCCATCTTGTGCCATCTGACGCTGCCGCCCTCGCCGGAGGCGTCGAGCACCCGCAGCGCGTTCTCCTCGCCGACCTTCCACTTCGCCGACTTGACGAACTGGAACACCCCGATCGGCCACCCCTGGTTCCAGGCCCGCAGCGCCAGCCCGAACGCTGCGGTCGACTTGCCCTTGCCGACGCCCGTGTGCACGACGACCAGCGGCCGGTTGCGCCGCTGGCGCGTCGTCAGACCGTCCTGCGGTACGACACTCGGCTGTCCCTTCGGCATTACGCCGCCCTCCTTGTTCCGGCACCCTGCACATCCCTGACCAGCCCGGCGATCGAGTCCGCCCGCAACTCGTCCAGCGTCACCGCCGTACCCCCCAGCTCACCCGCGAGCTGCCCCGCCAGACCCAGGCGCACCGGCCCCGCCTCGCAGTCCACGACCACGGAGGCGGTGCCCTCGGCGGCGAACAGCCGCGCCGCCCGCCCCGCGAGGGCGACCGGCTCGGGGCCGCCGGTGGCCCGTCCGTCGGTCACCACGACCACCAGCGCCCGCCGCGAGGGGTCGCGCAACCGCTCCACACGCAGCACGTCGTGCGCCTTGAGCAGCCCTGCCGAGAGCGGCGTACGCCCGCCGGTCGGCAGCGACTCCAGCCGGGCCGCCGCCGCGTCCACGGACGAGGTCGGTGGCAGCGCCACCTCGGCGGCCGTTCCGCGGAAGGTCACCAGCCCCACCTTGTCCCGCCGCTGGTAGGCGTCGAGCAGCAGCGACAGCACGGCACCCTTCACGGCGCTCATCCGCTGCCGCGCGGCCATCGACCCGGAGGCATCGACCACGAACAGTACGAGATTGGATTCGTGGCCCTCCCGCACCGCCTGCCTGAGATCGTCCCGCCGGACCACCAGTCCCGGGCCGCTGCGCCCCCGCACCCGCTGATGCGGCGCCGCGGCCTGTACGGTCGCGGCGAGGTGCAGCTTGGTCAGCGCCCCCTGCGGGCGCCGGGCCGCGGTGGTCCGCCCGCGCTCGGTCCGCGCCCGCGACCGCCGCCCGGCGGCACCCTCACCGATGCCCGGCACACTCAGCGTCTTCGTCCGGAAGGGCTCTGCGGCCCGTACGGCGGACCGCTCCCCGGCACCGGGCCCCGCTTGCGGTTCCCCGCCCTCGCCGTCCTCGGGCCGCGCGGAGGTGTCGTCCCCCTGAGGGCCGTCCTCGGGTGCCGGCTGCCCGCCCGGACCACCGTCCGGCCCCGGGTCGGGATCGTCGTCGCCCTCGTCCTGTTCGCCGAACTCCTCCAGCGTTTCGTCGAGTTTGTCTTCGTCGAGCCCCGGCGCGTCGAACGGGTTGCGCCGCCGCCGGTGAGGGAGGGCCAGCAGCGCGGCCTGCCGTACGTCCTCGGCCAGTACGTCCGTCCGCCCGGCCCAGGCCGCCAGCGCGGTCGCGGTGCGCGCCATCACGATGTCGGCACGCATGCCGTCCACCTCGAAGGAGGCACAGGTCGCCGCGATCTGCCGCAGCGCCCCATCACCCAGTCGCACCGATGACAGCAGCTCCCGCGCCGCCATGATCCGCTGCCGTACGGCAGCCTCCTCCCCGGCCCAGCGCGCGGCGAACTCCTCCGGGGCATCGTCGTAGGCCAGCCTGCGCCGCACGACCTCCACCCGCTGGTCCGGCTCCCGCGAGGCCTTGACCTCCACGGTCAGTCCGAACCGGTCCAGCAACTGGGGTCGCAGCTCGCCCTCTTCGGGATTCATGGTCCCGACGAGCAGGAAGCGCGCCGCGTGCCGTACGGAGACACCCTCGCGCTCGACGTACGAGGCGCCCATGGCGGCGGCGTCCAGCAGCAGGTCGACGAGATGGTCGTTCAGGAGATTGACCTCGTCGACGTACAGGATCCCCCGGTGGGCGCCTGCGAGCAGGCCCGGTTCGAAGGCCTTCACCCCCTCCGCGAGCGCCCGCTCGATATCGAGGGCACCCACCAGCCGGTCCTCGGAGGCACCGACCGGAAGCTCGACGAGTGCCGTGGGGCGCCGCGCCCCGGGGCGGGACTCATGCGGTCCGTCAGGGCACGACGGGTCCGGGACCGCGGGGTCGCAGGAGAACCGGCAGCCGGGTACGACCTCGGTCTCCGGCATCAGCGCGGCCAGCGCCCTGACGGCAGTCGACTTCGCGGTCCCCTTCTCCCCCCGCACGAGAACGCCACCCACCTGTGGTGACACCGCGTTCAGCAGTAGGGCCAACCGCAGGTCGTCCTGGCCGACGACGGCGGTGAAGGGATAGGGCGTACTCACGCGGTGATCACTCCTTCGGATGGTGTCCGACTGTTCGGCCCGGTCATGGGCCGCGGGACCGCCGGGATCGAAATCTGCTCTCCGCCGGCACGGGGGCGGGCCTCCCGGCCGTCCACGACCCCGGCCGCCTGGCCGCCGTGCTCTCGTGGGCCGGCGTTCCCCGCCGCCACCACGATCCGCCGGCGCCCCGCCGAGCCGGCGGCCGACCACGACACGGCGCTCATGCGGGCGCTCCCGGCGGAACGAACGGCAGCCCCGGTGGGGCGCCGGACTCGATGAGCCGCCACAGCGCGTCCGTGTCCGCGTGCTGTTCGATCAGATCGCCGAGCCGGTCGAGCTGTTCCTCGCGCAGCGCGGCGAACGAGGTGTCGGGGGCCGGTACGAAACGGCGTCCCGCGGCGGCGGCCACCTCGCGCAGGAAGGCCCGGCGGAAGCCGTCCGACTCCAGCGAACCGTGCCAGTGCGTGCCCCAGGTCTGCCCGGCCCGACAGCCGTCCAGGCTGCGTCCACCGTCATCGGAGATGAACGCCGCCCCTCCCCGTACGTCGGCGACCCCGTGATGGATCTCGTAGCCCTCGACGGGCTCCCCGAGGGCCTTTCCAACGGGCCGCTCGAGCGTCTTCTCCCGTGCGAACCGCACCCGTACGGGCAGGATCCCGAGCCCGTCGACCCGGCCGGCACGGCTCTCCACGTCGTCCTCGATGCGCTCGCCGAGGATCTGGAAGCCCCCGCAGATCCCGAGCACGGGCCGCCCCTCGGCCGCCCGCCGCTTCAGCGCGTCCGCGAGCCCGCGCTCCCGCAGCCACTGAAGCGCCCGTACGGTGCCGCGCGTGCCCGGCACCACCACGAGGTCGGCGTCGGCCAGTTCCTCGGGCCGGTCCACGAAACGGACCACGACACCCGGTTCCGCGGCCAGCGCGTCCACGTCCGTGAAGTTGGACATCAGCGGCACTGCGCACACGGCGACCCGCAGCACGTCCTCGCCGAGCGGCGCGGCGACCGCGGACTCCCGTACGGCACCCCGCAGGGACACCGCCAGCCCGTCCTCCTCGTCGATGCCGAGCCCGTGCCGGAAGGGCAGTACGCCGTACGTGTGCCGTCCGGTCAGACCGTGCAGCATGTCCAGTCCCGGCTCCAGCAGCGACACATCGCCCCGGAACTTGTTCACCAGGAAACCGGCGACCAGCTCCTGGTCCTCGCGCGACAGCAGCGCGACCGTGCCGAAGAAGGAGGCGAAGACCCCGCCGCGGTCGATGTCGCCGACGACGAGGACGGGGAGCGAGGCGTTCCGGGCGATCCCCATGTTGACGATGTCGGTGCGCCGCAGATTGATCTCGGCCGGACTGCCGGCCCCTTCGCAGATCACCGCGTCGTACGTGGCCCGCAGCTGCGCGAGGGAGTCCAGCACCGTGCCCAGGAGCTGTTGTTGCCGCCCGCCGTGGTAGCCGCGCGCGCTCAGCTCACCGACCGGCCTGCCCAGCAGCACGACCTGGCTGCTCCGCTCCCCGCCCGGCTTGAGCAGTACCGGATTCATCAGCGCGGTCGGCTCGATGCGGCAGGCCTGGGCCTGCATGGCCTGCGCCCGCCCGATCTCGGCGCCCTCCCGCGTGACGAACGAGTTCAGCGACATGTTCTGCGCCTTGAACGGCGCGACCTTGACGCCCTGCCGCGCCAGCCACCGGCAGATCCCGGCGGTCACCACACTCTTGCCGGCGTCCGACGTCGTGCCGGCCACCAGCAGCCCGCCGCCCGTCATACGGTCCGGCATACCGCCCGTCGTACGGTCCGTCATGACGTGCACCCCTTCCCGCGCCCCTTGGGGACGGCCCGCGCAACGGCTCGTACGCCGATGCGCGCGGCGACGCCGACGCCGAGTGCCAGCCGGCCGACGCGCTCCGAGAGCCGTACCGCGCGGTCGATGTCCGCCACGGTCACGGCCCGGCCGCCGCCGTTGAGGACGGGCCGGTGCTCGACCCGCCCGGCGTAGGACAGCGATCCGCCGAGCCGCACACCGAGCGCGCCCGCGAAGGACGCCTCCACGGGCCCGGCGTTGGGACTCGGATGCTTCGCGGCATCCGCGCGCCACGCCAGGACGGCACCCCGCGGATCCGGCCCGGCGACCGCGGCGAGTACGGCGGTCAGCCGCGCCCCGGGCCACCCGGCGACGTCGTCGAGGCGCGCGGAGGCCCAGCCGTACCGCAGATGGCGGGGGGACTTGTGGCCGACCATGGCGTCCAGGGTGTTGACGGCCCGGAACCCGAGCAGCCCCGGCACACCGGCGACGGCACCCCACACCAGGGCGCCCACCACGGCGTCGGAGGTGTTCTCGGCGACGGACTCCACGACCGCGCGGGCGATCCCTTCGGCGTCCAGCGCATGCGGGTCCCGCCCGCACAGGTGCGGCAGCCGCGCCCGCGCCGCCTCGATTCCTTCGGCGGTCCCGGATTCCAGGGCGCGCCCGATGGCGCGGGCCTCCCGGGCCAGCGACGTCCCTCCGACGACGGCCCAGGTGGCCGCGCCGGTCAGGGCGACGGAGGCGGCGGGGGAGGACCGTACGAGGCGGGCGGCCAGGCTGCCCAGAGCGACGGCTCCGCCCACGCAGACGGCGGTGTGCAGCACGCCCCGGCCCCGGTCGTCCTGCCACAGAACCCGTTCCACGGCAGCCGCGGCCCGCCCGAAAGCGGCGACCGGATGCCCTCGGCGGGGATCGCCGAGAAGCAGGTCACCGAGGAGGCCGGCAGCGGCGCCGTACGCGAACTCGCGATCGGCACCCATGGGTTCAGCCGGTGAGGGATCCGGTGGGAGTGGCCGCCCCGAACCGGGGCGGAGCATCGCTGGTCGACCTCAACAGGCAGCCGGGCATGGCGGTATGTCCTCACTCAGGGTGTCCACGCCCTGGTTCGACGAGACCGGCGGTGGGAGTTCCTGGCTCCCGGGGTCGTTCACCCCGGTGACAGTGGCGGGACCGCGCCGGATTCGCACCGGCTTCCTCTCCTGCCGCCGTAATGGCTCCGGCAGTTCACCACGGTCCGGAAGAACCGTCAACTTGCCTTTGACCTGCGAGGCTGAAGTGTGCTGAGACCCACAGAGAGGTTCCGGAGGGTGATCGGAGAGTGAACCGCGGGCAAGGGGTTCCGCGGTGGGACGGGCGGCGCGGAAACGGCCCGGCGGCGGGCGGTCCGGGACCGGCGGGCGGGTGGTCCGGGAACACGAAACGGGCGGTACGGAGGCAACGTGCCCCGCACCGCCCGCCGGGCGGGCGGACGACATGACCCGGACCGGGACGCCGGCCCGGATCCTGCCCCGGAATCAGGCAGCCGTCAGGCCATGAATCAGGCCATGATCATGTAGATCCCGTACGCCACCGCCGCCACGCAGGCCGCGAAGCAGGCGTAGGCGCCGGTGACCGCCAGGGCCGCGGACTCGCCCTGGGCGGCGGCCCGTTCACGGCGGGACAGGCCGGTGATGCCCAGGGTGAACAGGGCCACCAGGGCCACGGTGACCACGAGGCTGACGCCGAAGACGGAACCGAGGGCCGCCCAGTCGATCTTCATGGTGCTCTTCTCCTACGTGTCTTCCTACGTGTCTTCCTGCGTGTCTTCCTGCGGGGTCTGCTGCGTGTCTTCCCGCGGGGTCAGACCGCGGTCCTGGCCGGAGGGACCGCCGGATCGACGGGAGCCGGGATGGTGGCCGAGAGGTCCTCGGCCACGGGGCCCGCCGGAGGGGTGGCCACGGCGGCCATGGCCGCGGTCACGACGCCGCTCTGCTCCTTGTCGGTGTCTTCGGGGCCGGCGGTGTCGTTGACGTTGGTGTGGTCGACGACCTCGCGCCGGGAGATCTTCCAGATCGCCGCGCTGGAGGCGATCAGGAAGACCGCGACGAGAGCGGTGCCCCAGCTGCCGAAGCCGCAGACCCACTCGGCGACCGCCGCGGCCAGGGCCGCCGCCGGCAGCGTCAGGCCCCAGGCGACGAACATCCGGGTGGCCGTCGACCAGCGGACCACGCCGCCCTTGCGGCCCAGGCCCGCACCCATCACGGAACCGGAGACGGAGTGCGTGGTGGACAGGGAGAAACCGAGGTGGGAGGAGGCCAGGATGACCGTCGCGGCGCTGGTCTGGGCGACGAAGCCCTGCTGCGGCTGGAGGTCGGTCAGGCCCTTGCCCATGGTGCGGATGATGCGCCAGCCGCCGAGGTAGGTGCCGAGCGCGATGGCGATGCCCGCGGAGACGATGACCCACATCGGCGGGTCGGAGTCCGGGGCGAGGGTGCCGCCGGCGACCAGGGCCAGGGTGATGATGCCCATCGTCTTCTGGGCGTCGTTGGTGCCGTGGGCGAGGGAGACCAGACCGGCGGAGGCGATCTGTCCGGCCCGGTACCCCTTCTCGGAGGCCTTGCTGCCGGCCGACCTGCGGCCCATGCGGTAGGTCAGCCGGGTCGCGAACATCGCGGCCAGGCCGGCGACCAGCGGCGCGGCGATCGCGGGGATCAGCACCTTGGTGACCAGGACGTCGCCGTGCACCGCGCCGAAGCCCGCCGAGGCGACGGTGGCGCCGATCAGGCCGCCCATCAGGGCGTGCGAGGAACTGGACGGCAGACCGACCAGCCAGGTCAGGAGGTTCCAGAGGATCGCGCCGACCAGTGCGGCGAAGATGACCTCGGGACGGATGCCGGCCTCGTCGACGAGGCCCTTGGAGATCGTGTTGGCGACCTCCACGGAGAGGAAGGCGCCCACCAGGTTGAGGACGGCGGACATCGCCACCGCAACCTTGGGCTTGAGAGCACCGGTCGAAATGGTCGTAGCCATCGCGTTCGCGGTGTCGTGGAAACCGTTCGTGAAATCAAACGCAAGTGCGGTTACCACCACAATCGCGAGGATCAGCGAGAAGCTTTCCATTTACCCAGGCAATCGTTCGAAGTCATTGGCGCGTTGAACGTAGGTAACGTGGGTGAACGGAAGATGAACTGGAACGGGCGTCGGGGTGACTGTAGGGGAAGGTGACCGTCTCTCGGCGGTCCGAGGGCGGTCGCGGGCGGGTGTGAGCGGGTGCGGGAGCCGACGGGACGCCGTTGAAGAGATTTCGGTCACCCGGCAGGATCGCGGCATGACGGAGCGACAGAGGGACCGGCGGAGCGCGGAGGGCGGAGCGCGCGCCGGGGACCGCCCGCAGCGAGTGAGGGAACGGCAGGAGCGGCAGGACAGGGCCGTGAGCGACGAGGAGACGTGTGCCTGGGCCGCCCTCGTCGGGGCGGCCCGCCGGACCGTCTCGGACGGGCTCGTCGTCGGGACCTCCGGCAACGTCTCGGTGCGGGTCGGGGAGACCGTGCTGGTCACACCGTCGGGAGTGCCCTACGACCGGCTGACGCCGGACGACGTCACCGGCGTCGACCTCACCGGCCGACAGGTCCTCGGCACCCTGGCCCCGACCAGCGAGCTGCCCATGCATCTCGCGGTGTACCGCACGACCGGCGCCCGCGCGGTGGTGCACACGCACGCCGTGCACGCGACGGCCGTCTCCACGCTCGTCGACGAACTCCCGCTGATCCACTACATGGCCGCCGCGCTCGGCGGACCCGTCCGGGTGGCTCCCTACGCGACGTACGGCACTCAAAAGTTGGCCGAGAACATGCTGCGCGCCCTCGAGGACCGCACCGGCTGCCTCCTCCAGAACCACGGCACCGTCACCCACGGCACGACCCTCGACCAGGCCTACGACCGCACCGCCCAACTGGAGTGGATGTGCAGGCTCTGGCTGACCGCCTCGTCCGTCCCCGGCCACTCCCCGAACCTCCTGTCGGTCGGCCACCTGACGGAGGTCACCGACCGCCTGCGAAGCTACGGACAGCGCGGCTGACCTGCCCGGCCGGTGGGCGGGGCGGAGCCCTCAGCCCTGAACCGACGGAGGTCACGGACCGTCCACGGGTCCCGGACGAGCGGCGCGGCGGGCCTGCCCGGCGCCGGAGGCGGGGGAGGGGCGGTGGCCTCTTCCGGAGCGGCCGGGTGACGCGGGGCGACGCCCTGGCGACCCGGTGTACCGGTGCCTCGGTGACCCGCGCCCCGGTGTCCCGGTGGTTCGGGCCCCTGACCGTCGCTGGGGTGGCCGGTCGGCCGGTCGGCCTGGACACTGGGTGGGTGCGTACTGCCAGAGCGACGGCCGCTGCCGTCACCGCCGTGATAGGGGCTTCCGTCGCCGCGGTGGCGGTCGGCCGGGTCGCCAGCGACGCCGCCCTCAAGGCGCCACCGGGCAGGCCCCTGCCCACCGAGCCCCGGCTCACCGTGCACGGCACCGCCGCCGGTCAGATCACCCTCACCCGGCACCTCGCCACGCTGCGGCCCGGCCGCTACGGCCTCGCCGGTGACGGCACCCACGCGGTCGTCGGACCCGTCCTGGACGGCGTCCCGGACTCCGCCGACACCGTCGTACGCCGCCTGGAACGCGTCGTACGGGGCACCCTGGACCCCGGCGACCGGGTTTGGCTCACCCCGAACCTCTACGTCGGCGACCCGGGGACCGCCCTGGGCCTGGACCACACCGACGTCGACGTCCCCGGCGAACTCGGCCCTCTCCCCGCCTGGTTCGTCCCGGATGTCCGGGACACCTGGGTGCTCGCGGTGCACGGCCTCGGCACCACCCGGGAACAGGCCATGAACCTCATGGAATTCCTGCACCGCCACCACTTCCCGGTGCTCGCCCTCACCTACCGGGGCGACCGGGGCGCACCGCGCTCGCCCGACGGCCTCAACCACCTGGGCGAGACCGAGTGGCGCGACCTCGACGCGGCGATCCGGTACGCGGTGGACGCCGGTGCCCGGCAGGTCGTCCTGCTCGGCTGGTCCATCGGCGCGACCATGGCGTTGCGCGCCGCCGCCCGTTCCACACTGCGCGACCACGTCGCCGGGCTGGTCCTCGACTCTCCGGTGCTCAGCTGGGAATCGACGCTGCGCGCCCTCGCCGCGGCCCGCCGCACCCCCGGAGCGCTGCTGCCGCTGGCTGTCCGCGCCGCCCAGGGCCGCACCGGCCGCCACGGCGACCACCACGGAGGCCATCGTCCCGGCACCCCGGGGCCGGAGCGCGTCGGCATTCCCACCCTGATCATCCACGGCCCCGGCGACACCGTGGCCCCCTGGCAGCTCTCGCACCGGCTGGCCGCCGCCCAGCCCAACACGGTCATCCTGCACACGGTCGCGGACGCGCCGCACGGCGCCATGTGGAACGCCGACCCGCACACCTATGAAGAGGCGCTGCGCCGCTTCCTCACCCCTTTCATGTGATCGTCCGGCCCGTACCGTCCTGTCCGGCCCGTACCGTCCTGTCCGGCCCGTACCGTCCTGTCCGGCCCGTACCGTCCTGTCCGGCCCGTACCGTCCTGTCCGGCCCGGCGCGGCCCGTCCGGCCCGCGCCCGCCGGTCCCGCGGGCCGTCGCCGGGGATTCCGCTCCACGGCGTGTTCCCGGCGTGCTTCCGGCGTGTCCCCGCCCGCCCCGGCCCGTTTCCTTCCTCCGACTGCCCCCGCGCCCCTGTGCGTTGACCGTCCCCCTCGCCGCCTGTGGCATTCCGTTTGGGTTTTCGGACCGTCAACCGCGAGACTGCACCCGTGACGTCCCGTATCCCGCGCGACTCCAGGCTTCGACTTGTCCGCCCGCGACCCCTGGCCGCCGCCCCCAGGGCGATGAACCAGCAGCGGTCGCGCCGCCCTGCGCCACGCCCACCGGAAGGCACACCGGCTCCCGCGGAGCTGGCCCGAATGGCGCGCTCCGGTCTGGCCGGCGCGGCCCGCGTCGCCCGCTGGGCCGACGCAGCCCTGGGCCCCGGCCGGGGCAGCGCCACGGCCGCCGGCCGGGCCATCCTCTCCGACACGACCGTCGGATGGGCGGCCGACGACCTGGGCCTGACGCCGGCCCAGGTCCGCGCCGACTGGGACACGGCCCGGCTCGCCGGCCTGATCGAGGTGCACGGCGACACCGCCCGCCCCGGCTGGCGGCTGCGCGCCTGGGACCGTGACGACAGTGCCGTCCTGCGTGGCTGGGTCGCCCTGTTCGACGCCTGGTCGCTCGCCCACCCGGAACCCGAGGACCACGGGCCCGCCGCCGTGGGCGAGGTCGTCTCGGCCATGCCGCAGGTCCTCTCCTTCCTCCAGCTCTCGGCCGGCCCGGTCCCCGTCCCGCAGCTCCTCGACCTTCTGCAGCAGCGGGTCACCGAACTGCGTACGGAGCGCTACGAGGTCGACTACGGGCCCCGCTCCTCCGGCACCGCGCACCCCGAGCGTTCGCCCGAGCCCGAGTTCGGACCGGCCGTGCCCGCCCTCGCCCTCGCCGGGCCGGGGGCCGACGACGTTCCGCTCGCCCCGCTTCTCGACTGGGCCCTGTGCGCCCTCGCCGCCGTGGGCGCCCTCACCTACGGCGAGGGGCAGGCCACCCTCACCCCACTCGGCAGCTGGGCGGTCTGGGTCAAGCTGGAGCAGATCTGCGTCGCCGCCCAGAGCCCCGCCGGGAACATCGAGCAGGGCGCCGAGGACATGCTCCGCGGCTGCGCCCAGCTGCGCCCCAACGCGGCCCGCGCCGAGTACCGCGCCTGGCTCGCCGCCCGTCCGGTGGGCAGTGCCGTCACCGAACTGCTCGACGCCGCCCGCGGGGAGGACGCCCTCCTGCGCGGCCTCGCCTTCGAGGCGCTGCGGGTCGTCGGTGCCCCCGCCGAACCCGAGGTCCGTGCCGTGCACGACGAGCCGACGCTGCGGCCCTACGCCCTGCTGTGGCTGGCCGAGCACGAGGGCGCCGACCCCGAGGACGCCCACGAGGTCCTCACCCGGGCGGAGGCCACCTGGCTGTGGGTGGACACCGCCGCCGCGGTCGCCGACCACGGGGAGGCCCCGCTGCTGGTGCGGCATCTGGAGTCCGCGGTCCAGCCGACCGTTCCCGCGCTGCTGAACGAGGTGTGCGCCGTCGGACACCCGCGGACCGTCCAGGTTCTGGTCGCCCTCGCTGCCGCGCATCCCGACCCGGCCTTGGCCAAAGCCGTCCGCCGGGCCGCCTTCCAGGTGCACACCGGAGGCTGACACCGGCACCGCGCACGAACCGCCCGCGCTTCGCAGGGCCGGCCCGCCCCGGCGGACCGGCCCGAGCCGAATACCCCCGCAGGACCGCCCGCGCGACCCTGCGGGCCGTCGGCCCCGCCGTTTTCGGGCCCTCGGCGCGGCCCCCTTCCGGACGCAGCCCTCCCCGCTCCTCGTTCACGCCCGGCTCCCCGTTCACGCTCCGCTCTCCGTTCAGGCCCCGGTCTCGGGCGCGTACGTGCCGAAGCTCCAGACGTTGCCCTCGATGTCGCGGGCCATGTAGTCCCGCGAGCCGTAGTCCTGGTCCGTCGGGGGCATCAGGATCTCCGCGCCCTGCTCCACCGCCCGCCGGTGATGCGCGTCGACGTCGTCCACGGCGATGTGGACACCGACCGGGCCCGAACCCTCCATCGCCTTGTCGAACGCGCTGCCGGTGCCCTTGGAACCCAGCATCACCGCGCCGTTGCCCTGCACCAGCTCGGCGTGGGCCACTCCGCCGCCCCCGTCCTCGTACACCGACAGCTCGGTGAACCCGAAGGCCTCGGTGAGCTGCCGGATCGCCGCCTTCGCATCCGCGTACAGCAAGGTCGGAAAGATGCTCGGACGCCCGCCGCCCGTGCCTGCCATGGTCATCACTCCTCGTGTCCCACAACCGGACAATCGCCGGAAGATCGCCAGAAATTCGACCTGTCGCTCAGTCTGGCATCCACCACCGACAACGCGGCCCGGTCCGACCGGGCGCCCGGCACCGCACATCCGCATGCCGGGAAAGAGGTTGCGCGGCCCCGTTAGAATGGCTTCCATGGCCATTCTCCTCGCGCATTAGACGGCGGGAACGCCCTCAGCCACCCACCGCCACCCAACGCCCTGGAGCCTGTCCGTGATCTCCGCCTCCGGCATCGAGCTGCGCGCCGGTGCCCGTGTTCTCCTCGAGAGCGCCACCTTCCGTATCGCCAAGGGCGACCGCATCGGCCTGGTCGGCCGCAACGGTGCCGGCAAGACCACCCTCACCAAGGTCCTCGCCGGCCTGGGCGTCCCCGACGCCGGCGCCGTCACCCGCTCCGGCGAGGTCGGCTACCTCCCCCAGGACCCCCGCACCGGCGACCTCGACGTGCTCGCCCGCGACCGCGTCCTGTCCGCCCGCGGCCTGGACACCCTGATCCGCAAGATGCGCGAGAACGAGCAGCGCATCGCGAACGGCCAGGGCACCACCCGCGAGAAGGCGCTGCGGCAGTACGAGCGCCAGGAGACCGAGTTCCTCACCAAGGGCGGGTACGCGGCCGAGGCCGAGGCCGCCACCATCGCCGCCGCGCTGAACCTGCCCGACCGGGTGCTCGGCCAGCCGCTGCACACGCTCTCCGGTGGTCAGCGCCGCCGTATCGAGCTGGCCCGCATTCTCTTCTCCGACGCGGACACCCTCCTGCTCGACGAGCCGACCAACCACCTCGACGCCGACTCGATCGTCTGGCTGCGCGACTACCTCAAGACCTACCGCGGCGGCTTCATCGTCATCTCCCACGACGTCGACCTGGTCGAGACGGTCGTCAACAAGGTGTTCTATCTGGACGCCAACCGCTCCACGATCGACATCTACAACATGGGCTGGAAGCTCTACCAGCAGCAGCGCGAGGCCGACGAGAAGCGCCGCAAGCGCGAGCGGCAGAACGCCGAGAAGAAGGCCGCCACCCTCAACGCCCAGGCCGACAAGATGCGCGCCAAGGCCACCAAGACCGTCGCCGCGCAGAACATGGCCCGCCGCGCGGAGCGCCTGCTGTCCGGCCTCGAAGGCGTCCGCCAGGCCGACAAGGTCGCCAAGCTGCGCTTCCCCGACCCGTCCCCCTGCGGCAGGACCCCGCTGACCGCCGAGGGCCTGTCGAAGTCGTACGGCTCGCTCGAGATCTTCACCGACGTCGACCTGGCCATCGACAAGGGCTCCCGCGTCGTCATCCTCGGTCTCAACGGCGCGGGCAAGACCACCCTGCTGCGCCTCCTGGGCGGAGTGGAACAGCCCGACACCGGCATGGTCGTACCCGGCCACGGGCTCAAGATCGGGTACTACGCCCAGGAGCACGAGACCCTCGACCGGGACCGCACGGTGCTGGAGAACATGCGCTCCGCCGCGCCCGACATGGACCTCGTCGAGGTCCGCAAGGTGCTCGGTTCGTTCCTGTTCTCCGGTGACGACGTCGACAAGCCCGCCGGTGTCCTCTCCGGCGGGGAGAAGACCCGCCTCGCGCTCGCGACCCTCGTGGTCTCCTCGGCGAACGTGCTCCTCCTCGACGAGCCCACCAACAACCTCGACCCGGCCAGCCGCGAGGAGATCCTCGGCGCGCTGCGCACCTACAAGGGCGCCGTGGTTCTGGTCACGCACGACGAGGGCGCCGTCGAGGCGCTCCAGCCGGAGCGGATCATCCTGCTGCCGGACGGCATCGAGGACCTGTGGGGCGCCGACTACGCGGACCTCGTCGCCCTCGCCTGAGCGACCCCCGGGCCGACCGGCCGCAGACCACGGCCGGTCACCGGCGTGATCCACCGTGTATGGATCATTCGGCCCATCGGTGATCCATCATTCGTGTGAGATCTCCTCGTACCCAGGTGTGTCCTGCACCGATTTCGCGGCCGAGCCCCCAGTTGTCCGGGGCTCGGCCGCCACACCTTTCTGACCTGGTATTTCGCGGCGGAACGCGTCCGGTGGTGCGCCCGACACTCCGTGGAATCTCTTGTTCCGTATGTGGGGATGCACTCCTGTCGTCACAACCTTGTCGCACGGACCTTGCCGAATGGGTGGCCATCGGGCCCAAGAGGGGTGATCATGAGGGGACCAGAGCGCACTTCCCATGAGGAGGCACGGGTGGCCGAGACTCTGAAGAAGGGCAGCCGGGTAACCGGCGCCGCGCGCGACAAGCTCGCGGCAGACCTGAAGAAAAAGTACGACGCCGGTGCGAGCATCCGGGCATTGGCCGAGGAGACCGGCCGCTCGTATGGCTTTGTGCACCGCATGCTCAGCGAATCGGGCGTCACGCTCCGAGGGCGTGGCGGGGCGACCCGGGGCAAGAAGGCCGCTTCGGCCTGACCCCTGGGCGCCCACGATCCGAGGTGGCCACCCGGTCGGCCGACAGGCCGGGCGGGTGGTTACTGTGCAGTCACTTAGCTGTGCCGCAGGGCGGGCCCGGTCCCGCCGTACGGTACGGAGGACGACCGCACCCATCGGAGGCGCCCCATGGCTTCGCCCGCCCAGGACCTCGGTCCCGTACTCGACAAGGACGGCGTACGGCTCACCGTCGACGACGCGATCGCCACGGTGACGCTGACCAACCCGGCCAAGCGCAACGCGCAGAGCCCCGCTCTGTGGCGCGCGTTGACCGAGGCGGGCCGGCTGCTGCCGGGTTCCGTGCGGGTCGTGGTGCTCCGCGGTGAGGGCAAGTCCTTCTCCGCCGGTCTCGACCGGCAGATGCTCACCCCCGAGGGAATCGAGGGCGATCCGTCGTTCGTCGAGATGGCACGCGGCAGCGAGGCCGGCCTCGACGCGACCATCGCCACCTACCAGGAGGCGTTCACCTGGTGGCGGCGCAGCGACATCGTGTCCATCGCGGCCGTGCAGGGGCATGCCATCGGAGCCGGTTTCCAGCTGGCCCTCGCCTGCGACCTGCGGGTCGTCGCCGACGATGTCCAGTTCGCCATGCGCGAGACCAGCCTGGGACTCGTCCCGGACCTGACCGGCACGCATCCGCTGGTCGGGCTCGTCGGGTACGCCCGCGCGCTGGAGATCTGTGCGACCGGGCGGTTCGTCACGGCCGAGGAGGCCGTGAACACCGGACTCGCCAACATCGCCGTACCCGGTGACGAACTGGACGGAGCGGTACGGGACCTCGCCGCGGCGCTGCTCGCCGCACCCCGGGACGCCGTGATCGAGACGAAGGCGCTGCTGAGCGGGGCCGTGGAGCGTACGTACGAGGAGCAGCGAGTCGCCGAGCGCGCGGCTCAGGGCCGCCGGCTGCGGGACCTGGCCGGCCTCGGCGAATGAACGGGCCCGGGACGCGCTGAGGAGCGTCAGTCGACCGCTGTGACCAGGACCGCCACCGTCGGACGATCCGGCAGGGCGGCCGACACCGCCGAACGGACCGACCGGGCCACGTCCAGGGCCCGGTGGTCCGCCCCGACGGCGAGATCCACGCGCGCGTGACGACCGGCCAGGGCGACACCGTCGGGTGCCTGCGGTGACGGCGCGAGGTGCACCGCCCGGCCGAGCGCGCCCGTCAGCCGGGACACCCCCGGTACGGCGAGCGCCGCGGCGGCGACCCGGTCCTCGTCGGACCCACCGGAGTCCGGGGCATCGGACGGAGCAACGGCCGGCCCCTCGGACGGAGCAGCGGCCCGGCTCTCGGACGGAGCAGCGGCCGGTCCATCGGCCGGTCCGTTCGCTGTGTCCCGCGCCCTGCTCTCCGCTGCCGGGCCCGCCGCCGTCCCGGCCTCCGCGTCCAGCAGCTCCGTCACCCCCAGGTCCACCTCCGTCACCACCAGCCCGATCCGCTCCGCCGCGGCCCGCGACAACACCGCCCGCAGCCGGTCCGCCGTCACCGGCAGAGGCTCCGCCGCCGTGGCCGCGAACCGGGCCGTCACCCGCAGCGAGCCCGGTGGCAGGGCGCTGGGCGGAGCGGGCACCACCGGCTCCACGGCGTCCTCCGGAGCGGCGAGCGCGATCCGCAGACCGTCCAGGCGCAGGCCCGGCTCGGCCCGTGCCACCGCGTGTCGCAGAACCGCTCCGGCGGCCCGCTCGAAGATCCACGCGCCGTCGCGCGGTCCGCCCAGAGGCAGAAGCCTGCCCAGTCCCAACTGCTGCCGCACTGTCCGAGTCCATCGGTCCGCCGTCATTCCTCCAGCCTGCCGTATCCCTGGCGCGCAACCACGCATCGGCGCATACGGTGGTCCTGTGGACGACGATCGGAAGGGACGTACGGCGATGAGCGACATCACGGACGGCGGCTCGACGCGGGCCGCGGATCTCGAGAAGACCGGGCCGGACACCTCCGCGCGCAGGGGCCCGGGCACCCGGCGCGGCGGAGGCGATGCCGCCACGCGTGGCCGCACCACGATCGCCGACGGCGTCGTGGAGAAGATCGCGGGCCTCGCCGCGCGGGACGTGCTCGGGGTGCACGCCATGGGCAGCGGCCTGTCCCGCACCTTCGGGGCGGTGCGCGACCGGGTGCCGGGCGGATCGAAATCGGTGACCCGTGGTGTGAAGGCCGAGGTCGGTGAGGTGCAGACCGCGCTCGACCTGGAGATCGTCGTCGACTACGGCGTGTCCATCGGCGATGTCGCCAGGGCCGTACGGGAGAACGTCGTCGCGGCGGTCGAGCGGATGACGGGCCTCGAGGTGGTCGAGGTCAACATCGCGGTGAGCGACGTGAAGCTGCCGGACGAGGAGGACGAGGAGCCGGAGAGCCGCCTCCAGTGAGAAACCGGACGGTGAACGGGGCCCGGGACCGCGAGAACGGCGAACCGCTGAGCAACTGAGGAGCGCACCATGAGCATGGCCGTGGTCGGCATGATTGCCGGCATGGCGCTGGGCTTCGCCGGATATTTCGGCGGATTCGGAGCCTTCCTGCTGGTGGCGGCCCTGGGGGCCGTCGGTTTCGTCGTCGGGCGATTCCTCGAGGGAGACCTGGAGTTCGGCGACTTCTTCCGTCCCCGTAACGATCGGCGGCGGTGACACCGGTGAGACCGGTGGGACCGGTGAACACGGCGGAGGGTGAGGCCGACGGTGCCCCGGGCCTCGTGCCGCCGCGTGAGCGCGGCGCGACCAGGATCGCCGACCGGGTGGTCGCGAAGATCGCCTCCCAGGCGGCCCGCGAGGCGGTCGGACCGCTGCCCCGGGACGCCGAGCCGCCGTACGCCACGGTCGTCGTCCACCACGACGACACCGCGCGGGTCCGCGTCCATGTCGAACTCGGCTACCCCGGCGACATCGGCGGCCGGTGCGGACGGGTACGCCGCCAGGTGACCGAACGGGTGTCCGGACTGACGGGCATGCAGGTACCGGAGGTCGCCGTCCAGGTGGAACGGCTGCACCCGGCGGGGCCCGACGAGTTCCACGGGAGGACCCGATGAGCGAAACCGGGCCCGGCGAGGTCACCACGGGCACCGTCCTGGAGAAGGCACAGCCGCCCGCGCCGGACGACGACACCGTGGGCAGCGGGGTCCGGCGCTTCTGGTCGGCGCGCAGGATTTCCGCCGGCCTGCTCGCGCTGCTGCTTCTGGCAGTGGCGGCGATGTTCCTGTACGACATCGTCGCGGTGCGCGCCGGCCGGCCCGCGATGAGCTGGCGCCGGGAACTGGCCGACCAGCTGGCCGGGCGGCCCCTGGACGACATCTGGGTGCTGCTGGGCGCCGGTGTTGCCACCGTCCTCGGTCTCTGGCTGCTCCTGCTGGCCCTCACCCCCGGGCTGCGGTCCCTGCTCCCGATGCGCCGCACCCACCCCGACGTACGCGCCGGTCTCGACCGCGACGCGGCGGCGATGGTCCTGCGGGACCGGGCCATGGAGACCGCCGGGGTGCGGTCGGTACGCGTACGGGTGACCCGCAGGCGGGCCGACGTCCGCGCGGTGTCGCATTTCCGTGAACTGGACGACGTGCAAGCCGACCTGCGCGCGGTGCTCGCCGACGCGGTCGGACGGATGGCGCTGTCCCGGCCGCCGGTACTGGCGGTACGGGTGCGGCGCCCCGGACGGAAGGGGTGAGGGCGGTGGTCAGGGTCGTCAACCGTGTCCTGCTCGGCATCGTGGGCCTGCTGCTGGTCGCCATCGGCGGGTCCGTCCTGGCCGTCGGACTGGGGGCACCCGCGCCCTCCTGGTGGCTGCACGACGGACGGCACGACGTCCTGCTGGACGAGGCCGAGCGGACCCGGTGGCGGGACGAGGGCTGGTGGTGGCCGGTCGTGATCGCCACGCTCGCCGTCCTCGTCCTGCTCCTCCTGTGGTGGCTGATCGCGGTACTGCGCAGGCGACGGCTCGCCGAGGTGTTCGTCGACACCGGCGACGGTGACGACGCGGTGCTGCGCGGCCGGGCGCTGGAGACCGCCCTCGCCCAGGAGGCGGGCCGGCCGGTCGGCGTCGAACAGGCCCACGTACGGCTGACCGGCCGCCGCGGCATCCCGCGGACCCGCGTCCACCTCCTCCTGGAACCCCACGCCGACCCCGGCACCGCGCTGGACACCCTCACCACCGGAGCCCTGGCCCACGCCCGCGAGTCGGTGGGTCTCACCACCCTCCCGGCCGAGGTCCGCCTCAGTGCGGTCAAACACCGGGCAGAACGGGTCAGTTGAGCGCCCCGGCGCATTCACCGGTTCCCCGCGAAGACGCGCGGGCACTCCGCGGGCATCCCGCTCCCGCCGGCGTGCCCGCGGGCGGCCCGGCCGATGATCCTCACACCCGGGTGCACTGACCTTCGCCTGGATGCACCGGGCTCCACCTGAGTCCGCGGCGTACATCCGCGCCGCCCGCTGACGGCTCCGTCGGTCTTCCGATGTTGGCTCAAAAGACGCTTTCCCTTGGCCATTGACTATAGACATCACTGTACATACGCTCGGCCTCATGTTCACGGTTGTCCCTATGCAATGAGGTGGGCGCATGGTCAAGGTGGCGGTTGTCGGAAGCTATGGGGCCGGGCTGACCATGCGGTTGCCCAGGTCACCCGCCGCGGGCGAGACCGTCTCGGGCGGGGTGTTCTCGCCGGGGCCCGGGGGCAAGGGAAGCAATCAGGCCATCGGTGCCGCCAGGCTCGGCGCGCAGGTCTCCCTGCTGACCGCCGTCGGTGACGACGACTTCGGGCGGGCCGCTCGCGCACTGTGGCGCGAGGAAGGCGTCGCGGCGGATCACGTCCTGACGGCCGGAGCCCCGACGATGGTCGGCTTCATCCTGGTCGAACCGTCCGGGGAGAACCGCATCAGCATCGCCCCCGGCGCCCTGGACGAACTGGACGCGGCCGCCGTGGAGTCGTTCCACGCCGAGATCGCCGCGGCCGACATCCTCGTGGTCTCCATGGAGATCCCCGAGGCGGCCGTCGCCGCGGCGCTGCGCGCGGGCCGTGACGCGGGAACCACGACTCTGCTCAACCCGGCGCCCGCCCGCCCACTGCCCGACGACCTCTGGCCGCTGATCGACGTGATCACTCCCAACCAGACCGAGGCCCCGGTGCTCCTCGGACTCCAGGAGGGTCACGGACTGGACGACGAGGAACTGACGCACCGTCTGTGCGCGCTCACCGGCGGCGCCGCGGTCCTCACCCGGGGCGGAGAGGGAGCACTCGTCGCACAGGCGGGAGCCACGACACGGATCCCGCCGCACCCGGCCAGGTCCGTCGTCGACACCACCGGCGCGGGCGACTCCTTCACCGCCGCGCTCGCCGTCACCCTCGCCGAGGGGCGCCCCCTCACCGAGGCGGCGCACACCGCCGGGGTGGCCGGCGCCCACACCGTGACCATCGCCGGGGTCATTCCCGCACTGCCGACCCGAGACCAGCTGAATGCCCTGATTGGAACCGAACGATGACCACGACCACCGCGCCCGCGCAGCGGCAGTTCGCACTTCCACTGCGCAGAATGCTGCACGCTCGTGAGTCCGGTGTCTTCGCCGCGCTCGTCCTGCTCTTCGTGCTGGGCAGCATCCTCTCGCCGAGCTTCGCCCAGTCCGACAACCTGCTCTCGGTCGGTCAGCAGGTGTCCCAGATCGGCATCATGGCCATCGGCGTGACCTTCGTGATCCTCAACGGGGAGATCGATCTGTCCGTCGGTTCCACCTACGCCCTGTCGGCGATCTCGACCGGCATCCTGATCTCGGACGGCTGGAGCTGGGGCCTGGCGGCGTTCGTCGGACTCGCCGTCGGCGCGGTGGCCGGACTGTTCAACGGTCTGGCGGTGGTCGTACTCGGTGTGCCGTCGTTCATCGTCACCCTCGGCACGCTCAGCGTGTTCCGCGGCGCTGCCCTGCTCATCTCCGACGGCGCCCCGATCTCCCTCAGCTCCTCGCAGGCGGGCGTCGCGGACTTCAACCTGCTGGGGCAGGGCCTCCTGTTCGGCGTCGTCCCGATGCAGTTCGTGTTCTTCGCCGTCATCGCCGTGATCGGCGCGGTGCTGCTGTCCCGTTCCCGCTTCGGCTTCAACACCTACGCCGTCGGCGGCAACCAGGAAGCCGCCCGGCTCGTCGGCGTCAACGTCAAGCGGGTCAAGCTGACCGCGTTCGTCCTCTCCGGATTCACCGCCGGACTCGCGGGCGTCCTCGGCCTGTCCTTCCTGTCCTACGTCCAGGGCGTCACCGGCCAGGGCATGGAACTCACCGTGATCTCCGCGGTCATCATCGGCGGCGCGGCGCTGTTCGGCGGCTCCGGCACCATCTGGGGCACCGTCATCGGTGTCGCCTTCATCGGTCTGCTCCAGAACATCCTCAACGTCAAGGGGATCTCCTCCTTCTGGCAGACCGTCGTGACCGGCCTGGTCATCGTCGCCGCGGTCGCCGCCGACACCTGGCAACGCCGGCGCAAGTCCCGCGCCTGACCGCCGTCTTCCTCCCCTTCCGTCCAGACCCTCCCGACCACCTGCGCCCCGGCCGCGCACACGCCCCGAACAGCCGGCCGCACAACAGCGGCCGCCGAGGAGCGCCCCCGGACCGCTGTCCCCAGCGACACCCCGTGACAAAGGAGTCTTGCCGTGTCCTCTCGTCCCACCCTCCGAAGCCTCGTCGCCGTGGCCACCGCCACCACCGTCCTCGGCCTCACCGCCTGCGGCGCCGTCACCTCTGCCGACAGCGCGGGTACCGACGACGGGTTCAAGCTCGCCGCCCACGTCCAGCAGCGCATCGACGACGGCAAGCCGCTGCGGATCAAGCTCAGCTACCACGACCCGTCCCTGGCCTTCGCCACGCCCATCGGCGCGGGCATGAAGAAGGCGGGCAAGGAACTCGGCGTCGAGGCGAGCCTGATCGGGCCCACCGGCGGCGACGCGGCCAAGCAGGTCTCCGAGATCCAGACGCTGCTGCAGCAGAAGGCCGTCGACGGCCTCGCCGTCTCCTCCGCGTCCAGCGACGCCCTCAAGCCCGTCATAGCCCAGGCGTACAAGGCCGGTGTCCCCGTCGTCTCCTTCAACACCGACAACCCGGACTCGGAGCAGATGGGCTTCGTCGGCCAGGACCTCAAGGCTTCGGGCAAGGCGCAGGCCGAGCGGCTCCGCGAGGAACTCGGCGCCGACGCCAAGGGCAAGGTCGTCGTCTTCTCGGTGGACACCGGCGCCGGCTGGTCCCACGACCGGTTCGGCGGATTCGAGCAGGGCATGTCCGGGAGCGGCCTGGAGATCGTCGGCCCGGTCAACGTCGGCAACGAGCCCAGCGCCGCGTACAACACCGTCGAGTCCACGATGTCCGGGCAGTCCGGCGTCGTCGCGGTCGCGGGTCTCGACTGCTGCTCCACGACCGCCGCCGCCAAGTGGGTGGCGGGCGCGAAGAAGCAGGACGCCGTCACCGTCGGCGGTTTCGACCTGCTGCCGCAGACCGCCGAGTACCTCCAGAGCGGCGTGGTCGACTTCACGATCAGCCAGAACCCGACCGAGCAGGGCTACCAGGCCGTCAAGGTCCTCCACGACTTCCTCGACGAGGGCACGGAGATCAACGGCGTGAACACCGGGGCCCAGTTCGTCACCCGGGACAACCTCGGTGAAGCGACGGTGGAGAAGTGACCGTCGCGCCCCAGGCCACCACGGCCGTCGAGGTACGCGGACTGTCCCGCAGCTTCGGCCCGGTGCGCGCCCTGTCCGACGTCTCCTTCGACGTCCCCGCAGGCGAGGTCACCGCGCTGCTCGGGGAGAACGGCGCGGGAAAGTCCACCCTGCTCAAGATCCTCGCCGGTCTCCAGCCGCCCAGCGAGGGCACCGTCACCGTCTTCGGGGAGCAGGTGACCTCCTTCGACCCCAGCACCATGCTGGACCGGCACGGCGTCGCGATCGTCCCCCAGGAGCTGTCGCTGCTGCCCGACCGCAGCGTCGCGGAGAACGTCCTGAGCGGTATGGAACCGGGAAACCGCTGGTTCCCCTCCCGCGGCCGGATGGCGGAGCGCACGGCCGAGATCCTGGCCCGCCTGGACCTGGCCCTGGACCCCGCCACACCCGTCGGGTCGCTGGACCTGGCCACCCAGCAGCTCGTCGTGGTGGCCCGGTCCGTCGCCCGGGGCTGCCGGGTCCTGATCCTGGACGAGCCGACCGCGATGCTCACCCCCGCCGAGGCGGAGCGGCTGTTCACCCTGATGGACGGTCTCAAGGCGGACGGCACCACCCTGCTCTACGTCTCCCACCGCATGCCGGAGGTCTTCCGGCTGGCCGACCGCATCGAGGTGCTGCGCGACGGCTCCCACGTCGCCTCCTGGCGGAACTCCGAGACCACCCCCGACCAGGCGGTCGCCGCCATGGTCGGCCGCCGCCTCGGCCACTTCGAACGGCGCCCCGACCACCGGCCCGACCCCGGTGTCGCGCCCGCCCTGCGCCTGGCCGGGCTGACCGGCCGCCGGCACCGGGACGTGTCCCTGGAGATACGGCCCGGCGAGATCCTCGGTGTGGCCGGTCTGCCGGACTCCGGGCGGGTGGAACTGCTGCACAACATCTTCGGCGGCGACCGCGGCACCGGCGGCGCGGTGGAACTCCTGGGCGAGCCCTACCAGCGGCGCAACCCCGTCGCCAGCGTCGGCCGCCGCCTGGCGTTCGTCCCCGGCGAGCGCCGCGCCCAGGGCCTGCTGACGACCATGAGCGTCGGCGACAACGTGAGCGCGCTGACCACGGAGCGGCTGAGCCGGTTCGGACTGCTCCGCCGCCGGGCCCTCGACCGGCAGGCCACCGAACAGGCACAGCGCATGCGGGTCAAGACCGCCACCATGGAGCAGCCCATCACCAGCCTCTCCGGCGGCAACCAGCAGAAGGTGGTCCTCGGCCGCTGGCTGGCGATCGACCCGGCCGTGCTGATCCTCGACGAACCCACCCGCGGGGTGGACGTCGGAGCGAAGGCGGAGATCTACGAGCAACTGTTCGGGCTGGCGGAGAAGGGCCTCGCGATCCTCTGCTCCTCCTCGGACCTGCCCGAACTGCTCACCCTGACCGACCGGATCGTGGTGATGAGCGAAGGCCGCGTCGCCGGCATCGTGCCGTCGGCCGAGGCGACCGAGGAATCGATCATGACCTTGGCGACCGGAGCGGTGCCGGCCGCCTGAGCACCAACTTCCCCACCACAGAAGGGAACGACCATGAAACGACACGGCATCCTCAACGCCGAACTGAGCGGGGCCCTGGCCACCCTCGGTCACACCGACCTCCTGCTGGTCGTCGACGCGGGCTTCCCCGTTCCCCGGGACGCCCACCGCGTCGACCTGGCGATCGCGGAGAACCTTCCGGACCTGCGGACCGTGCTCGGGCTGATCGCCGACGAACTCGTCGTCGAGGGCGTGGTGCGGGCCGAGGACGTCCCCACCCGGCACCCCCGGCTCGACGCCTGGCTGCGCGAGAGGTTCTCCGGCGCCGAGTTCACCACCCGGCCGCACGCCGAGGTGCTCGGCGAACTGGCCCGCCAGGCCAAGGTCGTCGTCCGCACCGGCGCCTTCGAACCCTGGGGCAACATCGGCCTGTTCTGCGGTGTCGACGCGCCCCGCTGGTTCGACAAGGAGGACGTCGACGTTCCTCCGGAGTACGCCTCCAAGCTCTGATCCCCCGGGATCCGACGTCGTGGGCGCCGGACCGTTCCGCCGCCCGCACCACCCCCACCCTTCAGGGAGACAACCCGTGTCCGAGACCGTGACGACCCCCACCGCCGAACTGAAGCTCAGCCCGGCCGAGCTGGCCCCCTACATCCAGCACACCCGTATCGAGCCCGACGCCACCCGCGACGACATGGTCGCCCACGCGCAGGAGGCCGTCACCTACGGCTTCAACGCCGCGATGGTCCCCGCCTCCTGGCTCCCCGTCGTGGTCGCCGAACTGCGCGGCACCGGTATCGAGGTCGCCTCCGCCCTGGACTTCCCCACGGTCGGCGTCATGACCAGCGCGGGCAAGGCCGCCGAAGCGGCCGAGATAGCCCGGCTCGGCGCCACCCAGCTCGACATCGGCGTACAGGTCGGCTGGCTCAAGAGCGGCAAGTACGATGAGTTCCGCGAGGACATCGCGGGTGTGGTCCGCGCCTTCGGAGGCCCCGTCAAGGTCATGCTGGAGCTGCCGCTGCTCAGCGCGCAGGAGAAGGAGGCCGCCGTCGAACTGGCCATGGAGGCCGGTGTCGCCTACCTCAAGAACGCCAGCAGCGGACAGATCGAGACGGCCGGCCCGGACAGTGTCCGCTACCTTGTCGACCGGGCCCGTGACGGTGTCCGGGTGAAGGCGTCGGGGTCCATCAAGTCCTACCGCCAGTCCCTGGAACTCCTGCGTGCCGGCGCTTCGTTGCTCGGTACGAGCGCCGGGAAGGCGATCGTCACCGACACCGGCGACGATCACACCGTCAGCTACTGACCAGTCGCCGGGCGGCTGTGACCGACCGGCTGCCGCGCCCCGGCCTCCCACGGCCGGGGCACGGCGTATCCACCGTGGAGAGGAGACGTGTGACCGTGACGGCCGACGAAGGGGGTCTTCCGGGCATCCGGCGCAACGTCCCCACCGCGATCCACGTGCAGATCTCGGAACACATCCGGCTGCGCATCGCGAGCGGTGAGTGGCCGGCGCACTACCGGCTCAAGAGCGAGCCCGAACTGGCCCAGGAGTTCGGCGTCAGCCGCGGCACGGTGCACCGCGCCCTGACGACCCTCATCGAGGAAGGGCTGCTGAGGCAGGTCCGTGGACGCGGCACGTTCGTCACGTCCACGGTCATCGAACCGTCGATCGCCCAGAAGCTGAGCACCCTCTCGGAGGACTTCGCCAGCCAGGGCGTCGTCGCCGCCACCGAAGTGCGGGAGTGTTCCCTGATCACCCCGCCCCGGCCGGTCGCCGCCCTGCTCGACCTGACCTCCCCCGACGCCCGGGTACTGCGCCTGGTGCGGGTGCGTACGATCCCCGAAGGCCCGGTCGCGCTCCTGTTCAACTTCGTGCGGGCCGACCTCGCGCCCGGCATCGAGCGGGCGGACTTCACGTCCTCGAGCCTCTTCGGCGAGCTGGAGGGCACGTTCGGTCTCCGGATCGCCACCGCCCGCCGCACGTTCAGCGCCGAGGCGGCCACCGAGGAGACCGCCGCCGCCCTGGCCGTGGAACAGGGCAGCCCGGTGCAGTACCTCCAGCAGGTCACCTATCTGGACGACGGGCGGCCGGTGGAGTACTCCGACGTGTGGATCCACAGCGGCCGACTGCGTGTGACCTCGCTCCTGATGCGTCGCTGACCGGACCGTTCCGCGCGGCCCCGCCTCCGGAACGGCCCTCAGAACCCGTGCCGTACCCCGCCGTCCACCGGGACCATGACGCCCGTGACGTAGGAGGCGGCCGGGGAGAGGAGGAAGGCCGCGGCGCGGCCGAACTCCGCAGGGGTGCCGTAGCGGCGCAGCGGGATGCGGGACTGGGCCGCCTGGCGGGTGGCCTCCGGGTCGGCGGAGAGGGAGTCGAGCTCACGGACGCGGTCCGTGTCGATGCGTCCCGGGAGCACACCCACGACACGGATGCCGCGGGGGCCCAGCTCGTCCGCGAGGGACTTGGCGAAGCCGGCCAGCCCAGGGCGCAGCCCGTTGGAGATGGTCAGGCCGGGCAGCGGCTCGTGCACCGAGCCGGACAGCACGAAGCCGATGACACCGCCCTCGCCCAGCTCCGCCGCGGCGGCCCGGGCCAGCCGCACCGCGCCCAGGAACACCGACTCGAACGCCGACTGCCACTGCTCGTCGGTGGTGTCGGCCACGAACCCGGGCGGGGGACCGCCCACGCTGACGAGGATGCCGTCGAAACGGTGGAACCGCTCACGCGCGGTCGCGATCAGCCGCGCCGCCGCCTCGGGGTCGGCGTTGTCGACCACCACGCCGACCGCGTCCGGCCCCAGATCGGCGGCCGCCTCGGCGACGCTCTCGCGCTCCCGTCCCGTGACGACCACCTTCGCGCCGTCCGCGACCAGCTCGCGTGCGGTGGCGTTGCCCAGCCCGCGGGTCGCCCCGGTGACGACGTACACCCGGTCCTTCAGTCCAAGATCCATGGCCCCTATCCTGCCTCCTCACCTGCGAACAGGGCGAGAGCGGTGTTCACCAGACCGATGTGACTGAACGCCTGCGGGAAGTTGCCCAGCAGCCTCTCGCCGACCGGGTCGTACTCCTCCGCCAGCAGACCCACGTCGTTGGCGAGTCCCAGCAGCCGTTCGAACAGCTCGCGCGCCTGAGCCGTCCGGCCCGTCATGTGCAGGGCGTCCGCGAGCCAGAACGAGCACACCAGGAAGCTGCCCTCCACACCGGGCAGACCGTCGACGTCGGTACCGGCCGGGGTGTAGCGGCGCACGAACCCGTTCTGTCCCAGCTCCGTGTGGATCGCGTCGACGGTGCCGAGCACCCGGGGATCGTCGGGCGGCAGAAAGCCCACCCGGGGGATCAGCAGCAGCGCGGCGTCGAGTTCCCGCGAGCCGTAGGACTGCGTGAAAGTGTTCCGCTCGGGGTCGTACCCCTTCTCGCACACGTCACGGTGCACCTCGTCGCGCAACGCGCGCCAGTCCTCGAGGTCGCTCTCCACGTCGCCTTCGAGGTCCGGGTTCTCCTCCAGGAGACGCACGGCACGGTCGGCGGCCACCCACACCATCACCTTGGAGTGCACGAAGTGCCGCCGGCCGCCGCGTACCTCCCACAGCCCCTCGTCCGGCTGCCGCCAGGCCGACCGTAGGAAGTCCAGCAGCACCCTCTGCAGCGCCCACACGTCCGGGTGCGGGGACAGACCCGACCGCCGGGCCAGTGCCAGCGAGTCCACGACCTCGCCGTACACGTCCAGCTGGAGCTGGTTGACGGCGTTGTTCCCGACCCGCACCGGAGTGGCGCCGTCGAAGCCGGACAGCCACGGCAGTTCGGTCTCGGGCAGCCGCCGCTCGCCCGCCACCCCGTACATGATCTGAAGATCCGCCGGGTCGCCCGCGACTGCGCGCAGCAGCCAGTTGCGCCACGCCTCCGCCTCCTCCTGGTAGCCGGCCGCCAGCAGCGCGCTCAGGGTCAGCGTGGAGTCGCGCAGCCAGCAGAAGCGGTAGTCCCAGTTGCGCACCCCGCCCGGTTCCTCCGGCAGCGAGGTGGTGGGCGCGGCGACGATGCCGCCCGTCGGCGAGTAGGTGAGCGCCTTGAGTGTGATCAGGGACCGCACGACAGCGTCCCGGTACGGCCCGTCGTAACGGCAGCGGGACGCCCACGCGCGCCAGTCGGCGATGCTGTGCCGCAGCGAGGAGTACGGATCCACCAGCGGCGGGCGCGGCTCGTGGGACGGGTGCCAGGTGAGGACGAACGCGACCCGCTCGCCCGGCGCGACCGTGAACTCGGAGTGCGTGCCGAGGTCCTCGCCCCAGGTGGGCACCTCCGGCACACTGCGCAGCCACGCCGAGTCCGGCCCGGCGACCGCCACCCGGTGGCCGTCCGCCCTGCGCACCCAGGGCACCACCGAGCCGTAGTCGAAGCGCAGCCGGAGCGTGCTGCGGACGGTCACCTCGCCACGGACGCCCTCGACGATACGCACCAGGTCGGGCGCGCGGTCGCGCTGCGGCATCAGGTCCGTGACACGCACCAGGCCCTCGTCGGTCTCCCATTCGGTGTCCAGGACGAGGGTGTCCCGGCGGTAGGCGCGGCGCGTGTACCGCTCGGCGCCCACGGGCGCGATGCGCCAGTGGCCGTTGTCCTCGTCGCCGAGCAGCCGGGCGAAGCAGGCGCCGGAGTCGAAGCGGGGCAGGCAGAGCCAGTCGACGGAGCCGTCCGCGCCCACCAGGGCAGCGGTCTGTTCGTCGCCGATGAGCGCGTAGTCCTCGATACGGTGCACGAGGTGCGGATGCCCGGCCACCGGGTGCGGCAATCAGGGCGGAGCCGGGTGAGTGACGGGCTACACCGCCGCGGGTTCGGTGTCCTCCGCGTCCTCGGCGTCCGCCTCCCGCTCCGCCTTCTCCGCCCGCTCCCGGACCTCGCGGCGGACGAGGACGACCCAGCCCACGGGGACGCCCGCGGCGAACAGCCACCACTGGACGGCGTATGCCATGTGGATGCCGGTCTCGTCGTGCTCGGGCGAGGCGATGGGCTCCAGGATGTCGCCGCCCGGCCCGGGGTCGGTCAGGTCGACGTAGCCGCCCAGGACCTCCTTGCCGAGACGGTCGGCCTCCAGCTCGCTGTTGATCAGCATGATCTGCCGGTCCGGCAGGCCCTGGAGGTTCTTGATGCCGCTGTCCTCGGTCGTCTGGTCCTGCATCAGCCGCCCGGTGATGGTGAGCTCGCCCCCGGGCGGTGCGGGAACCTTCGGGAACGCGGTCTGGCTCGGACCGTCCGAGGGGATCCAGCCCCGGTTGACCAGCAGGACCTTGCCGTCGTCGAGGACGAAGGGGGTCAGGACGTGATAGCCGACCTCCTCGTCCGCGTTGGTGCGGCGGCGCACGACGACCTCGTCGGAGGCGTCGAAGCCGCCCTTGGCCGTCACCCTGCGGTACAGGTGGTCACCGTCGACCTTCGCCCCGGGCGCGGTCAGCGACTCGACGGGGACCGGCTTCGCCGCCAGGGAGTCGGCGATCACCTGGTTCAGCGCGACCCGGCGCTCGTGACGGTGCAACTGCCAGAAGCCCAGCTCGACCATCGTCGGGATGAGCACGAGCGCCAGCAGAGTGAGGATCACCCACTGGCGGGACAACAGGAAGCGGTACACCCCACGACCGTACAACCAGGGCCGGGGGGTGCATTGAGGCGGGTACGTCCGCACGCCCGGCCGAGGATTCCGTCCCGACCCCACCGAGACCGGCCGGACGGGAATTCCTGAGCCGGTGGAGCCGCAGCGACTCCCTCAGAGGCCGCAGCGACTTCCTCCGGGGCCGCTGCGCCGACCGGGTAGAACCTTCGGGCAGCAGCCCCCGTCGGCTTGCCAGTGCCCCACCCGGCCCCAACGATGCGCTTTATGACACGTTGCGAAGTGTGCGGGAACGACTACGCGCTGGCGTTCACCGTCACGACCCAGGACGGTTCCGCCCATGTATTCGATTCGTTCGCCTGTGCGATTCATCGCATGGCCCCGATCTGTGAGCACTGCCGGGTGCAGATCATCGGGCAGGGCGTCGAGGTCGACGGCCACTGGTACTGCGGAGCGCACTGCGCCCGCGCGGAAGGGAAGGCCGGCATCGTGGACAAGGTCGGCAGCGCGAGCGGTTAGGGCCCCTCCGGCGGCCCGGGCGTACGGGGTCAGCTCTCCGGCGCGGGCTCGACGTCGTGCAGCAGCTGTCCGAACGCCGCCTCGTCCATGACCGGAGTGCCGTACTGCCGGGCCTTGACCACCTTGGACGTGCCCGAGTCCGGATCGTTGGTGACCAGGAGACTGGTCAGCCGGGAGATGCTGGTGGCGACATGCAGCCCGGCCTCGGTCGCCCGGTCCTCCAGCAGGTCCCGCTCCACGGAGGTGTCGCCGGAGAAGGCGACCCGCATGCCCTGCTCGAGGGGCTTGCCCGGCTCGTACCGGCCCGGGTTGGGGTACGGGCACGCCGGCCGCTTGCGGGACGGACGCCAACCGGTGGGCCGGTAGCCGCTCCCGTGGCCCGCCCCCTGCCCCACGCGGGGCCGGTCCGTCCACTCCGTCAGCGGCAGGCACTCGTGCAGCGGCAGCCGTACGCCGCGCGCCGCCGCGGTCCGCAGACTGGGCCGGAAGGCCTCTGCCAGCACCCGCGCGTCGTCCAGCGCGTGGTGCGCGCGCTGCTGGACCACGCCGAAGTGCGCGGCGAGCGACTCCAGTTTGTGGTTGGGCAGCGGCAGCGCGAGCTCCTTGGAGAGGGCGATCGTGCACAGCCGCTGCTTCACCGGCGCCTGCGCGCGGGCGCGCGCGTACTCGCGGGCGATCATCTGCCAGTCGAAGACGGCGTTGTGCGCGACGAGCACCCGGCCCTCCAGCCGGGTGGCGAACTCCCCGGCGATGTCGGTGAAGAGGGGTGCCCCTCGGAGCGCCTCGCTCGTCAGACCGTGGATCCACACGGGGCCGGGGTCCCGCTCCGGGTCGATCACCGTGTACCAGTGGTCCTCCACCTCGCCGCGGGCGTCCAGCTGGTAGACGCCCGCCGAGATGATGCGGTCGTCCCGGGCCAGCCCCGTGGTCTCCACGTCGACGACCGCGTATCCCTGCGGATACGCGGACGGCCACGCGGTGGGGGAGGACGCTTCGGTCGTGAGGTCTTCGAGCATGGTTCACGAGGATACGGGCCCCCGCCGACAGCGCTGCCCGTCAGGCATCGCGAGGGGCACGCCCGTTCGGTGCAGGGAATGTCCGGAGCGGTGTGCCGGGCGCCGTCTCCGACGCCACCTCCGGCGCGCCGGCCACCCTCGTCCCCACGGGCCGGAGCAGCGCCCGCCCGGGCGTCCGTGCAGGGAGGGTGAGGGAGCCCCACATCGCCCGCCCCTCACCAGCGGATCGGTACCGGCAGTGCCGTCAGGAGGCCCGAGACCGCCACCACCAGGGCCAGAACGTACGCCTCCGCCCGCGCGGGGGCGCGGGCGCTCAGCGGATCGGCTGCGCGGGCCAGCCGGATCCTGGCCCACAGGGCGAGGGCCGCGACCCCGGCCATCAGGATCACCTTGGCGAGCAGGACCCGCCCGTACGCCGTGTCCGTCAGCTGCTCCAGGATCGACCCCGGAGGCATCCGGCGCAGTGAACTGCACACCCCGGTCGCCGTGATGGCGACGAGCAGAACGGCCGCCACGCGCGCGTACAGCCCCAGCAGCACGGCGCCCGCCGCCGAGCCCCGCCACGCGCGCATCGTGCGCAGCACGTACAGCAGGCCACCCACCCAGAGCGAGGCGCAGACCAGATGGATCAACGTCAGCCCGGAGCCGATCAGTGGGGTGTACTCGGTCTCGGGGTGCGCGCGCAGGGCCTCGGCGACGACGATCGCGGCCAGTGGCCAGACCTGCGTACCCGGACGGCCGGAGGCGGCGCACAGGGCCGCGGCGAGGAACGCGTTGACCTCCAGGAGGGCGAGCTTGCCCTCCCGCGAGTCGTACAGACCGCCCACGTCGATGGCGGCGAGGCTGTCGGGAATCAGGTTCCCGGTGGCCACGACGCAGGCGAGTCCGAGAGCGGCCACGAAACCGACGGAGTTCGCGGCGGTGGACCAGCCGCGCGGCACGGCCGGGGGAGCGTTGGGCACGGAACGCAGCAGCCGCCTCACGAACAGCTCGCCGACGGGCACGGCCAGCGCCGCGAACAGCACCGTCCGGAGCAGGGCGATGCCCCCGGTGCCGGGCGCGGCGGCCTCACCGGTGTGGTGCAGGGCCGGGGACGGGCCGAGGAGCGGTATCAGCGCGGCCAGCGCCACCAGAACGAGGACGGCGACGGCCGGGCCGGTGCCGGGACGCCGCGCGCCCCTGTGCGCGCCGGTCGTCCCGGACGTGGGATTGGTCAGAGTCACCCCAGGATCTTCACAAGGGCCCACAGAACGGGCAAGCACGAGGTGGAAGGCAGGCGTGTATTTCCCGTCAAGGCGGCATTTGCCGACCCGGCCGACTGCCCGTCACCGGTCCCGTCACCCCCACCGGGCCGCGTCGGCGCCCCATGGTCCGGGCGGACGGGTCCAGTCCCGGGGGCCGCCGGTGAACGACACCGGGGACCGGGCGTACCGCAGTCTCCCCAGGGGGCTGTCCGTCTGCGTGAGCCAGTCGTCGGCGGACCCGCCCGCGGCCGGGGCAGGGGCCGAGGCGGAGGCGGAGGCGGAGGCAGGGCCGAGGCCTGCCGCGGTCCGGTCGCCGCCCGGCGCACGCGTGGGCGCGGCCCCCTCCAGCAGCCAGGCCGCCGTCCGCGTCAGCGCCAGTCGCACGAACCGGCTGCCGCCCTCGTCCGTCTGCTCGGTCAGCGCCCGCAGCACCGCCGCCGCCAGCAGATACCCGGTGCCGTGGTCGAGGGCCTGCGCCGGGAGCACCCCCGGCCGCCCGGCCGCACCCTCGCTCACCGCGATCCCCGTGGCCGTCTGCACCAGACTGTCGAAGCCGCGCCGGTCGCCCCACGGCCCGTACGCCCCCCACGCCGACAGCTGGGCCACGACCACCCCGGGCCGGCGCTCGGCCAGTGCTTCGGCGCTCAGCCCCAGACGGTCCAGGGCCCCCGGCCGGTACCCGGTGACCACCACGTCCGCCGCCGCGAGCAGTTCCCCGAACGTGTCCTGGCCGGCCCGCAGGTCCAGCAGGGCCGAGCGCTTCCCGAACCCCGTGTCGGTGTGCTGGTCGGGGAGTTCGGGCAGCCCCGGCGGGTCCAGACGCAGCACGTCCGCGCCGAGCAGGGCGAGGGTACGGGTGGCGACGGGGCCCGCGACGACCCGGGTCAGGTCCAGCACCCGCAGTCCCGCCGCGGGCAGCAGCGGATCGCGGTCCACGGGGGTGAGCGCCCGCGCGGGCGCGGAATCCAGCAGTCCGCGCTCCACCAGCGGGCGCCGCGCCACCGCCGCCGCCTGCTCGTGCGCCGCCCACTCGGCGGGCGTCCGCAGGGCTACGGCGAGGCCCCCGGCGGCGTACACGGCCTCCTCGACCTCCGCGGCCGACCGCTCGGCGAGCGTCGCCGCCACCGCCTCCGGGGCGTCGGACGTACCCAGCGCGGCGAGCAGCCGGGCCCGGTGGTGAGGGTAGTTGGCGTGCGTGCGCACCCACCCGTCCGCCGTGCGCCAGAAGCGCGACAGCGGGGCGAAGGACACCGGGGCCCGCCCGTCGACCAGCAGATGGCGCTCACTGACGAACGCTGCCGCCACCGCTCCGTCGTCCACTCGAACGGCGGGCACTTCGAGGTCCGGCGGGTGACCGGGACGAGCGGGTTTCGCCCGTCGCGCGCCCAGTTCGGCCGCGGCCAGCCCGCACGCGCCCACGCAGGCGCGCGCCAGCTCCCGTACCGGCAGCCGCGCGGGAAGCGCCCCGGGCCGCTCGACGGTCGTCACGCGCGCGAGGAGGGCCGGGTCTCCGCCCAACGACGACCAGGCGGCGGCGAGGCCGGGGCCGGTGCGGGAGCCGGGGGAGGGGCGGTCGTTGTCGGTCAAGGGTGCACTATGCGGTATCGGCCGGCCGACAGCGGGAGGGGGCCGGACGAATGATCGCCCGGCCCCCTCCCGCTCACCCGCAGGCCCCGCAGGACGAATAACGCGTCACTGCGTCACTGCGCGTACCGCGTCACTGCTTCACCGCTTCACCGCTTCACCGCGTCACTGCGTCACTGCGTCACCGCTTCACCGCGCGCAGCGCGTCGACGATGCCGGAGCCGTAGAAGCCGTTGACCCGGCTGCCGCCCTCACACGTCGCGTCCTGCACACCGTCGCCGTTCTGGTCGTAGGACTCCGGGCAGCCCGGGTTGTTCGCCTGCGCCTTCAGCAGCGCCTGCAACTGGGCCGGGGGCGCCCACGGGTACCTGGACTTCAGCAGCGCGGCGACACCGGCGACGTGCGGCGCGGCCATCGACGTGCCCTGCAGGAAGGCGTACTGGCCGTTCGGCATGGTGGACAGGATGCGGCCGTTCTTCGACGGGGTGTCGGGCGTCTGGTAGCGCCCGTCGCCGCCGGGCGCGGCCACGTCGACGACCCCCTTGCCGTACGTGGAGTAGTACGACTTGAGGTTCTGCACGCCCGTGGCGCTGACCGTGACCACGCCCGGGAGCTGGGTCGGCAGGTCGAGGCACTCGGACGGGTCGATGGTGCGCTCGACCGGCGTGGTGTCGTTGGGGCTGGAGGCGTCGTCGATCGCGTCCGAGGCCAGGTCGTGGTTGGAGTTGCCGGCCGAGGAGACGTGCAGGGTGCCCTTGCGCTGGGCGTACTTCTGGGCCCGGTTGACCGCGTCGAGGATCGCCCGCTGGTCCGGGTCGTCCATGCAGTTGTAGAGCCACGGGTCGACGTAGTAGCTGTTGTTCGTGATCTCCACGCCGTGGTCGGCGGCGAACACGAAGGCGCAGACGACGTTCTCCGGGTAGAACAGCCCGTTGTCCGGGTCGCTCACCTTGATGGACGCGACCTTGACGCCGGGCGCGACACCGGCGACGCCGATGCCGTTGCGGGCCGCGGCGATCTCACCGGCCACGTGGGTGCCGTGGTAGTCCTCGTCGGTGTACGGGCGCCAGGCGCCCTCACTGGTGTCCGCCTTGCCGCCGACGCAGTTGGCCGACTGGGCGGCGGAGAAGTTCGGTTCGAGGTCGGGGTGGGAGTCGTCCACGCCGGTGTCGATCACGGCGACGGTCACCTTGCGGCTGCCCGGGTCGATCCGCGCGGCCTTGTCGGCGCCGATCGCGCGCAGGTCCCACTGGTCGGCTTCGAGCGGCTCGCTGCCGGGGGTCTTCGCGGAGGCGGCCCGCGTCCTGGCGGCCTCCGCGGCCGTCACGTAGTCCGCCGCACCCTCGTCGGTCGTCCCCGCGGGGACCAGCGGTGCGGTGCGGGTCGCACCGGCCGACTGCACCCCGCGCACGGTGCGCATCTCCTGGGCGAAGCCGGGGTTCGCCGAGTGGACGACGATCACACCGATCCGGTCGTACGTGACCACGACGGTCCCGCCGGCCGCGGCGACCGCCTTCTCCACCGACGCGATCGTGCGGCGGTCCGTCCTGGTGTTGACGACGTACGCCAGACCGGGGGCGTTTGTCGCACGCTCCGTCGCCTGCCCGTTCGCCCGTTCGGCTGCCGTCGATGCCGCCGGCGGAGCCGCCGAGGCCGCCGTCGGCAGGAAACCGAGCGAGACGGTCAGGGACAGCGCGACGGGCACGGCGAGGGCGAGTCGGCGTCTGGAACGCAGATGAGCCATGGGATCTCCACATCATCCGGAAACAAAACCGGCCCGAGGCACAGATGGTGCTTGGGCAGGTACATGACGGGTGGTGCAGTGTGAAGCTATCCCGCGCGCCCGCCGGCCAGCAACGGTTTCCCGGCCGTGTCTTCGGCGAACGTCCGCGCGAAAGAAGTACGCGGGGTTGAACCGGCCCTCGCGTGGCGCCGTGACGTTGTGCAGGGAGCGCGAGGACACTCGCCCCCGTCCCCGTCCGAACGCACCCACAACGCGAGGAGACTTCGTGGCCGCCGAAGCACCGCCCCCCTCAGCAGAGGAACACAAACTCCCCACGCCCGAGGAGTTCACCGAGGTGCAGGAGAGCGCTGAGTTCGGTGAACTGCGCCGCTCCTACCGCTCCTTCGCCTTCCCCGTGACCGTCGGCTTCATCGTCTGGTACCTGCTGTACGTGCTGCTCTCGAACTACGCGGGCGGCTTCATGGGCACCAAGCTGTTCGGCAACATCAACGTCGCCCTCGTCTTCGGTGTCCTGCAGTTCGTCACCACCTTCCTCATCGCGTGGTGGTACTCCCGGCACGCCGCCACCAACCTCGACCCCAAGGCCGAGGCCATCAAGTCGCGTATGGAGGGTGGCGCATGAGCCCCTCGATCACCACCGTCCAGCTCGCCGCGAACGAGGCGAGCGAGCACCGCCCGCTCATCATCACCCTGTTCGCACTGTTCGTCCTCGCGACCCTCGGCATCACCGTGTGGGCGGGCCGGCAGACCAAGGACGCCGCCGACTTCTACGCGGGCGGACGCCAGTTCAGTGCCTTCCAGAACGGTCTCGCGGTCTCCGGCGACTACATGTCGGCCGCGTCCTTCCTCGGCATCGCGGGCGCCATCGCCCTCTTCGGCTACGACGGCTTCCTCTACTCCATCGGGTTCCTCGTCGCCTGGCTGGTCGCCCTGCTCCTGGTCGCCGAGCCCCTGCGGAACTCCGGCCGCTACACGATGGGTGACGTCCTCGCCTACCGCATGCGCCAGCGGCCCGTGCGCACCGCCGCCGGCACCTCCACCATCATCGTCTCGATCTTCTACCTGCTGGCCCAGATGGCGGGCGCCGGCGTGCTCGTCTCGCTGCTGCTCGGCATCACCTCCGACGCCGGCAAGATCCTGATCGTCGCCCTGGTCGGCGTCCTGATGGTCGTGTACGTCTCCATCGGCGGCATGAAGGGCACCACCTGGGTGCAGATGGTCAAGGCCGTGCTCCTCATCGGCGGCACCATCCTGATCACCTTCCTGGTGCTGCTGAAGTTCAACTTCAACATCTCCGACCTGCTGGGCAAGGCCGCCGACAACAGCGGCGCGGGCGCGGCCTTCCTGGAGCCCGGTCTGCAGTACGGCGCGAGCGGCACCACCAAGCTGGACTTCATCTCCCTCGGCATCGCCCTGGTGCTCGGCACCGCCGGCCTGCCGCACATCCTGATCCGCTTCTACACGGTGCCCAACGCCAAGGCCGCCCGTAAGTCCGTGAACTGGGCCATCGGCATCATCGGCGGCTTCTACCTGATGACCATCGCGCTCGGCTTCGGCGCCGCCGCGCTCATCTCGCGGGACGAGATCATCGCCTCGAACCCGTCCGGAAACACGGCCGCGCCGCTGCTCGCCCTGCACCTGGGCGGTGTCGACTCGACCTGGGGCGCGATCCTGCTCGCCACCATCTCGGCGGTCGCCTTCGCCACGATCCTCGCCGTGGTCGCCGGCCTCACTCTCGCCTCGTCGTCCTCCTTCGCGCACGACATCTACGCCAACGTCATCCGCAAGGGGAAGGCCACGGACAAGGAGGAGATGAAGGCGGCCCGCCTGGCGACCATCTTCATCGGCGTCGTCTCCATCGCGCTCGGCGCCCTCGCCCGCGACCTGAACGTGGCCGGTCTGGTCGCACTGGCCTTCGCGGTCGCCGCCTCCGCCAACCTGCCGACGATCCTCTACAGCCTGTTCTGGAAGCGGTTCACCACCCAGGGCGCCCTGTGGTCGATCTACGGCGGTCTCATCGTCGCCGTAGGCCTGGTGCTGTTCTCGCCCGTCGTCTCCGGCGACCCCAAGGCGATGTTCCCCGACGTCGACTTCGCGTGGTTCCCGCTGAAGAACCCGGGCATCATCTCCATCCCGTTCGGATTCCTGATGGGCTGGCTCGGCACCGTCCTGTCGAAGGAGGAGCCCGACGTCAAGAAGTTCGCGGAGCTGGAGGTCCGGTCACTGACCGGCACCGGCGCCCACTGACCGACCCGATCGACACCCCTTCCGGCCGCGTCGCAGGGACCTCGCAGGTTCCTACGACGCGGCCGTCGTGCATCTCGTGGTTACCGGGGCGCTGCGGCTTGTCGGTGGCGTCACGTAGGCTCACAGAGAGGGAGCATGAGTGATCCGAGCGGAGGGAGGGGGCCCACGTGCTCATCGACACGTACGGCCGGGTGGCCACCGACCTGAGGGTGTCACTGACCGACCGGTGCAATCTGCGGTGCACCTACTGCATGCCCGAGGAGGGCCTGCAGTGGCTGGCCAAGCCCGACCTGCTGACGGACGACGAGATCGTCCGCCTCGTCGGCATCGCCGTCACCTCCCTCGGCATCGAGGAGGTCCGCTTCACCGGCGGTGAGCCCCTGCTCCGCCCCGGCCTGGTCGGCATCGTCGAGCGGGTCGCCGCCCTGGAGCCCCGCCCCCAGATGTCCCTCACCACCAACGGCATCGGCCTGCGGCGCACGGCGGAGGCACTGAAGAAGGCCGGCCTGGACCGGGTCAACGTCTCCCTGGACACGCTCCGCCCGGACGTCTTCAAGTCCCTCACCCGCCGCAACCGCCACCAGGACGTGCTCGACGGCCTGTACGCGGCCCGCGAGGCCGGTCTGACCCCGGTGAAGGTCAACTCGGTCCTGATGCCGGGGCTCAACGACGACGAGGCCCCCGACCTGCTCGCCTGGGCCGTGGAGCACGACTACGAGCTGCGCTTCATCGAGCAGATGCCGCTGGACGCCCAGCACGGCTGGAAGCGCGACGGCATGATCACCGCCGGCGACATCCTCACCTCCCTGCGCACCCGTTTCGAGCTGACCTCCGAGGGCGACGAGGCCCGGGGCTCGGCCCCTGCCGAGCGCTGGCTGGTGGACGGCGGTCCGCACCGCGTGGGCGTCATCGCCTCCGTCACCCGGCCGTTCTGCGCGGCCTGCGACCGCACCCGCCTCACCGCCGACGGACAGATACGCACATGTCTGTTCGCCTCCGAGGAGACGGACCTGCGCGCCGCCCTGCGCTCCGACGCCCCCGACGAGGAGATCGCCCGGATCTGGAAGCTGGCGATGTGGGGCAAGAAGGCGGGCGCCGGCCTCGACGACCCGTCCTTCGTCCAGCCGGACCGCCCGATGTCGGCGATCGGCGGCTGAGGGCCGTCGACGGGGGAGCCCGAGAGCTCGCGGAGCGGCCTGAGGGTCCTACGCCCCTTCGGGCGCCTCCCACTCCTCGAAGCGCACGACATCCTTCAGGAACCCGCGCACACCGAGGAACTGCGACAGCTGCTCCCGGTGCTCCTCGCACGCGAGCCAGGTCTTGCGGCGCTCCGGCGTGTGCAGTTTCGGATTGTTCCAGGCGAGCACCCACACGGCGGCGGCACGGCAGCCCTTCGCGGAACAGATCGGCGTCTCGGGATCAGGGTCCATCACACCGCCGACCCTAACCCGATCGGCACAGTGCGAAATTCCGTGCGAAAGGGTGAAAGCGGGGGAAAGGGCGACGCCGAGCAGCCACGGGGGGAGCTGCCCGGCGTCGGTCCGTCGCTCCGACGGGGGATGCGGAGCGCGTACGAAGTATGTCACGGGTCGCCCCGCCCCCGGCACCGGAACAACATGATTGATCTGAGCTTTTCTTGAGCTTGGCGGGTTAACATCTTCCGCTTACAGCCGGTCATGGTCATGTCCCAAAGGTCATGACGGCTCGGACCGCTCCGTTCGTACACCGGGGGTGGGCTCGGGCGTCACATCTTCCGTCCCGGATTCCGCCGGACCGTCATTCGTCCGTGACGATGTGATCATCGGCCGCATCTGCGGCGTCAGATAAGACGACGGCAGCGACGGCGCGTTTTCGCGCCCGGCGTTGGCGATCACCACCGCGATGTACGGCAGCAGCATGCCGATAACCAGCGCCACGATCGCGACGTGCCGTTCCACGTTCCAGAGCGTGGCCGCGAGGACGACCGAAATCGTACGAACGATCATCGAGATCACGTACCGGCGCTGCCGCCCGCGCACATCCTCCTGGAGACCCGTTCTGGCGCCGGTGATCCGGAACACCTGGACGCCGCCGTTGCCATGCTGCTTCCGCATCGCATTCCACCATCCGCCCGAATCGGACTTTCCCTGCCTCCGGCCGTCCTGCGACCGGCCGGAACCCGGGCCCGCACATCACCACGTTACGCCGCACCCCCACCGCCCACGAGGTCGGGTCGCCCGGGTCCGTGTCCCCGTCCGCGCCCCGGGCCCGTGCCCGGGGTTCCCCGTCCAGCCTGCGCCGTAGTGCGTATGGCACGGCCGACATGCGGCGTACCGGGTCCGGGCCGACACTGGCCGTAATGCTCGCGTCAAGGTGTACCAGGAGGCAGTCATGGGCTGGTTGTGGGCGATCATCGTGGGGTTCGTGCTGGGTCTGATCGCGAAGGCGATCATCCCGGGGAAGCAGCACAGCCCACTGTGGCTGACCACCATCTGCGGCATCCTCGGCGCCCTCGCGGGAAACGCCATCGCGCGTGGCTTCGGGGTCGAGGCGACGTCGGGCATCGACTGGATCCGGCACATCTTCCAGGTGGTGGCGGCGGTCGTCATCGTCTTCGTCGTCGACATGCTGTACATGCAGATGAAGGGCAGGCGCACCCAGCGGACCTGACGCACGCCGGGGCACGCGCCGCGTACGACGCACCTGCCCGGCGACGACGCGGGGCAGCCTCCGGTGGGCGCGAACCACACACCCGCCAAAGACCGCCCCCTGCCATGCGTGGACGTGCGCGTGACGCACCCGAACGGCGCGGCTCAGGCGGTCGTGACCTCCACCGCCGCCAGGTTCTTCTTGCCCCGGCGCAGCACCAGCCAGCGGCCGTGCAGCAGATCCTCCTTCGCGGGGACGGCGTCCTCGGCGGTGACCTTGACGTTGTTCACGTAGGCACCGCCCTCCTTCACCGTGCGCCGCGCGGCCGACTTGCTGGGTACCAGGCCGACCTCGGCGAACAGGTCGACGACCGGACCGAGATCGGCGACCCGGGCATGCGGCACCTCCGAGAGGGCCGCCGCCAGCGTCCGCTCGTCCAGCTCCGCCAGCTCGCCCTGGCCGAACAGCGCCTTCGACGCGGCGATCACGGCGGCCGTCTGACCGGCGCCGTGCACCAGCGTCGTCAGCTCCTCCGCCAGGGCGCGCTGCGCGGCGCGGGCCTGCGGACGCTCCGCCGTCTGCTGCTCCAGCGCCTCCAGCTCCTCGCGGGACGCGAAGGACAGGATGCGCATGTAGGTCGAGATGTCCCGGTCGTCCACGTTCAGCCAGAACTGGTAGAACGCGTACGGCGTGGTCATCTCCGGGTCGAGCCAGACGGCGCCGCCCTCGGTCTTGCCGAACTTGGTGCCGTCCGCCTTTGTCATCAGCGGCGTCGCCAGCGCGTGCGCCTCGGCGTCCGGCTCCAGGCGGTGGATCAGGTCGAGCCCGGCCGTGAGGTTGCCCCACTGGTCGCTGCCGCCCTGCTGGAGCGTGCAGCCGTAGCGCCGGTACAGCTGGAGGAAGTCCATGCCCTGCAGGAGCTGGTAGCTGAATTCCGTGTAGCTGATGCCCTCGGAGGACTCCAGCCGCCGTGCGACGGAGTCCTTCGTCAGCATCTTGTTGACGCGGAAGTGCTTGCCGATGTCCCGCAGGAACTCGATCGCGGACAGGTTCTGCGTCCAGTCGAGGTTGTTGACCATCGTGGCCGCGTTCGCACCCTCGAAGGACAGGAACGGCTCGATCTGGCCACGCAGCCGGTCCACCCAGCCGGACACCGTCTCCGGGTCGTTCAGCGTGCGCTCCGCCGTCGGGCGGGGGTCGCCGATCTGGCCCGTGGCACCGCCCACCAGCGCCAGCGGCCGGAGCCCGGCCTGCTGGAGCCGGCGCATCGTGAGCACCTGCACCAGATGTCCGACGTGCAGGGACGGCGCGGTCGGGTCGAAGCCGCAATAGAACGTGACAGGACCGTCCGCGATCGCCTTGCGCAAGGCGTCCTCGTCGGTGGACTGGGCGAACAGCCCGCGCCACTTCAGTTCGTCGACGATGTCCGTCACGGTTCTCGCGTCTCCTCGGTACTTCTTCGGTTCGTTGCAGTCAGGGCCGTTCGGGCAGTCGGGTGACAGCCCGGACAGCAACGAGGTTATACGCCCTGGCTGACAGAACTCATATGGAAATCGGGGACCCGCAGCGCGGGCATCGCGGCCCTGGTGAACCAGTCGCCCCACTCCCTGGGCAGCGTCTTCTCCGTACGCCCCGCCTCCGTGGCCCGGCCCAGCAGGTCCACCGGCGACTCGTTGAACCGGAAGTTGTTGACCTCGCCGACGACCTCGCCGTCCTCGACGAGGTAGACGCCGTCCCGGGTCAGACCGGTGAGCAGCAGAGTCGCCGGGTCCACCTCGCGGATGTACCACAGGCAGGTCAGCAGCAGCCCGCGCCCGGTGGCCGAGACCATCTCCTCCAGGGAACGGTCGCCGCCGCCGTCCAGGATCAGGTTGTCGATCGCGGGCGCCACCGGCAGCCCGCTGAGGGCCGCGCTGTGCCTGCTGGTGGTCAGCCGGTTCAGCTCGCCCTCCCGCACCCAGTCGGTGGCCGTCAGGGGCAGCCCGTTGTCGAACACCGACCGGTCGCCCCCGGAGGAGTGCGCGATCACGAACGGGGCCGACTCCAGGCCCGGCTCGTTCGGGTCGCTGCGCAGGCTCAGCGGCAGCCCGGTCAGCCGCTCGCCGGCCCGGGTGCCGCCGCCCGGCCTGGAGAACACCGTGCGGCCCTCGGCCGCGTCCCGGCCGGAGGCCGACCACAGCTGGTAGATCAGCAGGTCCGCCACGGCGGTCGGCGGCAGCAGCGTCTCGTAGCGGCCGGCGGGCAGTTCGAGTCGCCGTTCGGCCCAGCCCAGCCGCACCGCCAGCTCGGCGTCGAGCGCCGCCGGGTCGACGTCCTTGAAGTCCCGCGTGGAGCGGCCCGCCCACGCCGAGCGGGTACGGTCCGGCGACTTGGCGTTGAGCTCCAGCGTCCCGTTGGGCTGGTCGTGCCGCAGCCGCAGACCCGTGGAGGTGCCGAGATAGCTGGACACCAGCTCGTGGTTGGCGAAGCCGTACAGCTCCCGGCCGCCCGCCCGCGCGCGTGCGAACGCCTCCCCGAGCGCCGGCGCGAAGTCGGCGAACATGGCGGACGAGGTCTCCGCGGGCGCCTCGGTGAACTCAGGGGACTCGGCCACTCCCGTGACCAGCGGCTGGGCGTCCTCGGCGGGACCGGCACCCCGCGCGGCGTCCTCGGCGGCCCGCACCAGGGACTCCAGTTCGTCGACGGTCACCGCCGACCGGGACACCACGCCGGACGCGGTGCCCTCCACGCCGTCCACGGTGGCGATGACGGTGAGCGTGCGCCCGCGCGTGACACCGTTCGTGGTGAGCGAGTTGCCCGCCCAGCGCAGATTGGCGGTCGACTGCTCGTCGGCGATCACGACACAGCCGTCGGCTCGGGACAGTGCGAGAGCGCGCTCGACGATCTCGTGCGGCTTGGTGGTCACACGCGCGCTCATCGACCGGCCTCCTGCGTGGTGTTCAAGATGTTGACGCCCTTGAAGAGGGCGGAGGGGCAGCCGTGCGAGACCGCCGCGATCTGCCCCGGCTGGGCCTTGCCGCAGTTGAAGGCGCCCCCGAGGACATACGTCTGCGGGCCGCCGACCGCCGTCATGGAGCCCCAGAAGTCGGTGGTCGTGGCCTGGTAGGCGACATCCCGCAACTGCCCGGCGATCCGCCCGTTCTCGATCCGGAAGAAACGCTGACCGGTGAACTGGAAGTTGTACCGCTGCATATCAATGCTCCACGACCGGTCACCGACGACATAGATGCCCCGGTCCACGCCCCCGATCAGATCCTCGGTCGACATCCCGGCCGGATCCGGCCGCAGCGACACATTGGCCATGCGCTGCACCGGCACATGCCCGGGGGAGTCCGCGAACGCGCACCCGTTGGACCGCTCGAACCCGGTCAGTCTCGCGATCCGCCGGTCCAGCTGGTAGCCGACCAGCGTGCCGTCCTTCACCAGGTCCCAGGACTGCGCCTCGACGCCCTCGTCGTCGTACCCGACGGTCGCCAGGCCGTGCTCGGCGGTGCGGTCGCCGGTGACGTTCATCGCCTCGGAGCCGTACTTCAGCTTTCCCAGTCGGTCGAAGGTGGCGAAGGAGGTGCCGGCGTAGGCGGCCTCGTAGCCGAGGGCCCGGTCCAGCTCGGTGGCGTGCCCGATGGACTCGTGGATGGTCAGCCACAGGTTGGACGGGTCCACGACCAGGTCGTACAGGCCCGGCTCGACACTCGGCGCGCGCATCTTCTCGGCCAGCAGCCCGGGAATCCGCTCCAGCTCGTCGTCCCAGTCCCAGCCGGTGCCCGTCAGGTACTCCCAGCCACGCCCGGCGGGCGGCGCGAGGGTGCGCATGGAGTCGAACTCACCGCTCGACTCGTCGACGGACACGGCCGTGAGCACGGGGTGCAGCCGCACCCTCTGCTGGGTGGTCACGGTCCCGGCCGTATCGGCGTAGAACTTGTTCTCGTGCACGGTGAGCAGTGAGGCGTCCACATGGTCCACCCCGCGCGCCGCCAGCAGCCGCGCGCTCCACTCGGCCAGCAGCCCGGCCTTCTCCGCGGCGGGCACGTCGAACGGGTCGACCTCGTACGACGACACCCAGGTCTTCTCGGCGTGCACCGGCTCGTCGGCCAGCTCGACCTTCTCCTCGGACCCGGCCGTCCGGATCACCTGTGCGGACAGCTTCGCCATCGCCACGGCCTGCGACGCGACCTTGGCGGCGGCGCCCGGGGTGAGATCCACGCCGGACGCGAAACCCCACGCCCCGCCGTGCACCACGCGCACCGCGTACCCGAGATCGGTGGTGTCCGACGACCCGGCCGGCTTGGCGTCCCGCAGCCGCCAGGACGCGCCGCGCACCCGCTCCAGCCGGAAATCCGCGTGCTCCGCCCCGAGCGAGCGCGCCCGTGCGAGCGCCGCGTCGGCGAGGGGGCGCAGGGGCAGGGCCAGGAATGTCTGATCAACTTCGTGGGGCACGGGTGGGAATTCCCTTCGAACGCTCGCCGGAGGACCGTCGAAGGCAGTGAATCATGCGTGCGCCGACAGGCCGAGGCGGCAGGCTGCCTCTCGTCAGCCCCCGCTCAGAGTTCCCCGGATATCACTCCCGCGCGGAACGCCGCCCACTCCGAGGCGGTGAAGCGCAACGGCTCCCGCTCCGGGTTCTTCGAATCCCGTACCGCACGGCCGTCACCGGGCAGCACGGCTATCTCGACACAGTCGTTCTCGGCACCACTCGCGGACGCCTTGCGCCACTCGACATCGGTGAGGTCCAGCAGGTACAGCTCGGTCTTGCGGTCGGTCACTGTCTCAGGCCTTCTTCCAATTCGGCGATGCGGACGAGCGAGTCCTCCACGGGCAGTGCGGTGGCCCGGATGCGCTCGTACGCCCTCGCGAAGGGTGAAGCGTCTTCGCCTTCAACGTATGTCGCGCTCCCGGCGTTCTCCAAGAGGACGACTTCCGGCAGTGGCGGCCTGAACTTGGTGAGACTGAACCCACCTTCGAGTCCTGGGTGCGCGGTGGAGGCCAGCGGCATGATCTGGACCGTCACATTCGGGAGTTCGGAGGCGTCCAGCAGTTTGCGGAGCTGCTCGCGCATGGTGGCCGGGCGTGCGGCGAACCTCTGGTGCAGGGCCGCCTCGTGAATGATGGCCCATACTTCCAACGGAGCGCCGGGCCGCGTCAGCACGGACTGCCGTGCCATACGGACCTCCGCAAGTGCCGTGACTTCCTCGGGAGTGCGGGTCGTGGTGATCCCGGTGATCGTCTCGCGGGCGTAGGCGGCGGTTTGGAGCAGCCCCGGGATCAGCAGCGGGGTCCATACGCAGACCTGCTCGGCGTCGGTCTCCAGGGAGATGTAGTCGGCGTAGGCGGGCTGCACGATCCCGGAATAGGCCTGCCACCAGCCCTTCTTCGCAGCGTCACGGCGCAGGGTTTCGAGTACAGCGCAGACGTCTGGGTCCGTGACCCCGTACACCTTGAGCAGCTCCGCGAGATCCCCGGGTTTGATGCCCTGGACGGCGTTCTCGATCTTCGACATCTTCGGGCCGTTCCACGTCATGGCCTCGGCAGCCTGGTCGAGGCTGAGCCCCGCCTCGTTGCGGAACCGGCGCAGGGTGGCTCCGAGGCGGCGTCGTCGGACTGTCGGGACCATGGGGGAGTTGGGCATGAGAAAAGCCTGCACTGAAATTGCTGTCGCGACCACGGGCGGATGGATTCGTCACTCGATTGGGTAGAAAGGTTGCGATTCTCCTTGGATTGGCGTCACTCTCAACTTGGCTGTAACCGAGCCAAATCGGAGCGCACCCCTCAAGGAGCCCTGTGTCCGTCACACCCGATTCCTTCCTGTACCCCCTCGCCGCGACCCGATCCCTGGGTCACTACCTCACCCCCACTCCCGCCGGCTTCGCCCTCCACATGTCGGCCTCCCCGGGAAACCTCCGGGCCGTCCGAGGGCTCACCGCCCGCTCCCTCCGGGACCACGGTGCCGGGGCCGATCTGGTCGACGCGGCGCAGCTCGTCCTGTGCGAGCTGTACGGGAACGCGGTGCGAGCCTGCGGTGATCACGCGCCGCTGGTCGCCGAGGTGGAGACCGGACCGGCCGGGGTGTGGGTACGGCTGCACGACCCGGACCGGAGCCGTCACCCGCGACGCGTTCCCGGAGTCCGGCTCGACGACGGGGAGGCCGAGTCGGGGCGAGGGCTCCCGCTGATGGACCTCTTGGCACCCGGCTGGGACCTGGTGACCACGCCGGTCGGGAAGCAGGTGCGGTGTCTGGTCTCTCACGACCTCGACGGGGTCAACTGACCGGGTGAGCGGCCGGATTGCCTGGCAGTGCGACGGTCGGTGGTCGGAGATGACCTTTCCGGCCGGTGGCCCCATGGAGCGGTACGCGCACTTGGTGGCGCAAGGAAAGATCAAGCTGAAGGCGGTCACCGCCGCCGAGCGGCACAGCATGCCGCACTACGAGGTGCCGGAAGATGTCGACCCCGTGGCGCTGCTGCTGGCCGGGCGCGAAGAGGACGACCGTTGATCTACCAGCGAGTCACGGAGCCGCTGGCCACCAGCACGCTCGGCTTCGTGGAGACCGTACGGACCCTGGACCTCATGGGGTACTTCCCCAAGGCGATGGAGGACCTGGACGCCCGGATCACCGAGATCCTCCTCACTCGAGAGGTGCGTGACGGAGCGGCCCTGCTCGTCGGGTGTCTGAGGACGCTGGACGCCGTCCAGGTGGCCAGCGCGATGTCGCTGCGGGACGACGACCTGACCGCCCTGGTGACCTACGACCGCAGGATGCTCGAGACCGCTCGCACCGAAGGGCCGGCCGCGCACGCGCCGGGAATGGCGGACTGACCCCGACTGTCTGCGGGGGCGCCGACTGTAGGGATCCGACAGTGACGCTCCGGTGGCACTGTCGGTGCCCGATTGCTCCGGGGAGCGTCCCGACCGATAGGTTTTCGGTGAAGCCGCCTGCCGTCGCCGCCTGTCATTCAGGTGTTCGGGCGGGGGAACCAGACCGCTATCGAAAGGGTGATCCGTTGAGCCGCTCGGTTCTCGTCACCGGAGGCAACCGAGGCATCGGCCTCGCCATCGCCCGCGCGTTCGCCGACGCCGGTGACAAGGTCGCCATCACATACCGCTCGGGGGAGCCCCCCGAGGGATTCCTCGCCGTCAAGTGCGACATCACCGACTCCGAGCAGGTGGAGCAGGCCTACAAGGAGATCGAGGCCCAGCACGGCCCGGTCGAGGTGCTCGTCGCCAATGCCGGCATCACCAAGGACCAGCTCCTGATGCGCATGTCCGAGGAGGACTTCACCTCGGTCATCGACACCAACCTCACCGGCACCTTCCGGATCGTCAAGCGTGCCAACCGTGCCATGCTGCGCGCCCGTAAGGGCCGGGTCGTCCTGATCTCCTCGGTGGTGGGCCTGGCCGGCCAGGCGGGACAGGCGAACTACGCCGCGTCCAAGGCCGGCCTGGTCGGCTTCGCGCGCTCCCTCGCCCGTGAACTGGGCTCGCGCAACATCACCTTCAACGTCGTCGCACCCGGTTTCGTCGACACCGACATGACCAAGGTGCTCACCGACGAGCAGCGGGCGGGCATCGTTTCGCAGGTGCCGCTCGGCCGGTATGCGCAGCCCGAGGAGATCGCCGCCGCGGTGCGGTTCCTCGCCTCGGACGACGCCTCGTACATCACTGGAGCCGTCATTCCCGTTGACGGCGGACTGGGAATGGGTCACTGAACGACATGAGCGGAATTCTCGAGGGCAAGCGCGTCCTGATCACCGGTGTGCTGACGGAGTCCTCCATCGCCTTCCACACGGCCAAGCTGGCCCAGGAGCAGGGCGCCGAGATCATCCTGACCGCCTTCCCGCGGCCCACGCTGACCGAGCGCATCGCCAGGAAGCTGCCCAAGCCCACCAAGGTCATCGAGCTCGACGTGACCAACGAGGAGCACCTCGGCCGGCTCGCGGACATCGTGGGCGAGGAGCTCGGCGGCCTCGACGGCGTCGTGCACTCCATCGGCTTCGCTCCGCAGGACGCGCTCGGCGGCAACTTCCTCAACACGCCGTTCGAGTCGGTCTCCACGGCCATGCACGTCTCGGCGTTCTCCCTGAAGTCGCTGACCATGGCCTGCCTGCCGCTGATGCAGAACGGCGGCTCCGTCGTCGGCCTCACCTTCGACGCGCAGTACGCCTGGCCGCAGTACGACTGGATGGGCCCCGCCAAGGCCGCCCTGGAGGCGACCAGCCGCTACATGGCGCGTGACCTGGGCAAGCAGAACATCCGCTGCAACCTGATCTCGGCGGGCCCGCTCGGCTCCATGGCCGCCAAGTCCATCCCGGGCTTCACCGAGCTGGCCTCCGTGTGGGACAGCCGTTCCCCGCTGGAGTGGGACCTGAAGGACCCCGAGCCGGCCGGCCGCGGTGTGGTCGCCCTGCTGAGCGACTGGTTCCCGAAGACCACGGGCGAGATCGTCCACGTGGACGGCGGACTGCACGCCGTCGGCGCCTAGGGGCACCCACGTCCTGCCGAGGGCCCGTACCCGTGAGGGTGCGGGCCCTCGGCCATGTCACCCGACCGGCTCAGCAGGACAGGCGGGGTCCGGCGTCGACGAGGGACCGTGGAGTACGCGTTCGTCGCGTGATCCCCCTCCCCAGCACGGCCGAGGAGGTCCCCTTGTGCGCTTCTATCGCCTGGTCTCGATGACCACCACCGTCGTTGCCGGTATCGGCCTCGTGCCGATCCTGTCGTACGACGCGATGCCCCACGTGCGCGTGTACCCCGCGGACGTGGGACCGGACGACGACGGGGCGGCCGGTGCGGCGGCCGACGATCCGTTCGGGGCCGCCTGCCGGATCGGGGTCGACGGGTCCTGGGTGACGGCTTACTGCCACAACCCCTACCCGGACACCGACCATGTGCGCCTGCACATCGAATGCGTCCGATGGTGGGACCTCGACAGCGACAGCGCCCCGGTGGCCGCAGGACCCGCGCAGACCGTGCGGCTCGCCGGACGCTGCTGGGATGCGGTCGGGACGGCGTGGATCAGCCACCGGAAGGCGGGCTGACGCGCCCCGGACGGCACACGAGCGGATAGGCGGCGGCCTCCTCGGCCGCCGTCGCCGCGTCACCCGCGCGGATCGCGTCCACCAACCGCGCGTGGTCCATGTGCGTCTCCGGGGTCAGCTCTTGGCCCACGTCGTCGCGCAGCCAGTCCCGCAGGACCTCGCTCAGGTCCGCGTACAGCGTGGTCAGCACGTCGTTGTGGGACGCGGCCACGACGGCGAGGTGGAAGGTGGCGTCCGCCGCCACGAACGGTTCCGCCTCACCCGACTCCCAGGCCTCCTCGCGGCGCAGCAGCAGCGTGTCGAGCTGCTTGAGGTCCTTCTCGGTGCGCCGCCGGGCGGCCAGCCGCGCCGCGGACGCCTCCAGGGTGGAGCGCAGTTCCGCGATGTGCCCGGGGTCGGCGTCGACGAAACGGCGGTGCATCACACCCGCCAGCTCGCTCGTGGCGACGACATACGTGCCCGAGCCCTGGCGAATGTCCAGCAGCCCGTTGTGCGCCAGCGCGCGGACGGCCTCGCGGACCGTGTTACGGGCCACCCCCAGCTGCTCCACCAGCTCCGGCTCGGTCGGGATGCGGGAGCCGACCGGCCACTCGCCCGAGGTGATCTGGGCGCGCAGAGCGGCGATGACCTGCTCGGACAGGACGGAACGACGGGGGTGGCTCAGGGGCATGACACACCTTCGCACGACGGAGGCGCCGGGCGGCGCTCCAGGCGTGGACAACCAATCATCCTATGATTCTATGATGAGTCTCATGGCTGGTGAGGAATCCTGGACGGACGCGTCCACGACCGCGTGCGCGGCGGCTCCGGCATCCGACAGCACAAGGATCCGTGAGAGGCGGACCGGAGGGCCCGACGGCCCGGAGCCGGGCCAGCCGGAGGCCGGTGACCGGAGGGCCGGACGGGCCGGCTCACGCGCGTGGACGGTGCGGCTGCTCGTCATCGGCATCGTGCTGGCGGCGCTGAACCTCCGACCCGCCATCGTCAGCCTCGGCGCGCTGCTCGAGGAGGTCCGTACCGGGCTCGGTATGAGCGGCACTGTGGCCGGGCTGCTCACCTCCCTGCCCTCGCTGTGCTTCGCCGTCTTCGGAGTCACCGCCCCGCGTCTGGCCCGCCGCTTCGGATCGGGCACGGTGGTGTGCGCCGGCCTGGTCGCCATCTGCGCGGGCCTGCTGATACGCCCGTTCACGGGGAGCGTGGCGGGCTTCCTGGCGGTCAGCGCCCTCGCGCTCATGGGCATCGCCGTCAGCAACGTCCTGATGCCGGTCATCGTCAAGCAGTGGTTTCCGGACCGGGTCGGTTCCATGACCGGCCTGTACTCGATGGCCCTCGCCCTCGGTACGGCTCTGGCCGCCGCGGTGACCGTGCCGGCGACCGAGGCGCTGGGCGGGAACTGGAAGTCGGGACTCGTCCTGTGGGCGGCGCTCGCCGCGGCTGCCGTACTGTCCTGGCTCCCGTTCGTGGGGGAGCGGGGCAGGGCACCGGCAGAGCGGACGCCCGCGCGGGAGCGGCGCAGGGCGGAGCGGCACACGCCGGGAGAGGGAACGCCGGGGGAGCGGGCGCCCGGTGGGCGCCCGTCACGGGAGCAGGAGCCCGCACCCGGGCTGCGGATCACCCGCAGCCGGACCGCCTGGGCGCTGGCCGTCTTCTTCGGGCTCCAGGCGACCGCCGCCTACATCACCATGGGCTGGATGCCGCAGATCTTCCGGGATGCGGGCGTGCCCGCGAGCACGGCCGGGCTGTTGCTCGCGCTCATCATGGTGATGGGCGTGCCGCTCGCCTTCGTCATCCCGCGCGTCGCCGCGCGGCTGCCCCGGCAGGGCCCGATCGTGGTCGTGCTCGGCATGAGCGGCCTGGCCGGATACGCCGGGCTGTACTTCGCGCCCGCCACCGGCGCCCTGGTCTGGGCGCTGCTGCTGGGCATCGCCAACTGCGCCTTCCCGCTCGCGCTCACCATGGTCGGGATGCGGGCGAGGTCCGGCGCGGGTGTGGCCAAGCTGTCGGCCTTCGCGCAGAGCACCGGCTATCTGATCTCCCTCCCGGGCCCCCTCCTGGTGGGCGTCCTCTACCAGCACAGCGGCGGCTGGGGTCTGCCGCTGGCGCTCGTGTCCGCCCTGCTGATCCCGCAGATGGTCGCGGGCGTGCTGGCGGGCCGCGACCGCACGGTGGAGGAAGAGGCGGCGGCCGGCCGCTGAGCCCGCGGCCTTCCGGGTTTCCGACCCGCCGCGCCCCGGGGCGCGCCGGACCGGTGGCGGGTGCGAGACTTGCCCCATGCCAGTCCTCGACCCGAACCCCCAGAACGGCCAGAAGAAGATGCTGCTCGTCTTCGGCGCGTTCTTCGCCATCTTCATCGTCATCGGTGTGATCGCGAGCATTCTGGCGCCGTGACACCCCCGTCGTCACCCCGGTCCGGGGCCCATGGTGGTGCTGGCACCCCCATCCCCTAGGGGGCCAGGCTCAGGGTCAAGTAGGTGGGTCACCGGATGGGCTGGGAGCCCGGGAGTACATACCTTCGAGATGTGGCCGCGAGACGCGGACACGGACCACTCGAAGAGCGGAGGCCCCATGTCGGCGCGCACGCACACCCGGCCCCTCCCGGCCCCCCGGGGCGGCGTCGACATCCGGCTGCCGTGGTGGGCCCTCGCCCTGCCCGCACTCGCCTTCGTCGCGCTGCTCACCCTGCTCCTGAACCCCGCGGACGCGCACGCGGCGACCGCCGAGCCCGGGATCACCCACCTCATCGAGCGGGCACAGCGGCTCATGGCCCGCTGAGCACCCTGGAAGTGGCCGTCAACTACCTGCGCCCCATGGCCTGTTTCGTGCGAAGCTGGGTCACATGAGCGTCGCAGAACCTCGCAGGATTGTCCTTTTCCGGCATGCGAAGGCCGACTGGCCACCGGTGACCGACCATGAGCGCCCGCTCGCCGAGCGTGGCAGGACGGACGCCGCAGTCGCCGGACGCAGGCTCGCCGACTCCGCCATCGCCTTCGATCTGGCCCTGTGCTCCACCGCGAGCCGGACCCGGGAGACGTGGAAACTCGCGGTTCACGAGTTTCCGCAGCGACCGAAGACGGTGTACGAGGAGCGGATCTACGAGGCCTCGCCCGGTGAGCTGATCGCCCTGCTGAACGAAACCCCGGACGACGCGCAGAACGTGCTCCTGGTCGGCCACAATCCCGGGATCCAGGCAGCCGCCGAGATCCTCGCCGGATCGGCCGAGGGGGACGCGGGCGAGCGAATGAGCCGCCGCGGCTACCCGGCAGCCGCGTTCGCCGTGCTGTCCTTCACCGGCTCCTGGAAGTCCCTGGAGCCGGGCGTCGCCACCCTGCTCGACTACTGGGCTCCCAGCGAGTGACCCACCCGGCGTGACGGCGGGGCCCGGCACCGACGGCGTGGATCAGGCGACGGGCCCCGTTCCCCGCAAGGGAACCGGCGGCCGGGGAGAGGAAGGCCGCGCACGGGAAGGCCGCGGACCGGACGGATCGGGTGCGGTGCGGCCGGTGGGCCCGTGGACCCTCCGCGCGGCTCAGTCCAGGTCGAGGATGTCCGCCGCCTCGACCTCTTCACGCGTAATGCCCAGCAGGTACAGGACCGTGTCCAGGAAGGGGAAGTTCACGGCCGTGTGGGCGGCCTGACGTACCACCGGCTTGGCGTTGAAGGCGACACCGAGACCCGCCGCGTTGAGCATGTCCAGATCATTCGCGCCGTCGCCGATCGCCACGGTCTGCGACAACGGGACCCCCGCTTCGGCGGCGAACCGGCGCAGCAGCCGCGCCTTGCCCGCCCGGTCCACGATCTCGCCCGTGACCCTGCCGGTCAGCTTCCCGTCGACGATCTCCAGGGTGTTGGCGTGGGCGAAGTCCAGCGCGAGCCGCTCCTTCAGATCGTCCGTGACCTGGGTGAACCCCCCGGAGACCACACCCACCTGGTAGCCGAGCCGCTTCAGCGTGCGGACCAGGGTACGGGCGCCCGGTGTCAGCCGTACCTCGCTGCGCACCTTGTCCACCACGGACGCGTCCAGTCCCGCCAGCAACCGCACGCGTGCGTGCAGCGACTGCTCGAAGTCCAGTTCCCCGCGCATCGCCGCCTCGGTCACCTCGGTGACCTTGTCCTGGCACCCGGCATGGGCGGCGAAGAGTTCGATCACCTCGTCCTGGATGAGCGTGGAGTCCACATCCATGACGACCAGACGCTGGGCGCGCCGGTGCAGTCCGGCCGCGACGACGGCGATATCGACGCCGAGCTTCGCCGCATCGGTCACCAGGGCGGTGCGCAGCGGCTCCGTCTCCGTGCCGGACACCGCGAACTCCACCGCGGTCACCGGGTACTTGGCGAGCCGGAAGATACGGTCGATGTTGGCGCCGGACCGGGTGATCCGCGCGGCGATAGCCGCTGCCGTCTCTGCGGTGAGAGGGTGGCCCAGCACGGTGACCAGGGAACGGCCGAGTCCGCGCGGGCGGTTGTCGCCGATGCCGGAGATGATCTCCGCCTGCAGTTTCATGGACTCCGCCCAGCTGTGGACGGTCGCCCGTAGATTGCCCTCCAGGCCCTGCGACGGCTCGGTCACGAGCGCGCACAGCACGATTCGGCCACGGGTGACGACCTGCTCGATGTCGACCACATCGACGGAGTAGGCGGCGAGGGTGTCGAAGAGGCCGGCTGTGATGCCCGGCCTGTCCTTGCCGAAGATCTTGACGAGGAGCGTGGGAACGTCCGAGGTCTGCGATGCGCTCATGGTGTTCCCACCGTATCCGGCACGCAGTGCCCCGCGCGCCCGAGGTCCGTCTGGCGGACAGCGAACTCTCGGCGACCCAAAGGTGTCCCGGACCTTACGTGCTCCGGATGCAGCCTCCCCCACCGCGCCTTCCTCACCGTCCGCCACCGGGCCCGCGCGGTGCCGGGGGAGGAGGCGACGGGGGCGGTGGACCCTCGTCCGGCCACAACGGCGACCGCCTCCCGGCCGGGGGCCCGGAACCACGCCCGGACCCGCCGCTCCCGGGCTGCCCGCCCTCGGACCGCCCGCCCCGGGGCCGGCCACGCGGAGGCGGTTCGACGGGACGGATCACGGTAGGAGCATCGGAGATGTCGCCGTCGCCCGGCTCGCCCGCGCCCGGTTCGCCCGGTCCACCGCCGTCCCGGGGAGGCTCGCCCGCCGCTCGGCCGGGCGGCCGCATGTCACCGAGTGCCGGTGGGGGACCGGGCCGCTGCCGCCCCTCTCCGGGCGGGCGCGTGTCCTGCGGCCCCCACAACTCCTCGGGCACGGTCAAATAGGGGTTGGTGTCCGGATTCGGTGGCCGGTACGGCATCCCCGGCGCATACGGCCCGGTTCCCGCCCCGGACGACGGCCCGCCTTCCGTAGGGCCGACAGCCCCGGCGCCCCGTACGACCTCCGTGCCGCCGACGCCCGCTGTACCCGCCGCGTCCGCCGTGTCCTTCCCGGCCCGGACATCCACCCGGGCCGGGGCCGCCGCTTGCGCCGGCGGTGCCGCCCGCCGTCCCGCGGCCCCGCTCGCCCACGCCAGCAGCGCCCCCACGGCACCCGCGCCCGCGCCCCAGACGGCCCCCATGAGCAGCGCCATGCCGAGGTTCCCGTGCAGCTCGATGCCCGCGCCGAACACGTCGAAGCCGAGCACGGACAGGGAGGCGTTCGCCGACACCTCCGTCAGCCGGGCCAGCAGAGGCAGGGCCAACGCCGTCGCGACCCCCAGCCGCAGCGCACACCGCCCGGCGAACCCCGCGGCGCCCCCTTTCCGTAGGGCACCCGCACCACCGGTGCCGGGCGCGCCCGGCACCCCGCCACCCGGATCCCCCGGCCCGGCCGCCGCCTCCAGCGGCGTCCGTACCGCGACCAGCACACCGGCCAGCAGCATCATCACCGCGGCCGCCACCCCCAGCAGCCACACCCGCCCGTCGAGTCCGGCCAGCCGGGCCAGCGTGACCTGCTGCCCGGAACCCATGCGCAGCAGGTCGTCCACAGGGTGTGGCAGAACACCGAGCAGCGCACCCGTCGCCCGCCCGTCCCAGGGCACGAACAGCCCGATCGGGACGCCGAGCCACACCCCGTTCGGCGCGCCCAGCAGAGCCGCTCCGGCGATCCGCCGGGGATGGTCGTCGTCGATCGCCGCGTACCCCGCCGCCGCGTACCCCGCCGCCACCGCCACCAACCCCACCATGACCAGGGCGGACACGGCAGGCCGTACGACCCGGTGCACGGCTTCCCAGCCGCGTGGCAGCGGGGTGCGCCGGGACGCGAGCAACGCGACGGCCAGGACGCCGACCGACCAGCCCAGGCCGCCGAGCAGGGTCGGCACCGTCTCGACGGTGAACCCGACCGTCGCCTGAGCGTCGACGAGGTCGCCGACCCGGTCCGGCAGCAGACCCCCGACGTCCCCGAGGTCCCCCAGCCCCGGAATCGCCGGCCCGCCGCCGCCACCGCCCGGCAGGTCGGCCGGCCCCAGCGCGCCCCCGTCGATCGTCACGACATCATGGCCCGCCCACACCAGCCCGCCCGACATCCCCACGAAGAGCGCTACGACCGTGCCCGCGCGGGCGACGAGTTCGGCCGGCGACAACACGGCACCCGCGGCCCGCAGGGACCGTAGGAAGAAATACGACAACAGCAGCGCACCGACCAGACTCACCCCCAGTGGCGTGAGCTCGACGGCCGTACTCGCCTCCGCACCCGACAGCCCGAACGCCGACACATCCCCGGACGGGGTGACCGAGCCGCCGGCCGCCAGTGCCACCACCGCGGCCGTCATCGGCCCCAGGGAACCCGCCGAGTCCGCGTCCAGCAGACGCAGCCCGAGCACCGCCGTCCCCGCCATCCCGATCAGCGCCCAGCTCACCCCGGCGACCGCGGACATCACGACGTCCACCCACGGCACGCGCGTGCCGTGCCCCGTGGTACCGACGCCCGTGGCAGCACTCATGGCAGACCCCCCGATCCGCTCCGCGGCGAGGTGGCCGCGCATGTCCCCCTCGCGTGCTTTACCACTCTCCGGCCCGGTTTCAACGCCGTCAACGGCGGCATCCGAAGCGTCGGGTGTCCGCTTCGCAAGGCCCGACTTCCGGTCGGAGGGCCGAGCCTGAAATAGTTCCCCCCGATGTTCGACATCCCTAGACTCCCTGCGATGGGGGAAATTCGGGGGACAACTCAGTGGGGCATGGAGTGCCGGAACTCGTACTGGAATCAAACGGACGGACCTGGACGCTCGATCCGTCCAGGTCGTACACCCTGGGACGCGATCCGCAGGGGGATGTCGTGGTGGACGATGCCAGGGTGTCCTGGCGTCATGTCACGATCAGCTTCAACGGGCGCAGTTGGGTCGTCGAGGACCATGGCAGCACCAACGGCACGTTCGCGCAGGGCCAGCGGATCCATCATCTGGAGATCAGCTCCGACACGGCGCTGAACCTGGGCAACGCGAACGACGGGCCGCGTGTGACCCTGTCCGGCGCCGTGGCCCCGGCCGCCTCGCCGCAGCAGCCGTACGCCGCGCAGGGGGTGCAGGGGGCGGCCCCGGGCTGGGTCCAGCAGGGGCAGCAGCAGGCGCAGGCCCAGGGCGGCTGGCAGCAGCAGCAGCCGCAGCAGCCCGCGCCGCACGTGCCGCAGCAGCAGGGCCCCGGGGGCGCCGCGGGGGCGGCGCCGATGTACGGCGACCGCAGTCCGACCACGTTCCACCAGTTCTCGCTCGGCCGCGTGATGCGGATCGGCCGTGCTCTGGAGAACGACCTGGTCGTCTCCGACCTGCAGGTCTCGCGCAACCACGCCGAGTTCCACTCGACGCCCGACGGTCGCATGGAGATCCGCGACCTGGGCTCGCACAACGGCACCTACGTCAACGGTATGCCGATCGCCAAGGGCGGGACGCAGCTGCTCGGCCCGGCCGACATCGTCGGCGTCGGCCACTCGACGTTCCGGATCGTCGGTGACCGGCTCGAGGAGTTCGTCGACACCGGTGAGGTGTCCTTCTCCGCCCGGCACCTGACCGTCACGGTCGACGGCGGCAAGCAGATCCTCAAGGACGTCTCCTTCGGCGTGCCCGAGAAGTCGCTGATCGCGGTCATCGGCCCGTCCGGCTCCGGCAAGTCGACCCTGCTCAAGGCGCTCACCGGGTACCGGCCGGCCGACCAGGGCGAGGTCCTCTACGACAACCGGAACCTCTACAAGCAGTTCGCCGAGCTGCGCCAGCGCATCGGTCTGGTCCCGCAGGACGACATCCTGCACAAGGAGCTGACCGTCAAGAAGGCCCTCAAGTATGCGGCCAAGCTCCGCTTCCCGGCCGACACCACGGCCGCCGAGCGCGATGCCCGCATCGACGAGGTGCTGCGCGAGCTGAAGCTCGACATCCACAAGGAAAAGAAGATCACGTCCCTCTCCGGCGGCCAGCGCAAGCGGGTCTCGGTGGCACTGGAGCTGCTCACCAAGCCGTCACTGATCTTCCTGGACGAGCCGACCTCGGGCCTCGACCCGGGCATGGACCGCGATGTCATGCAGTTGCTGCGCGGACTCGCCGACGACGGGCGCACCGTTCTCGTGGTCACCCACTCCGTGGCCGAGCTGGCGATCTGCGACAAGCTCCTGGTGATGGCGCCAGGAGGCTCGGTCGCCTACTTCGGCCCGCCCGACGAGGCACTGAACTTCTTCGGCTACGACACCTGGGCCGACGTCTTCTCCGCATTCGAGAACTATCGCGACTACGACTGGGCGGGCCGCTGGAAGGGCTCGCAGCACTACCAGATGTACGCCGCGGACATCGACGCGGTCGCGCCGCAGTCCGTACCGACCCCCCAGATGCAGGCGCTGCGGCCGCCGAAGCCGCAGGGCTGGATGTCGCAGTTCGTCACCCTGGTGCGCCGCTACGTCTCGGTGATCGCCTCCGACAAGGGCTTCCTCGCCCTGACGGTGATACTGCCGGCCGTTCTCGGCGCGGTCAGTCTGCTCATCGACCCCGACAAGGGGCTGCTGCCGAACGTGCCCAACCAGGCCGGCCAGATCCGTCCCAACGGCACCGCCGCCACGGTCCTGCTGATCCTCGCGGTCGGCGCCTGCTTCTCCGGCGCCGCGAACTCCGTACGTGAGCTGATCAAGGAACGGGTCATCTACGAGCGGGAACGCGCGACGGGGCTGTCCCGCTCGGCGTATCTGATGTCCAAGGTGTTCGTGCTCGGCATGGTCACCGTGCTGCAGGGCCTGCTGGTCGGCGTCATCGGTTTCTCCAGCCGGGAGATTCCCGAGGAGGGGCTGGTCCTCGGTGGCTTCACCCTGCTCGAGCTGTCCATCCCGATCATGGCGCTGGGCTTCACCTCGATGATGTTCGGTCTGATCATCTCTGCGCTGGTGAAGACCGCCGAGAAGACCATGCCGCTGCTGGTGATGTTCGCGATCATCCAGGTCGTGTTCACCGGCTGCCTGTTCGCGCTGCACGGCACGGTCGGCGTCAACCAGTTCTCGTTCCTGATGCCGTCGCGCTGGGCGGTCGCCGCCTCCGGTGCCACGTTGGACTTCAACCTGATCAGCCCACCGGAGACGCCGGGCGACACCGATCCGCTGTGGGAGCACACCGCCGGGACCTGGCTCATGGACATGGGCGCGCTCATCGCCCTCGGCGTGATCTGCGGCTTCTTCGTGGCCCGCTTCCTGCGCCGGCACGAGCCCGAGGTCATGCGCAAGTGACCGGTGCGGTGACACGCGGACGGTGACCCGCGCGGTGACCCCGCCATCCGTACGCTGTACGCACGCCGAAGGGCGGCACCCCGTCAGCAGGGGGTGCCGCCCTTCGGCGTACGTGTTCGCGAGAAGAGGTCCGCGCCGGCCTCAGTACGCGCTGTTGACGTTGTCGATGGTGCCGTAGCGGTCGGCCGCGTAGTTGGCGGCGGCGGTGATGTTGGCGATCGGGTCGTAGATGTTCCAGGACGTGCCGGACACGTGGTACGCCTGGAAGGTCGGCGGGATCACCTGGAGCAGGCCCTTGGACGGGATGCCGTTGATGGCGTTGATGTCCCAGTCGTTGATCGCGTTCGGGTCGCCCGAGGACTCCCGGATGATGTTCTTGTGCAGGCCGTGGTAGGAGCCCGGGATGCCCTTGGCCTCCATGATGTCCAGCGACTCACGGATCCAGCCGTCGAGGTTGTCGGTGTAGCTCTTCCGGTCGGGCTTGCCGGCGTCGGCGCGCTTGCCGGTCTCACCGCGCTTGCCACCCCAGTGGCGGTCGCCGGAGCGGCTGGCCGCTTCCTCGGCCTCGCGCTCCCGCTCGGCCTTCTTCTTCGCGTCGGCCGCGTCGGCCTTCTTCTTGGCCGCGGCCGCGTCGGCCTTCTTCTTGGCCGTGATGTCGGTGGCCGCCTGCTTCTTCGCCGCGATCAGCTCGGTCTTCACACCGGAGCCGGCCAGCTGGTCGGTGATGGTGCCCTTGACGTCCTTGATCGGCTCGGTGCTGTACGAGATCCGTGTGGCGGGGACCGCCTCGCTCGTGGTGGTCGTCGACGCGTTGCTCGGCGTGGCCGAGAAGCCGATGGCGGCGGCACCGAAGGCGGCGACACCGGCGACGGCGATCTTGTGATGGCGGTTCAACGCACGGGTATGACCACGGGTGAGGAAGTTCTTCGACATGAGTGGGAGACCTCTTCGACTAGCGCGGAGGTCGCTCAACGTCCGGTGGGGGGCAGGGTTTCTTCCGGCACGAACGCCGTGGGGGACAACCCACGGCACTGAGCGACGGGAGCCATTCTTAGCGGCCGCAAAATAGCGGGGCAAAGGTGTGACGTACGAAGGCGGATAGTGGATCAAGATAGGGCATGAGGGGCGAATCGGACTATCCGCCTCGCCGAGACGCCCGTTTTTTCTCTCCTATCCACCTTCGTACGTGACGTGCGCCCTATGTCCGGCCTCACACCGGGCACCCGCAGTTCTCACTGAGGGTTGCTGGAGCAAGTCATTCCGTGAGGGGTTTTGGCCGGTGCTCCGGCAGGCCGTCGGAGGGCCCCGGCAGGACCGAGGTCCTACGACCTCCGGCCCAGGTCACCGCCGCCACCGGACGGATCCGCGGGGGAGGGACCCGCCGGTACCGTGAGGACATGAGCCACGGTCCCCCGTCCGGTCTCGCCGCGGTGAGCACCGCGCTGCTGGCCATGAGCAGGCACCTCGAGGTGCGCGACGTCCTCAAGACGATCGTCGCCTCGGCGCGTGAGCTGCTCGACGCGCAGTACGCCGCGCTCGGTGTCCCCGACGACCACGGCGGCTTCGCCCAGTTCGTCGTCGACGGCGTCAGCGACGGTCAGTGGAAGGCCATCGGCCCCCTCCCGCGCCAGCACGGCGTGCTCGCCGCGATGCTGCGCGAGGACGGGCCCCAGCGCCTCGCCGACGTGCGCAAGGATCCCCGCTTCGGGGGCTGGCCCAGCGCCCACCCCGACCTGGTCGACTTCCTGGGCCTGCCCATCCGCGACGGCGACGAGGTCATCGGCGCCCTCTTCCTCGCCAACAAGCTGAGGCCTGTGGGGGGACACCCGTCCCAGGCCTCGGACGGTCCCGAGCCGGACGGCGTCTGCGGATTCACCCAGGACGACGAGGACGTCCTCGGCATCCTGGCCCAGCACGCCGCGATCGCCCTCACCAACGCCCGGCTCTACGAACGCAGCCGCGAACTGACCATCGCCGAGGAACGCTCCCGCCTCGCACACGAGCTCCACGACGCCGTCAGCCAGAAACTGTTCTCCCTGCGCCTGACCGCCCAGGCGGCCGCCCGCCTCGTGGACCGCGATCCGTCCCGGGCCAAGGGGGAACTCCAGCAGGTCGCCGCACTCGCGGCCGAGGCCGCCGAGGAGCTGCGCGCCGCGGTCGTCGAGCTGCGCCCCGCGGCCCTCGACGAGGACGGTCTCGTCGCCACCCTCCGCACCCAGGTCCAGGTCCTCGACCGGGCGCACAGCGCGCGCGTGACCTTCACCTGCGAGGGTGTGCGCGCCCTGCCCGCCACCCAGGAGGAAGCGGTGCTGCGTGTGGCCCAGGAGGCGCTGCACAACGCGCTGCGGCACGCTGAGGCCGACCAGGTCGACGTCACCCTGGAACGCAGGGGCAACGGGGCCGTCCTGCGGGTCGCCGACGACGGCAAGGGCTTCGCCCCGGGGATCATCCGCCGCGCGGGACGCCACCTCGGTCTGGTCTCGATGCGCGACCGGGCGAGCGGGGCCGGCGGCAGCCTGACCGTGGAATCGGCGCCCGGCAAGGGCGCCACGATCGAGATGGAGGTTCCCGGTGGCTGACGCGATCAGGGTGCTGCTGGTCGACGACCACCAGGTGGTCCGTCGGGGCCTGCGCACCTTCCTGGAGGTGCAGGACGACATCGAGGTCGTCGGCGAGGCCGCGGACGGCGCCGAAGGAGTCGCCCTCGCCGGCGAACTGCGGCCCGACGTGATCCTGATGGACGTCAGGATGCCGGGCATGGACGGGGTGGACGCCCTGCGCCGGCTCCGCGAACTGGACCACCGCGCGCGCGTGCTGATCGTCACCAGCTTCACCGAGCAGCGCACCGTGGTCCCGGCCCTGCGCGCGGGCGCCGCCGGATACGTGTACAAGGACATCGACCCCGACGCGCTCGCCGGGGCCATCCGCTCCGTGCACGCCGGACACGTCCTTCTCCAGGCCGAGGTCGCCGGTGCCCTGCTGGCCCAGGAGGAGACCCACTCCGGTCAGGGCCGCGCCGGTTCGCTCACGGAGCGGGAACGCGAGGTGCTCGGCCTCATAGCGGACGGACGCTCCAACCGGGAGATCGCCCGAGCCCTCGTGCTCTCCGAGAAGACCGTGAAGACCCACGTCTCGAACATCCTGATGAAACTCGACCTGTCGGACCGCACCCAGGCCGCCCTGTGGGCCGTACGCCACGGGCTGAGCACCTGAGCACCTGAGCCCGGGCCCTCGGGTGCTTCCGGACGCCCGAGGGCCCGACCAGGGCCTGTCCGGCGGATCATGCCGCAGACGTGGGGCCGGCATGCTCTCCCCCGAGCTCTTCGAGCAGGGGGACCCCGTCGCGTCGACGCCCTCCTCGGCCTTGCAGCTGAACGCACCAGTTCTCGCTCACCCTGGTCGGACGGATACCACCGGTTGCCTCCGACTTGATCCGCCGCACCGGCCTGGCCGCCTGGCGGCCGGGTGCGTGACGCCCGGCGCCGTGCGGATGGTTCCCCTCCGGTCCGAGATTCATACTGTCGTGGGAATGCCGCCCAGATGGCGCATCCTTCTTCGCCCCCCGCCGTTGTCCCGTACGTACCGCGGCGCCTGCCGCGGGGACCGCGAGGAGGGCTCGGAAAGTGAAGAACCTGAAGAAGGCAGCGGCCGTGACGATGGTGGCCGGCGGACTGCTCGCCGCCGGTACGGGCATGGCCTCCGCCACCGACGGCGCGCACGCCGACGGTACGGCCGTGGGCTCCCCGGGCGTCGTCTCGGGCAACGTCATCCAGGTCCCGGTCGACGTCCCGGTCAACGTGTCCGGTAACAGCGTCAACGTGATCGGCCTGCTGAACCCCGCCTTCGGCAACGTGGCGGTCAACGGCTGACGCCTGTCACCGAACCGGTGACGACCCCGGCCTCCCGGCCTCACCCGGGAGGCCGGTCGGCATGGTCGTCGCTGTCCGGGGCACCGGGGGCACAAGGGCCGTTCTCCCGGTCACCGACGAACCGGCACTCACCCGACGCCCCGCTCCCGCTCCTCCACCACGGAGCCGTACGCGGCGACCTGCGCCCGCCGGGCCGTCCGCTCCACTGGACGCAGAGCCTCCCCGCGGGCCGCCATCTCCGACGCGCTCACCGCGCCCCCGTGCCCGTTCGTACGGGCCAGCGAAACCAGCGCCCCGACCCGCTGCGCCAGCTCCAGCACCCGCACCGCCCGCGGCGGATATCCCGGTGCCAGCACCTGACGCCCCGGCTCCACCCGCGCCCGGTAGGCGTCGAGCGCCGCCTCGGCCACCGGCCCCGACCCGGCCACGTCCAGCCGCGTCAGGACCTCGGTCGCCTCCCGCAGCGCCTCCGCCAGCTCCCGCTCCGCCTCGCCGAGCGAGGGCACATCGGCGGGCGGTGCCTCCCGTACCGGCAGGCAGTGCCAGACGACCTCCACATGTACATCACCCTCGGGCCCGGCCTCCCGGACCTGGGGCACCAACCCCAGGGCGGCCCCGTGACCGACCACCGCCTCCCCGGCCTCCAGCGCCCGCGCGTTGAACTCCGGCGGCCCGCTCAGCCCCAGCGGATGCCCAGGAGTGGGCAGCGCGATCCGCAGCCCGGTCACCCCGAGCGCCCGCAGCCGGCCCAGCGCCAGCGTGAGGCCCACCGGCGCGGGCTCGCCCGGCAACCCCTCCACCCGGTGCACCGCGTCGTCGCCGACGATGGCGAGCACGGCGTCATCAGGGGAGACAAGACCGGAGAAAAGGGCATTTCCCCATGAGGTGAGACGTCCTGAACGTGGTTCCGAGAGCATGCCTCCACCCTAAGGACAGGACCTATGGGATGTCCGGGCCGACCGGTGGCGTAGATTTCATGGAGGGCTGCGCCCACGGGGGCGGCGGACCGATCACAGGCGTACGACACAGCCGAGACCCGGCCACACTGCAAGGGGAGACAACGCGCTCATGAGCGATGTTCTGGAGCTTCAGGACGTATCCGTGGTCCGCGAGGGCCGGGCTCTGGTGGACCAGGTGTCCTGGTCGGTCAAGGAGGGCGAGCGCTGGGTCATCCTCGGCCCCAACGGCGCCGGCAAGACCACTCTCCTCAATATCGCCTCCAGTTACCTGTTCCCCAGCAGCGGCACCGCCACCGTTCTCGGCGAGACCCTCGGCACCCCCGGCACCGACGTCTTCGAACTGCGCCCGCGCATCGGCATCGCCGGCAACGGCATGGCCGACAAGCTCCCCAAGAACCAGACGGTCCTGCAGACCGTACTGACCGCCGCCTACGGCATGACCGCCGGCTGGCAGGAGGAGTACGAGGAGGTCGACGAGCAGCGCGCCCACGCCTTCCTCGACCGTCTGGGCATGTCCGAGTTCGTGGACCGCACCTTCGGCACCCTCTCCGAGGGCGAGCGCAAGCGCACCCTCATCGCCCGCGCGCTGATGACCGACCCGGAGCTGCTGCTCCTCGACGAGCCCGCCGCCGGCCTCGACCTCGGAGGCCGGGAGGACCTCGTACGCCGTCTCGGCCGCCTCGCCCGCGACCCGATCGCCCCCTCCATGCTCATGGTCACGCACCACGTCGAGGAGATCGCCCCCGGCTTCACCCACGTGCTGATGATCCGTCAGGGCAAGGTCCTCGCCGCCGGCCCGCTGGAACTCGAGCTCACCTCACGCAACCTCTCCCTCTGCTTCGGCCTTCCGCTGGTCGTGGAGCAGGTCGGCGACCGCTGGACCGCACAGGGCCTCCCGATGGCCTGAGACCGGCGACCCGAACCGGGCCCGGCCCGGCTCTGTTCTTGGGAGGATTCAGGGAGCAGACCCAGGAGTTCAGGAACGCGCCAGGACAGGTCCCCCTCAAGAACCGGGCCGAGAAGGTCCGTTCACACCCCGGTGCTCTGTCGGTAACCGGGTGCGCGGTCCTACCATGACGATGTGGACATCGACGCATGGCTCTGGTGGCTGATCGGCGCGGCTGTACTCGGCATCGCGCTGGTGATCACCGCGATGCCCGAACTCGGCATGCTCGCGGTGGGCGCAGTCGCCGCCGCGGTGGTCTCCGGAATCTTCGGTGGCGGTGCCGTGCTCCAGGTCGTGGTCTTCGCCGTCGTCTCGACCGCTCTCATCGCCGTCGTACGGCCCATCGCGAAGCGACAACGCGCACAACGCCCCCAACACGCCACCGGCGTGGATGCCTTGAAGGGCAAACAGGCGGTCGTACTGGAGCGGGTGGACGGCTCCGGCGGCCGGATCAAACTCGCCGGCGAGGTCTGGTCGGCACGCGCCCTCGACTCCGGCCGTGTCTTCGAAGCCGGCCAGGAAGTGGACGTCGTGGAGATCGAGGGAGCCACGGCGATCGTCATGTGACCGCACGACCGACCGCACGACCTGCGCGATCGACCTCGTACGACGTGCTCCCACGGGACAACAACTGGACTGAACCGCCAGCGAGTTGTACTACGGTCTGGCAGACTCGACCAGCAAGATCTTCAGCAGGCATAAGATCTTCCGAAGGCGCCGAGACGAAGAAGGGTACGGGGAACCGACGATGGAACCGGTCATCATCGTTCTGATCATCCTGGTGGTGTTGGTCTTCATCGCCCTGATCAAGACGATCCAAGTCATCCCGCAGGCAAGCGCGGCCATCGTCGAGCGCTTCGGCCGCTACACACGCACGCTCAACGCGGGCCTCAACATCGTCGTCCCGTTCATCGACACCATCCGCAACCGGATCGACCTGCGGGAACAGGTCGTCCCGTTCCCGCCCCAGCCGGTGATCACCCAGGACAACCTGGTCGTCAACATCGACACCGTCATCTACTACCAGGTGACCGACGCGCGGGCCGCGACCTACGAGGTCGCCAGCTACATCCAGGCGATCGAGCAGCTCACCGTCACCACTCTGCGCAACATCATCGGCGGCATGGACCTCGAGCGCACCCTGACCTCCCGCGAGGAGATCAACGCGGCGCTGCGCGGGGTCCTCGACGAAGCCACCGGCAAGTGGGGCATCCGCGTCAACCGCGTCGAGCTCAAGGCGATCGAGCCGCCCACCTCCATCCAGGACTCGATGGAGAAGCAGATGCGCGCCGACCGCGACAAGCGCGCCGCGATCCTCCAGGCCGAAGGCGTCCGGCAGTCCGAGATCCTGCGCGCCGAGGGCGAGAAGCAGTCCCAGATCCTGCGCGCCGAGGGTGAGGCCAAGGCCGCTGCCCTCCGGGCCGAGGGTGAGGCCCAGGCCGTCCGCACGGTCTTCGAGGCGATCCACGCGGGCGACCCCGACCAGAAGCTGCTCTCCTACCAGTACCTCCAGATGCTCCCGAAGATCGCCGAGGGCAACGCCAACAAGCTCTGGATCGTCCCCAGCGAGATCGGCGACGCGCTCAAGGGCCTGTCCGGCGCCATGGGCAACTTCGGTGGCTTCGGTGGTGGCGGCGGCCAGGACGGTGGCAACGGCAACTCGGGCGCCACCACGGAACGCCGGGAGAAGCCCTCCATCGACTGACCCGACGACGGGCAGTACGCGCCGAGCAGAACGCGGCCGGCAGTACGCGGCCGGCAGTACGCGGCCGGCAGTACGCGGCCGGCAGTACGGCGGGGCCCGCTTCCCGAGGGAAGCGGGCCCCGCCGTACTCGTACGAGAAGCAGTTCTAGGCCGCGGGCTGAGCCAGCCACTCCGGCAGCGCGTCCAAGTCATCCCGCCCCAGCGCCAGCAGCATCGCGTCCGCCGGAGTCGGCTCGAACGGCTGCCGCAGCAGTGGCATCCCCGCCTGCTCCGGAGTCCGGTTCGCCTTGCGGTGATTGTCCTCCGTGCACGAGGCCACCGTATTCAGCCAGGTGTCCCGACCACCGTGCGACCGCGGTACCACGTGGTCCACGGTGGTGGCCCGCCGCCCGCAGTACGCGCACCGGTTCCGGTCACGCACCAGCACACCCCGCCTCGACCATGGCGCCCGTCTTCGGAACGGCACCCTGACGTATTGGCAGAGCCTGATCACCCGCGGCGCCGGTATGTCGACCGCGGCTCCCCGCATCCGCAGCTCGGGATGGGCCTGCTCGACGACCGCCTTGTCCTGAAGCACCAGAACGACGGCTCGGTTCAACGTCACCGTCGACAACGGCTCGAAGCTCGCGTTCAGTACCAGCGTGTCCCGCATGTCAGCCCACCTTCCGTGCCCACCGGCCCACCCCTCGGCGGACTGGGATCAACTCTGGCCGGGCACGCCGAGATGGACAACGCAATATCTGCTGCTTCACGGGAGGTGTCCCCCGCCCCCGGCAACAAAAATGCCCGCCCCTGATCAATTCCAAGACCAGGGGCGGGCAAACGTTCCGTGAACGCCGGGATCGGGTCAGGAGCCGGCGGGCACCTCGTACTCACCGATCAGCTGGGCCCGCGCGAGCGTGTGGAACCGCAGGTTGAAGCCCACGGCCGCAGGGGACGCGTCCGAGTCCGGACCGAGCTTCTCCTGATCCACCGCGTACACCGTGAACACATACCGGTGCGGTCCGTCACCGGGCGGCGGCGCCGCACCGCCGAAGTCCTTGGTGCCGTAGTCGTTGCGCGCCTGAATCGCGCCCTCGGGCAGCCCCTCGAACCCGCCGCTGCCCGCCCCGGTCGGCAGTTCGGTCACCGAGGCCGGGATGTCGAACACCACCCAGTGCCAGAACCCGCTCCCCGTCGGGGCGTCCGGGTCGTAGCAGGTCACGGCGAAGCTCCTGGTCTCCGGCGGGAAGCCCGTCCAGCGCAACTGCGGCGAGGTGTTGCCGCCCGTCTGCACCTGGGCTTCCTGGAGCGTCGCGCCCTCCTGGACCTCCCCGCTCGTCACCGTGAACGACGGTACGGGCGGGTGGAAGGCATGGGGGAGCGGACGTCGCTCGAGCTCGGTCACCTCGGTACCTCCTGCTGATCGCCTACGTTCGGTGGGAACCGAGCCTAGAACCAGTTCCGCTTGCTGCCGACCTCCGACAGCCACTGGTTGAGGTAGGCGGCCCAGTCGGTGCCCTGGTAGTCGTTCAGCCCCACCTTGAAGGACCGGAAGGTGTCGCTGCCCTCACTGAACAGACCGGGCTTCTTGTCCATCTCCAGCACGACATCCATCGCCTGGTCGTCGGCCACGAAGGTCAGCTCGACCTGCTGCAGCCCGTGGTACTGCTGCGGCGGGAAGAACTCGATCTCCTGGTAGAAGGGCAGCTTCTGCCGAGTGCCCCGGACATGGCCGCGCTCCATGTCCGCGCTCTTGAACCGGAAGCCCAGCTGGATGAACGCGTCCAGAATCGCCTTCTGTGCCGGCAGCGGGTGCACACTGATCGGGTCCAGGTCACCGGAGTCCACGGCCCGCGCGATCGCGAGTTCGGTGGTCACACCGATGTTCATCCCGCGCAGCGGCTGTCCGTCGATCGTCGTGATCGGCGTCTCCCAGGGGATCTCCAAGCCGAACGGGACCGCGTGCACGGCGTCCGCCTGGAGCTCGAAGGCGCCACCGAGCTGTGACTTGGCGAACTTGATGTTCTGCTTGAACTCCTCGTCGCCGCTCTCGACCTCGACCTTCGCCTGCAGCCCGACCGCCAGACCCTCGATCCGCTGATTCACGGACCCGCCCTGGATCCGTACCTCACCCTGGACGACCCCACCCGGAACGACGTTGACCTCGTGCAGCACCGTCTCGACCGAAGCCCCGCCGGCTCCCAGGCTCGCGAGCAGCTTCTTGAACGCCATGTCTCTCCCCTTGTCGTTCTCTATCGCGTCGTTGCCACATGTGGACCTTCGATCCCTAACAACGCGATCCGGCTCTGGCCGGTTCCGTGTCCGTCACCCTTGCAAGCACGGTGCTCTGTGACCACCCCGTGGCGGAACCCGCCTGGAGTACTCTCGGGCGCCATGATCGCGACCCCCGACCGTACGCCCCTGCCCAGGGAGTTCTTCGACCGCCCCGTCCTCGAGGTCGCCCCCGACCTGCTCGGTCGGCTCGTCGTGCGTAGCACGCCGGACGGTCCGATAGCCCTCCGCCTGACGGAGGTCGAGGCGTACGACGGCCCCAACGATCCCGGCTCCCACGCCTACCGGGGTCGCACCGCCCGCAACGGCGTGATGTTCGGTCCGCCCGGCCATGTATACGTTTACTTCACCTATGGCATGTGGTTCTGCATGAACCTGGTGTGCGGGCCCGAGCACCGGGCGAGCGGGGTACTCCTGCGGGCCGGCGAGATCATCGAGGGCGCCGAGCTCGCCCGCACCCGTCGACTCTCGGCCCGTAACGACAAGGAACTGGCCAAAGGCCCGGCCCGTCTGGCAACGGCCCTGGACGTGGACCGTTCCCTGGACGGTACGGACGTGTGCACCTCGAGCGACACCCCGCTGCGGATGCTCACCGGAACCTCTGTTCCCTCCGATCAGGTCCGCAGCGGCCCGCGCACCGGGGTCTCCGGCGACGGAGCTGTGCACCCCTGGCGCTTCTGGATCGCCGAGGACCCGACCGTGAGCCCGTATCGGGCCCATGTCCCGAAGCGCCGAAGAAGTTGACTCTCCCCTGGAAGATGCGTAATGTGGTCCGAGCCGCTGAACCGGGTACGGCGTTCGCCTGCAGCCGGAAGCGGTCAACCCACTACTTAAGATCACCCTCAAGAGGGTCGAATTCGTCATGTCCTCATGCCTGAATTTCGAACCGGTGAAGCTCGATTATGAATCGAGCGAGGGAATCGGCTAGCGTAGTGAATGCCGAAAGGCCGACGGGCGAAAGCCCAAAGCGTGACGGCAATCCCATCGACTGGGAATCAGGCCCGAAAGGGTCTGATAGAGTCGGAACCGCCGGAAAGGGAAAACGCGAAAGCGGAGACCCGGAAGGCGAAACCCCGAGGAAATCGGATCGGAAAGATCTGATAGAGTCGGAAACGCAAGACCGAAGGGAAGCGCCCGG